>NZ_JBAGJZ010000044.1:0-71504 GCF_037034285.1 Streptomyces tyrfis | reverse complement strand
ACGAAGGGCAGGTTGTAGGCGGCGTCGGCGTCCTCCAACTGATTGAGGAACCACAACCGCTGCTGCGCCAGAGACGACTGGATCATGCGGGCTCTCCCAACTGGCGGGCTGAAAAGATCGGGACGCGTGCGGCCGAAACCGCCGGCGGCTTTCGACGGCCACGTCGGATATCCGTGCGGGGCGTCCGGTTCCGTGGATCCGGGGTGACTTCGAGCCGGCCGTCCCGGTCCGGGAACCTCCGGATTCCTGCCTCGGCTCACAGGGATTCGGGAACGGCCCATCGAATTTCCGGGGCATTGCGCCTCGTCGTCCGAGTGGTGAAGGGGGCTGACCGTCCGCCCCCTTGTGGCCGGTTCACCGCCTGCGAGCGGGTGCCAGCGTAGGCGGCCCCAGTTCTGCTTCGGTTACGAATGCCGCTCGCCGGTTCCGCCGCGGTCACGAACGCCGCGCCGCAGTTCTGATCCGGTTACGAAAGCCCCTCCCCGGTTTCGCCGCGGTTACGCGAGCCGGCCCCGGTTCCGCTCCGGTTACGAAATCCACCCGCCCTGCGGAAGGACGTGCGGGGAGAGCCGGTTCCGCCGCCCCCGATCGCATAACCGCCTTGTAACCAGGGTCGTCTACTTTCACGGCTGCCAAGGACCGGAGGGAGCCTCGCCGAGCGGCGAGCACCCGCGTATTTCTACGGGCGAGGTTTTATGGACGATGTGATGTCCGCACGGCAGAAGTGGTGGTCGTTCGCCGTCGAACGGCCGAACTTCCGCCGGCTCTGGTGTGCTCAGTCCATCTCGGTTTTCGGCTCCCAGATCACCCTCATCGCCTTTCCCCTCATCGCGATATCACTGCTCCACGCGAGCGTGTCGGAAGTGGGCGTTCTCTCCGCGCTGGAACGGGCGCCCTTTATGGTCTTCGGTCTGGTCGCCGGCGTTCTCGTCGACCGCTGGCGGCCGCGTACCGTACTGATCGTCACGGACTGGATCCGTGCGGCACTGCTGGGCCTCATTCCGATAGCCTCCTTCTCCGACTCCCTGACCATCGAGTGGCTTTTCGTCATCGCCTTCGCGGTGGGCTCCTGCACGGTCTTCTTCGACATCGCCTACCAGAGCGTCCTCACCTCCGTCGTGGAGCCGGGCGATCTGCTGACGGCCAATCGCTGGCTCGAGACGAGCCGGTCCGTGGCCGAGATGTCCGGCCCGGGGGTGGCCGCGGCGCTTCTGAAGGTCGTGTCGGTGCCGGTCTCCATCGCGGCGGACGCGCTCTCGTTCGCGCTGTCGGCGCTGTTCGTCCATGGGACGCGCACCGCGGAGCCCGCGCCCTCGGCACCCCGGGAGTCCTCGCTCTGGTCGGATTTCAAGGCCGGACTCCGCTTCATCCGCGACACCGGTTTTCTGCGCTGGAACGCCCTCATCGGCGCGACCTGGAATCTGCTCTACCAGGCCCTGCTGGCGGTCTTCTTCGTCTATCTCGCACGTGATCTGGGCCTGAGCGCCGCCACCGTCGCCGTCGTCGTGCTCGCCGGAAGCGTGGGCGCGGTCATCGGGGTCCTGACCATGGGGGCCGTCAACCGGTGGTGCGGCCTGGGGCGCGGAATCCTGCTCTCCATGTGCTCGGCCGGCGCCGGCGGAATCCTCCTGGTCACGGCCGACGGGTCCTCGCTCCTGGCCGTCGTCGTGGTCGCGTCCGGGTTCATGCTCATCAACGCCAGTCAGCCGCTCTTCAACGTCAACGTCATCAGCATTCGACAGGTGATCACGCCCGAGCACCTCATGGGGAGGACGACGGCCGCCATCCGGTTCCTCGTATGGGGAACCCTGCCTCTCGGGGCGCTCGTCGGCGGATTCCTGGGCGAGGCCATCGGCACCAGGCCCACGATCGCCGTGATCGGCGGAGGGTATCTGATTCCGGCGGCCATGACCCTGATCTCGCCCATCCGGAGAATCCGGCAGATCTCCGATGTCGGCGCCGAAAACAGGAAGCAAACGGCCAGCAAGGAGTGTTAGGTGATCGACGCTCAGAAATACCGAAGCGAACTCGTTCGGCTGGGCATGCACAAAGTGGCGCACCAGGACGTCACCCTGATGGACCACATGCTTCGGGCGTGCAACATCCTCCAGGACATGAAGGCGAAGGAGCACATCTGCGTCGCCGGGCTCTTCCACGGGGTCTACGGAACGGAAGGGCTGCACAACGACGACGTCGAGTCCATTCCGGACTGGAAGCGCGTCGAGGTCCGCGAGGTCGTCGGGCCACAGGTGGAGCAGGTCATCTTCAATTTCTCCGTCATGAGTTACTCGTCCCTGGGGAAGAGTTTCCGCAATGTGATGCGCCCGAACGGGGAGCCGGAGATCAAGGACCGGCGGACCGGTGCGGACATTCCGATGGACCGGGAAGCCTTCCTGGACCTCCTGCGCATGAAACTCGGCGACGTCCTGGCGCACATGCCGCCGCAGGTCGGTCATTCACTGGTGGACCTGCCGACGGAATACGGCGGGTTCTGGAAGATGGCCGCCGAATACCTCGGGCCGGACGCGATCAGCACCTGGAACAAATTCACGGGAGGCGAACTATGCATCGACACGGAACAGAACTGACTTCCCAGACATGGGACGGTTTTCGCCTGTCCAAGCAGCAGGAGCACGTCCTGGGCCTCGCCTCCGGCGAGCGGGGGCGTCGGACGGTGGCCGGGGTGCGCCTCGCCGCTCCCCTCGACCGTGAGGTGCTGGAGCGCGCGGCGCACGACGTGGCGTCCGTGCACGAGAGCCTCCGCACCGCCTACCGCAAGGTCCTCGGCGAGAACAGCACCGTGCTCATGGTGATCGAGGACGAGCCGCTGATCCATGTGTCGGAGCGCTCCGGCGACGACGCGGCGCTGACCGGTCTCGTCCGCGAGGAGCTGTACGCCGGCCACGACGAGGACGAGGCGCACGCGGTGCGCCTGACCCTCTTCGCCCACGCCGGCGGGGACCGGTCGCTCGTCGTGTCGGCGCCGCGGCTGAGCATGGACGCGGCCTCGGCCGAGATCTTCTTCCGGGATCTGCAGCAGGCGTACGCCGCACGGCTCGGCGGCGCCGCGTGGCAGCGGGACGACGTCCTCCAGTACGCCGACTACGCCCAGTGGCAGTTCGAGGAGGGGGCGCCCGGCAAGCGGCAGAAGGAGATCGCGGCCGACCGCGAGGCCCGGCTCGCGGCCCTGCCGCCGCTGCGTCTGCCGCTCGAAATCCGCTCCGACGAGCCGGGGCACGAGGAGCTGGAGTGGACGGTCCCGGCGCCCCTGGCGAAGAAGCTGCGGACCCTCGCCCGGACGTCCGGCGGCGGCCTGCGCGGCGTCCTGCTGACCGGATGGATCACGGCCCTCTGGCACGCCACCGGACGGCCGGAGAACCTGGCGGTCGAGACGATGCTCACCCGGCGGCCGTTCGGTGAGATGGCCGCCTCCGTCGGGCACTTCGAGACTCCGATGCCGCTGTTCGCCGCGATATCCGACGAGACGACGCTGAGCGGTCTGCTGCGGTCGGTGGACCTGGAGACCGACACCTCCGAGAACGCGGACGAGAGCTCCATGGAGCCGGCCCGGCAGCACACCGGCGGCATCCCGGGCTTCCGGTTCGCCGACGCCGCGGAGCTCACCGCGCCGGGCGCGCCGGCCCTCTCCGGGCTGTGGACCGAACCGTACGACGACGCCCGCAAGGTCACCCTCTGGGCGCGGGGCTCGGGCGAGGAGATCCGGCTCCGGCTGCGCCACCGGGCCGGGGGCATGGCCGAAGGGGGCGCCGAGGCGCTGCTCGCCTGCCTGCGGGCCGCCCTGTCGGCGCTGGGCGGCGACGACCTCTCGGCCCCGGTGCGGGCGCTGCCCATGCTGGACGAGGACGCCGCGCGGGCCCTGGTCGCGGCCACGAACGCCGCCGAGCCGCCGCAGCGGCCCGCGGCCCACTGGCACCGCCAGGTCGAGCGGAGCGCGCGGCGGACGCCCGACGC
Source organism: Streptomyces tyrfis (assembly GCF_037034285.1). Taxonomy (NCBI): domain Bacteria; kingdom Bacillati; phylum Actinomycetota; class Actinomycetes; order Kitasatosporales; family Streptomycetaceae; genus Streptomyces; species Streptomyces tyrfis. The sequence continues at coordinate 67,532 of NZ_JBAGJZ010000044.1, read as the reverse complement.
GGTGGCGATGCGGTCGGACGCCCGCACCTGGAGCTACGACGAGCTCGACCGGGCCGCCAACCGCCTGGCCAACGAGCTGGTCGCGCGCGGGGTGATGCCCGGGGCCCTGGTCGGGCTCTGCCTGGAACGCTCCGACGTGGCCGTCGTCGCGATGCTGGCGATCGCCAAGGCCGGCGCGGGCTACGTCCCCGTCGACCCGAACCTGCCGCCGGGGCGCCGGTCCGCCATCGTGGACGCGGTCGGGTTCGGCCATGTGGTGGCGACCGCCGGGACGGCCCCGGAGCTCCCGACGGACCGCGGCGTGGTCCTCGTCGACGCCGGCCTGACGGTCTGCGCCGGGCGCGGCGACGAGCGCCCCGACGTGGAGACGGCCGACGACGACCCCGCCTATGTCCTGTTCACCTCGGGCTCCACCGGCACGCCGAAGGGTGTGCTGGTCGGCCACGGACAGCTCGCGGCCTATCTGGACGGCGTGCTCGACCGGCTGGGGCTCACCGGCCCCGTCGACTCCGTCGCCCTGAGCACCCTGGGCACCGACCTGGGCAACACCGCCCTGTTCCCGCCGCTGATGACGGGCGGCCGGCTGCGGGTGGTCGCCGCGGACGTCTCCTCGGACGCGCAGGCGCTGGCGGAACTGCTGGCCGGGGAGAGCTACGACCTGCTGAAGATCACGCCCTCGCACCTGGAGGCCGTCTTCGCGGTGGCCGACGCCCCGGAGAAGCTGATGCCGCGTCAGGCACTGGTGATCGGCGGCGAACCGGTCGGCTGGGGCACGTACAACCTGTTCCGTGGATTCCTCGGCGACTGCAGGCTCTTCAACCACTACGGCCCGTCCGAGACGACCGTCGGCGTGCTCTGCGGCGAGGTCGTCTCCGACGAACTGGCCGCCCTGGCATCGACGGTGCCGCTGGGCAGGCCGATGCGCCACGCGCGCGTCTACGTCCTGGACGCCGGACGCAGGCCGGTGCCCGCCGGGGTGCCGGGCGAGCTCTGGATCGGCGGATCCTCCGTGTCCCAGGGCTACCTGGCCGGGACGGCGGAGCAGCAGGGGCGGTTCGTCGACGACCCGTTCAGCCCGGCGCCCGGGGCGCGGATGTACCGTTCCGGCGACAGGGCGCGGCTGCTGCCCGACGGCGGCGTCGAGTTCCTCGGCCGGATCGACCGCCAGATCAAGGTCCGCGGGTTCCGGGTGGAGCTGGGCGAGATCGAGGCGGTCATGCGCCGGCACCCGAGGGTGACGGGCAGTGTGGCCGTGGTGGCCGGCGAGAGCACCGCCGCGCACATCGTGGGCTATCTGACCGATGCCGAGGGCAGCCGCGGGTCCGCGGAGTGGCTCCGCGAGTTCCTGGCGGAGCACCTGCCGGAGTTCATGATGCCGGCCCATCTGGTGGCGCTGGACTCCTTCCCGCTGACGACCACCGGGAAGATCGACGCGTCGATGCTGCCCGCGCCGGGCTCGTACCACGAGGGCTCCACGTCGTACGTCGAGCCCAGCACGCCGACCGAGAAGAAGGTCGCCGACATCATGGCGCAGCTCCTCCTGCTGAAGAGCGCGGGCGCCGACGACGACTTCTTCGAGATCGGCGGGCATTCGCTGCTGGCGACCCAGCTGATCGCCAGGCTGCGCGACGAGTTCAAGGTGAACATCAAGCTGCGCAGCCTGTTCGAGCGGCCGGTCGTGTCGGAGCTCGCCGAGTTCATCGACCAGCTCCTGGAGAAGAAGGCGGGAGGGGAATGATGCCGCAGGAGACCAAGGCGGGCCCGAGGGGACGCTTCGGCGGCGCGCGCAAGTCCATCTCGGTGAGCAGCGAGGCGCTGGTCCGGGTGGCTCCGCTGTTCGACGGGACGCGGGCGGTGTCGTGCACACCAGCCGTGGGCCGGCTGGACGCGCGGGAGTGGCTGGCCGGTTCGGGCGGGACGCTGGCCCGGCTGCGCGACGAGCACGGGGCCGTGCTGCTGCGCGGCTTCAGCCCGCTCGACGCGAAGGGGCTGGGCGAGCTCGCCACCGCCCTGTCGGGGGAGCTGCGCGACTACGACAACCGCTCCACCCCGCGCACCCGGGTGGACGACCGGGTCTTCACCTCGACGGAGTACCCGCCCGAGCAGACGATTCCGCTGCACAACGAGATGTCGTACACGGACGCGTGGCCGGACACGCTGTTCCTCGCCTGCATGGTCCCGGCGGCCACGGGCGGCCAGACGCCGCTGGCCGACAGCGCCCGGGTCCACGACCGGGTGCCGGCCGCCACTCGGGAGCGCTTCGAGCGGCACGGCGTGATGTACGTGCGGAACTTCGGCCACGGGCTGGACCTGAGCTGGCAGGAGGCGTTCCAGGCGCGGGACCGGGCCGAGGTGGACGCGTACTGCGAGCGGCACGGCATCCTGGCGGAGTGGCTGGGCGGCGAGCGGCTGCGCACCCGCCACGTGGTGCAGGCGACGCTGGAGTCGCGGCAGACCGGGAAGCGGGTCTGGTTCAACCAGGCGCACCTCTTCCACGTCAGCTCGCTGCCCGCGAGCGTGGAGCGCGAGCTGCGCGAGAGCTTCTCGGAGGACGAGCTGCCGCGCAACGCCCTGTACGGCGACGGCAGTCCGCTGGACCCGGGCGATCTGGCCGCGGTGCGGGAGGCCTACGCGGCGGAGGAGATCGCGTTCCCCTGGGAGGAGGGCGATGTCGTGATCGTCGACAACGAGCAGTTCGCACACGGCAGAAGGCCCTACACCGGGACCCGTTCCGTGCTGGTGGCCATGGCATGAGCGATCCGATGACGTTCGAGGCCGTACGGGAAGAGATCGCGTACGCGTTCGACAACACGGTCTTCTTCCGCGAGCACATGGAGGCCAACGGCCTTCGCCCGGAGGACATCCGGGACGCGGAGGACCTCCTCCGCATCCCGCCGACCTCCAAGCCGCACTACCGGCGCAACTTCCCGGCGGGCGTGCTGGCCAAGGGGTACACCCTCAACTCGCCCAATGTCATGCGCTTCCAGAGCTCCGGGACGTCCGGGGACCGGCTCAACAGCGCCATCCTGGCCTACGATCTGGCGAGGCGTCAGGCGACGGCGATCGGGGTGAACCGCCGCTTCGACGAGCTGTGGCGGCCCGGCAGCCGGCCCAGGATCTGCCGGTTCGCGCCGCCCAACTGCTCGGACGTGGAGTGCGCGACGGGCTTCTCGACCCTGGAGGACCGGACGCTCCCCGACGGCACCCTGGTGCTGACCGTCGCCCACGACCTGCTGGCGACCCCGGAGTGGCAGATCGTCAAGGCGCTCGACGAGATCGAGCTCTACCAGCCCGACATGCTGGTGGTGGACCCGACGCACTTCGCCTTCCTGGCCAGGTGGGCGCGGCGGCTGGGGCGGCGGATCACCTCGTCCCGGCCCCTGCACATGGTGTGCGGGTACACCCTGATGACCCGTGTGGCCCGCCGGCAGATCGAGGACTTCATGGGGCCGGACCTGCCGATCGGCGACATGATCGGCATGTCGGAGCTGGGGTATCTGGGCTTCGAGTGCCACCGCGGCAACCGGCACATCAACGACCGTGACTTCTACGTGGAGTTCGTCAGCGACGGCAAGCCCGTCGAGGAGGGCCGAGCGGGCGAGCTGTACGTCACCACGGTGGACGACGGCCTGATCCCGCGCATCCGGTACGCCACCGGGGACCACTTCACCCCGCTGGGCGACGCCTGCGACTGCGGCAGCGATCTGCCCGTGGTGCGGATCGAGGGCCGGGCCACCCACATGGTCCGGCTGCGGGACGGCCGCGTCGTCACCCCGGGCGCCGTGGACGCCGTGGTCGGGGACGCCCCCTGGATGGATCTCTACAAGCTGGAGCAGGACCGGACCGGTGCGTGCACCTTCCGGTACGTCGCCAACGAGACGGCCCGGCCCGAGGACGCCGCGGAGCTGGAACTCCGCCTGACCGAGGCCCTGGCGCCCGGCCGCGTCCAGCTGGAGGCCGTGGACTACATCGCCTGCGAACGCAGCGGGAAGTTCCAGCCCTGCGTCTCCCACATCTCCGCGGAAGGTGCGCGATGACGATCCGGAACACCCGCCGGGGCGACTTCCCGGCACTGCGGCGGGAGATCGACGGACAGGCGATCTCCTACCTGGACAACGGCGCGACCACGTTGAAGCCACGTCAGGTCATCGACGCCGTCACCGAGTACTACGAGTCCAACGGCGCCAACATCCACCGGGGCAAGCACCGGCTGTCCGAGGAGGCGTCCGACGCGTACGAGGCGTCCCGGACGGTGATCGCCCGGTACATCGGCGCCGCGGCGAACGAGGTGGTGCTGGTCCGCAACACCAGCGAGGCGCTGAACCTGGTCGCCGCCGGGCTGGGCCTGGACCCGGACGCCTACGTCGTGGGCTGCCTGGACGCGCACCACTCCCAGCTGCTGCCGTGGCGGCGGGTCGGCCGCCTGGAACTGACCCGGGTGGACGAGCACGGCCGCCTCGACCGCGACCACTTCCGGGCGCTGCTGCGCGGCCGGCCGAGGGTGGTGGCGCTCACGCACTGCTCCAACGTCACCGGGGTCGTGCACCCGGTGGAGGAGCTGATCGCCGAGGTGCGCGCCGCCTGCGACGCGGTGATCGTGCTGGACGCCGCGCAGTCGATGCCGCACCGGCGTGTCAACGTGCGGGAGCTCGACGCCGACTTCATGGCGTTCTCGATGCACAAGATGCTGGGGCCCACCGGGGTGGGCTGCCTCTACGGCAGGAGCGCGCTGCTCGCGGAGCTGCGTCCGCTCTCGGTCGGCGGGGGCATGGTCGACTGGGTCGATCTCGACGGCAGCGTGGAGCGGCGCATCCCGTTCAGGTTCGAGACGGGGACGCCCGACATCGCCTCCGTCATCGGCAGCGCGGCGGCGATCCGCTATCTGGAGGCGGTGGACGGCCCGGAACTCCACCGGCACGCCCAGGACCTCTGCGCGGCCCTGGTCGGCGGGGCGGTCGCGCGCCCCGGGGTGCGGCTCATCGGTCCCCCGGACCGGACCGACCGGATCGCGCTGGCGACCCTGCGGCTGACGGACGGCGTGCCCGCCGGCGAGATCGCCCGGCTGCTCAGCGACTCGTACGGCTACATGGTGCGCAGCGGGCACATGTGCGCGCAGCCCCTGGTCACCAAGCTGGCGGGCGGCGAGACCCTGCGGGTCTCGGCGTACCTGTACAACGACGTCGCGGAGATCGAGGGCTTCTTCGAGGCGTTGGACGAGCTGCTGAAGCTGATGGCCCCGGTCGCGGCCGACGCGCGGCGGTGACCGCGTCCGGGCCCTCCGCCCGCGGCAGGGCCCCGGACCCGTCCCCGGCCCCTCGGGGGCGGACCGGCGCGGCCCGTCCCCCGAGCCGGTCACGAACCAGTCGACATGGGAGCGAAACCATGACCACCAACCCCTTCGACGACGACGAGGGCACGTTCCACGTGCTGGTCAACGACGAGGACCAGCACTCCCTGTGGCCGGCGCGCGCCGAGGCGCCCGCCGGCTGGCGGGTGGTGTTCGGTCCCGGCGACCGCGCCGCCGCCCTGGAGTACGTGGAGGCCCACTGGACCGATCTGCGGCCGAAGAGCCTTCGCGAGCCCGCGCCCGCCGAGAGCTGACCCCGCCGTCGCCCCGCGCCCGCCCGGTCCGTCGGCGGCGCCGGGCGACGGTCCGCTCGTGCCCGGGAGCGGCGGACCCGACGGCGGGTCCGCGCCCCGGGAGCCACCCCGGGGTCCGTCCCGTGATCACCGATGACGGGACGCCCCCGGACACACCGCGTCCGGAACGGAGCAGCCCGTCTGCTCGACCGACCCCAGCCCGGGAGCACGCCTGTGACTACGCCTTCCTCTCCCCGACCCCGTACCGCCCGGACCGGGTCCGGCGGGCCCGAGACGGACGACCGGCTCCGGCACGGCGAGATCCCGGAGACCTGGCAGGGCCCCGTCGTGCCGGAGCCGCGCGCCGCCCTGCCGGAACTGTTCGAGCGGCAGGCCGCACGCACCCCGGACCGGGTCGCGGTGGTCGCCGGCCGGGCGGAGATCCGCTACGGGGATCTCGACGCCCGGGTCAACCGGATCGCGCGCCTGCTGCTGGCGCGGGGCGTCCGCCCCGGCGACCGGGTCGCCCTCCTCCTGGGGCGCTCGGTGGACCTGCCGGCCTGCCTGCTGGGGGTGCTCCGGTGCGGTGCGGCCTATGTGCCGGTGGACCCGGCCTATCCGGCCGAACGCGTCGCCGACGTGCTCCGGGACGCCGCGCCCGTCCTGGTGGTGGCCGACGCCGCGGCCGGGGACCGGCTGCCCCCGGCCGGCCCCGCCGCTGTGCTGCTCGACGCCCCGGACACCGTCCGCGCGCTCGCCGGGCTCGACGGCGGGGCGCTCGGCGACGCCGAGCGCGGCGGGCCGCCGCGGCCCGGATCGGCCGCCTATGTGATCTACACCTCGGGGTCGACCGGCCGCCCCAAGGGCGTGGTGGTCACCCACGCCAACCTGGCGAACTTCCTGGCCGACATGGCCGGCCGCTTCCCGCTCGGCGAGGACGACCGGTGGCTGGCCGTCACCACGATCGCGTTCGACATCGCCGCGCTGGAGCTGTACCTGCCGCTGCTCGCCGGCGCCCGGGTGATCCTCGCCGACCGGGCGACGGTGCTGGACCCGGCCGAGCTGGCCGCGCTGCTTCGACGCGGCCGGGCGACGGTCATGCAGGCCACGCCGTCGCTGTGGCGGGTGCTGTCGGCGGAGCTCGCGGACCTCGGCGGCGCACCGCCGGGGTTCCGCGTCCTGGTGGGCGGCGAGGCGCTGCCCGCGCGTCTGGCCGGCGCGCTGCGGTCGCTCGGCGGGACGACCAACCTCTACGGCCCGACCGAGACCACCGTCTGGTCCACCGCCGCACGGGTCGGGGCGGAGGACGGGGACGGGGCGCCGCCCATCGGCCGCCCGATCGCCAACACCCGGGCGTACGTGCTCGACGAGCGGCTGCGACCGGTGCCGCCGGGGGTCACCGCGGACCTGTACCTGGCCGGCGCCGGGGTGGCCCGCGGCTACCACGGGCGTCCGGCCCTCACCGCGGAGCGCTTCACGGCCGACCCCTTCGGCCCGCCGGGCGCCCGCATGTACCGCACGGGCGACCGGGCCCATTGGTCGATGGACGGCGAACTGGTCTTCGCCGGCCGCGCGGACGGCCAGGTCAAGGTCCGGGGGCACCGGATCGAGCCCAGCGACGTCGAGGCGGCGCTGACCCGCCACCCGGACGTGGACCAGGCCGTCGTGGTCGCCCGCCCGGACGCCGCCGGCGACCAGCGTCTGGTCGCCTATGTCACCTCCGGGGCGGCCGGCTCGGACCGGCTGCCCGTGTCGGTGCGCGGCCTCGCCCGGGAGCGGCTGCCCGATCACATGGTTCCGTCGCTGGTGGTGGTCCTGGACGCGCTGCCGCTCACCGCCAACGGCAAGGTGGACCGCAAGGCCCTGCCCGCCCCCGACTTCGGCTCCGGCGCCGGGACCGGGCGGGCGCCCGCCACCCACCGGGAGGAGATCCTCTGCGGGCTGTTCGCCGAGGTCCTCGGCCTGCCCCGGGCGGGGGTGGACGACGACTTCTTCGCGCTCGGCGGCCATTCGCTGTCGGCGTCCCGGCTGGCGAGCCGGATCCGGGCGGCGCTGGGCGCGGAGCTGCCGATCAGGACCCTGTTCGAGGCGCCGACGGCGGCCGCGCTCGGCACCCGGCTCGACGGGGCGGAGCGGACCCGTCCGGCGCTGTCGCGCCGGGACCGCCCGGGGCGCCTGCCGCTGTCGTTCGCCCAGCGCCGGCTGTGGTTCATCAACAGCCTGGAGGGGCCGTCGGCGCTCTACCACCTGCCCTCCGTCCACCGGTTGGCGGGTGCGGTGGACCTCCCCGCCCTGGAGGCGGCGCTGGGCGACGTGGTGGAACGGCACGAGGCCCTGCGCACGGTGTATCCGGAGACCGACGGGGAGCCCTGCCAGCTGGTGCTGGACGCCGGGTCGGCCCGTCCCCCGCTCCGGACCGTCCGGACGTCCGCGGGCGAGCTGGACGCGGAGCTGCGGCGGGCGGCGGCCGAGCCGTTCGACCTGACCCGGGACGTGCCGCTGCGCGCCGTGCTGTTCGAGACGGACGCCGGCGGGTCCGTGCTGCTGCTGGTGTTCCATCACATCGCGTCGGACGGCTGGTCCGACGGGCCGTTCGCCCGCGATCTGGAGCGGGCGTACGCCGCGCGGCGGGCCGGCGCGGCGCCGGACCGGCCCCGGCTGCCCGTCCAGTACGCCGACTACACCCTGTGGCAGCGCGAGCTGCTCGGCGGGGCGGCCGATCCCGGAAGCCGGTTCGCCGGGCAACTGGCCTACTGGCGCGAGGCGTTGCGCGATCTTCCCGAGGAGCTGCCCCTTCCGTACGACCGTCCCCGCCCGGCGGGCGCGACCCATCGCGGCGCGCGGATCGCGCTGCGGATCGGCCCGGAGCTGCACGCCGGGCTGGCCGGGCTGGCCCGCTCGAACGGGGCCACGCTCTTCATGGTGGTGCAGGCGGCGTTGTCGGCCCTGTTCCACCGGCTGGGGGCCGGTGACGACATTCCGCTGGGGTCGGCGGTGGCGGGCCGGCCGGACGAACTGCTGGACGAACTGGTCGGGTTCTTCGTCAACACCGTGGTCCTGCGCACCGACGTCTCCGGGCGGATCGGGTTCCGCGAGCTGCTCGGGCGGGCGCGGACGGCGACGCTCGCCGCCCTGGACCACCAGGACGTGCCGTTCGAGCATGTCGTGGAGGCGGTCAACCCGGTGCGGACCCGGGCGCGGCACCCGCTGTTCCAGACCATGCTGGTGTTCCAGGACGCGGGCGGGAGCGGGCTCTCGCTGCCCGGGCTCGCCGCCTCCTCCGAGGAACTGGGCACCGGCACCGCCAAGTTCGACCTGCTGTTCAGCATCGCGGAGCAGCGCTCCGAGGAGCGGGAGCACGCGGGGATCGCCGGCACGGTCGAGTACGCGACCGACCTGTTCGACCGTGCGACGGTGGAGCGGCTCCTGGAGCGGCTCGTCGACCTGCTCGGGGCCGTGGTCGAGGACCCCGACCGGCCGCTCGCCGCCATCGGTCTGCTCGACGACGCCGAGCGCCGCCAGGTGCTGCACGGCTGGAACGACACCGCAGCGGCGCTGCCGCCCGCCCCGCTGAGCCGGCAGCTGGAGGAGCAGGCCGCCCGGACCCCGGACCGGGTCGCGGTGACGGACCGGGAGACGACGCTCTCGTACGCCGGGCTGAACGCCCGGGCGAACCGCCTGGCCCGGCTGCTGGTGGAGCGGGGCGTCGGGCCCGAGGACCATGTGTGCGTGCTGCTGCCCCGCTCCGCGGAGCTCCTGGTCGCCTTCCTCGCGATCTTCAAGGCGGGGGCGGTGTATGTGCCGGTGGACCCGTCGTTCCCGCCGGACCGGATCGCGTACATCGCCGAGGACTGCCGCCCCGTGCTGGCCCTGACCCTCGGCGCCGAGGGCCTGCTGCCGCCCGGCGTCCCGGTGCTGCCGCTCGACTCGGCCGGGACCGCCGAGGCCCTGCGGCGGCAGCCGGAGGAGAATCCGACGCCTGATCAATGCACCGGTGCGGCACCGGATTCCCCCTCCTACGTGATCTACACGTCCGGCTCGACCGGCCGCCCCAAGGGCGTCGTGGTCACCTACCGGGTGCTGAACAACCTGCTGGCCTGGAACCGGCACGCCGTCCCGGTCGAACCCGGGGCCCGGGTGGCCCAGTTCAGCTCGATCACGTTCGACGCGTCGATCCACGAGTTCCTGGCGACCCTGCTCAACGGCAAGTCCCTGCTGATTCCCCCGGAGGAGACCCGGCTCGACCCGGCGGAGCTGGCCGGCTGGCTGGACCGGGAGCGGGTGACCGAGTTCTTCGCACCCGATCTGGTCGTCGGCGGGGTGTACGAGGCGGCGAACGAACGGAACCTGGAACTCCGCTCGCTGCGCCATGTGCTGCAGGCCGGGGAGGCGCTGCGGCTGTCGGAGAACGTGATCGCCTTCCACCGCCGCCGTCCGTGGGTGCGGCTCCACAACCACTACGGCCCTTCGGAGACCCATGTGGTGACCGGGTACACCCTGCCGCCCGCCGTGGACGACTGGCCCGCGGCGGCCCCGATCGGCGCGCCGGTGTGGAACAGTCGGACCTATGTGCTGGACGGCGAGCTGAACCCGGTGCCGGTCGGGGTGGTGGGCGAGCTGTATCTCTCGGGCGACGGCGTGGCGCGCGGGTATCTCCGCCGGCCGGGCCTGACCGGTGAGCGCTTCGTCGCCGACCCGTTCGGCCCGCCCGGCTCGCGGATGTACCGCTCCGGCGACCTCGCCCGGTGGCGGCCCGACGGCGAGCTCGACTATCTGGGGCGCGCCGACGACCAGGTGAAGATCCGCGGGGTGCGCATCGAGCCGGGCGAGATCGTGACCGTGCTGTCCGGCTGCCCGGGGGTCGCCCAGGCCGCCGTGCTGGCGCGGACGTCGGAGTCCGGGGAGAAACGGCTGGTCGCCTATGTGGTGCCGGTGTCCGGGGAGAGCTGCCCGGACCCGTCGGTGCTGCGCGGGCACGTCGCGGCGCAGCTTCCGGAGTACATGGTGCCGTCGGCCTTCGTCGCGCTCGACGCGCTGCCGCTGACCGGCAACGGCAAGCTGGACCGGCGGGCGCTCCCGGCCCTCCCGGCGGCCGCCTCGCCGGGCGGGGAGCCGCCCCGCACGGAGTGGGAGCGCAAGGCGTGTCTGCTGTTCGAGCACGTCCTGGCGGTGACGGCGGTCGGCAGGGAGGACGACTTCTTCTCGCTCGGCGGGAGTTCGATGGCCGCCGCGAAGCTGGTGAACCGCGCCCGCTCGGCACTGGGCCTGGAGCTCACGGTCCGGACGGTGTTCGAGGCGCCGGTGGTCGCGGACCTCGCGCGACGGCTGGCGAGTGCCGCGCCGGCGCGCCCCCTGGGGCCCTCCATCCGGAGCCTCGCGAGCCGTCGGCGTTCCCTGGCGAGCGATCACTGAGCGCACATCGACCATTCAAGGAATGGTAAAGAGAGGGTTTTCTCCGGGGGCGGCCGGATTCCGGTCCGCCCCCGCCCGTTGCCCGCGCGCGCGGATTCTCCGGCCCCCGGTGTCTCCATTCCGGCAGACGCCGGGGAATCGGCGTTTCCCGTCACGGAAAAGCGTGGAGGTAATCACCTCAGGCAATTCCGGAGGAATGCGTGCGGGTATTCTCCGGCGGGCGGTCGGGCAGGGGCGGACGAATCGCCCGGACCGGGACGACGCGCGAACCGGGCCTCCTCCCGATGCGTGAACCCGGTGATCGCGGGGGAGGTTGGGGGGCACGGAGTCCGGACGACGTGTGTCCGGTCCCGGGTTCCACGGGGATTCCGTCCGCGGAAGGCCCGTCGAACGGAACGCGGGCATCCGGGACGCGGAACGCGCGCGACCGGGGAATCCGTGCCGGTGAGCGGCGGGAAGTGAAACCCGACGGGCATCGGAGCGGAGCGGTTCACGAGAACATCCCCACAGTTCGGGGGGATTGACAGGGGCAGTGCCGACGAGCACGGTGAAGCCGACGGGGAGGTTGGGGTGGACAGTGCTTTGTCATGGGCCGGCTGTCGGCCCCGGGGCCGGTCGAGGAACCGGCGCCGCTCCGGAAGGGCCCGCGTGAGACGGTCCGGGACACGCGGATCCGGCGACGGGCATCCGGCCGACCAGGGCGTTTTCCCAGGCGGCCCGGCCAGGAGCCCGGCGATGAAGCGGTTGATGTCCAACCCAGTGGTGTAGGCGGCACCCCCGGTCCCACGAGAAGCCCCTCGGTCGGTCACGTTCTCGCTGAGAGCGCGTCCGGCCAGGGGCCTTGTGCTGCCGGGGGAGGCGGGAGCCGGGGCGATCCCTCGGGCCCCGGCAGGTGTCGCCGATCAGGCCGAGACGTTACCGAGAAAGGTTCGTGGGACAGTTTCATGGATGGCGACTGTACGATTTCGGTACGCGCTTTAGGCGCATTCAAGGTCACGTTCGACGGGGATCCCGTGGAGCGCTGGAGTGCGGGCAAGGCCCGGAAATTATTACAGTTCCTGCTGCTGCACCGGGACCAGATTGTCTCGCGCGAAAGTCTTTACGACGCGCTCTGGCCCGAGGCGATGCGGTCGAACAACTCCAGCTCGCTCAAAGTGGCGGTGCACGCGCTCAGGAAAATACTCCAGCAGGCGCAGAAGTTGCATCCCGCGGAGAGCCTGCGCTCCTCGATCCGGGTGCGCACCTATGAATCCGGCTACAAGCTGGAGACCCGTAACGTCTGGACTGACTTCAACGAGTTCGAATCGCTGGTCGACCGGGCACATAACGCCCAGAAAAGACAGGACCTCCGCCTCGCGGACGAACTCTACGGCAGTGCGAGCGAGCTGTACGAAGGCGAGTTCCTGCCGGGCCTGGTGGACGACTGGGCCGCCACCCAGCGCGAATGGCTGAGAAGCCGCCAACTCGTCGCGCTGGGCTTTCTCTCGGAGAGACACCTCAAGCAGGGCGACCACCTCGGTGTGATCGATGTGTGCCGGCGCATGCTGGCGGTGGATTCGCTGCACGAGGACTCCTACCGCATGCTCATATCCGTGCACGCCGAACTCGGTCAGCTCACTCAGGTGCAGCGGTGGTACAGCCTGTGTGCCAAACGGCTGCACGACGAGCTGCAGGTGCCCCCGAACGACGAGACGCGGCGCCTCTACGAGCACGCGCTGCGCGGCAGGCAGCTGCGCTGCTGACCTCCGGCGGGACCGAGGAGGAGCACTGCCGCGCCTCTTCCGCCATTCCCCGCCCGCCCCCACCCGCCCCTCGTCCCTTCCCCGCCGATCCCTGCTCGACTCCCCCGTTCCTGCTCGCTTTCCTCTGTTCCTGCTCGGTTTCCTCCGTTCCCGCTCACCTCCGGCCGCCGTCGCGCACACCGGAGCAAGCGCCCCCGCGCCCCCGCGGCCCCGGGGGCACGCGGGCCGCCCCGGCGGCGCGCGTGGCCCGTGTGCCGCCCGGCCGTGACGCCCGGCCCGTCAGTTCTCCTCGGTCAGCTGCTCGTCGAGTTCGTCGAAGAGCAGCTCGCCGTGGTCGACCTGACCGGTGCGGTAGGCCGCCCGCGCCACCAGATGGGCGGCGACCGGTCCGGTCATCAGCTGGAAGAAGGCGATCAGCGCCAGGGTCGCGAGGTCCATGCCGCTGCGCAGCCGCAGGGCCACGCCGAGCAGGACCAGGATCATGCCGAGGGTCTGCGGTTTGGTCGCGGCATGGCTGCGGGACAGCACATCGGGCAGGCGCAGCATGCCGATCACGCCGAGCAGACAGATCGCCGCGCCGACGAGGACCAGTGCCGCGCCGGCCGTGTCGAGGGCCTGGAGCCAGGGGTTCACCGTCCCTCCCCCTCGGCGCCGTCGCTCCTGCCGCTCCCCCGGTCGCGGTCGCCGGACGGTCCCGTCCGGCCGCGTCCGCCGCCGTCGCCCGCCGGGCCCGGGCCGTGACGGGGCGTCGGCCGGTCGCGTGCGGCGATGAAACGCGCGATGCCGACCGACCCCGTGAACCCGAGGAAGGCCAGCACCAGCATGATCGGGAAGTAGAACGGGTCGCGGGCGGAGGCCGACTTCGCCCCGAGGCCCGCGATGATGAGGGCCGCGCACACGTCCAGCGAGATGGCCCGGTCCAGCATGGAGGGGCCGCGCCAGATCCGGGCGAGCAGGGCCGCCCCGGCGACGACGATCATGACCACGGCCGCGGTGAGCAGCACCCGGTCGACGGTCTCCGGCACACTCATGCGCCGCTCCTCCTCATGTTCCGGGCCCGCCGCGGCGGGCGGCCGGCGGCGGTCCGGCCACGCGCGCGATCTCGTCGGGGGTGCCGAAGGCCCGTACGACCAGGCGTTCCAGCCGCCAGACGGACTGTCGTGCGGCGTCGAGGACGGCGGGCCGGTCGGCGTCGAGGACGTGCAGGAAGACCGTGGCCGTGGCGCGCCGGACCTCGACGACCGACCCGCCGGGCACGTTCGAGACGGCGACAGCGGTGGCCGCGAGCATCAGGTCGGAGCGGCAGCGCAGCGGCACGGCGATGACCGCCGCCCGGTGCGGATGGCCGACGAAGATCTGCCGGGTGACCCGCACGCCCGAGATGTACATGTCGTGGAGCAGGGAGCCGGTGAGGACCAGGATGCCCCAGGGGCGCAGCCGCAGCCCGAGTTCGACCCGGGGCAGCGGGAAGGCCAGGCAGACGGCGACGGCGACGACCGCGCCGGTGAGGACGTTGACCCAGTTCGGCCCGGACCAGAGCAGCACCCAGATCAGGGTGAGCCAGGCGATCAGCGGCAGGTCCAGCACCCGTCGTCGGCCGGTCCGGCCGTCGGGGCCGGGTCGGCCGCGGTGCCGGAGAGGCAGGGTGATGACGCGTTTCACCGGCCCAGCACCGCCTCCGTGTAGGGAGCCCGGGCGAGGAGTTCGGCGGCGGCCCGGTCGGTGTAGGAGGTCAGCGGTCCGGCGAACACGGTGAAGGCGAGTCCGAAGGCGACGGCCGCCGCGGTGGCTGCCGTCATCGGGCGCGGCAGGCGCGTGGTGGTGGTGACGGCGCGTCCGTGCAGGGTGGCGGCGACCGCGCGTCCGGCGGGCTCGTGGCGGTGGGGGACCGACTCGTCGCCGCTGCCGCGGATGTGGTCGGGGCCGCTGTCCATGTCGCTGTCGTCCTCGTCGGAGTCGGACTCCAGGACCGTTCCGTACGCCGCCTGGCCCGGGGGCGCGGTCCGCCAGAACGCCAGGTTCCAGACCTTGGCCATCACATAGAGCGTGAGCAGGCTGGTCGCGGCGGAGCCGGCGACGAGGAGCCACGCCCAGCCGCCGCCCTCTTCGACGCCGGCCCGCATCAGCCCGAGCTTGCCGATGAATCCGGACAGCGGCGGAATCCCGGCCAGGTTCATGGCGGGGACGAAGAAGAGGGCGGCGAGCAGGGGGGCGGCGTCGGCCAGTCCGCCGATGCGGGTGAGTTCGGTGGTGCCGCCCCGGCGTTCGATCAGTCCGGCGGCGAGGAACAGGGTGGTCTGCACGGTGATGTGGTGGGCCACGTAGACGATCGCGCCGCCGTACCCGTCCCGGGTGGCGAGTCCGATGCCGAAGACCATGTAGCCGATGTGGCTGATCAGGGTGAAGGAGAGCAGCCGTTTCAGATCGGTCTGGGCGACGGCCCCGAGGATGCCGACGAGCATCGAGGCGAGCGCGACGGCCAGCAGCAGGTCCCCGAGCCGGTTGCCGGGGAAGAGCAGGGTCTCGGTGCGCAGCATGGAGTAGACGCCGACCTTGGTGAGCAGTCCGGCGAAGACGGCGGTGACGGGGGCGGGCGCGGTCGGATAGGAGTCGGGCAGCCAGGCGGCGAGCGGGAAGACGGCGGCCTTGATGGCGAAGACGGTGAGCAGCATGAACTGGATCAGTGTCTGCACGCCGAGCGGGAGCACGGCGATCCGTCCGGCCAGTTGGGCGAAGTTGGCGGTGCCGGTCGCCGCGTACGTCATGGCGATGGCGGCGAGGAACAGCATGGACGAGAGCAGCGAGACGATCACATAGGTGGAGCCGGCGCGGACCCGCGGGCCGGTGCCGCCGAGGGTGAGCAGGACGAAGCTGGCGACGAGCATGATCTCGAAGCCGACGAAGAGGTTGACGAGGTCGCCGGCGACGAAGGTGTCGGAGACCCCGGCGACCAGGATCAGATAGGCGGGGTGGAAGACCGCCACGGGCGTCTCCTCGTCCCGGTCGGCCATGCCCTGGCCCAGGGAGTAGACCAGTACGCAGAGGGTGATGGCGGAGGAGACGGTCAGCATCAGCCCGGACAGCCGGTCCGCGACCAGGCTGATGCCGAGCGGCGGCGCGAAGTCGCCGAGGTGGACGGCGAGCGGGCCGTGCAGGTCGGCGTAGATCATCAGGGTGACGGAGAGCCCGAGCACGGCGGTGAGCACCGCGACGCTGACGAGGCGCTGGACCTGTTTGAGCCGGGTGCCGAAGGCGAGGCTGAGGCCGGTGGCGCAGAGCGGCAGCAGCACCGGCAGGGGGACGAGGGCGTTCATCCGGTGGCTCCCGGGTCGGTGTCGTCGGGACGGGGCTCTCCGGGGCCGGGCTCCGGAGGACGGGGGGCTCCGGGGCCGGGCCCGCAGGGGCCGGGACGGCCTGGTGACCGGCCCCCGGGGCCGGGCTCACCGGCACGGGAGGGTCCCGGTGGCCGGTTTCCGGGGGGCGGTGGTGCCGAGGGGCGGTCGCCGGGCCGGGGCGGTGGCGGCGGCGCGTGGTTCTGCGGGCGGGCCCGTCCCTCCGCGTAGTCCTCGGGGTCAGCGCCCAGGACGTCGTGCCAGAGGTCCCCGGTGGCGTACCGGCCGCGGGCCTGGAGGGCGCGGTCCGCGCGCAGCCGGGCGCGCAGGCGGCGGCGCTCCTCGCGGTACCGGGCGCGCTGCTCGGGCGTGACGTCGGCGACGGCCCGGTAGCGGTCGCGCAGTTCGTCCCGCTCCCCCAGCACCTCGGCGCGCAGCGCGATGCGCCGGTCCTCGTCGTCGTCGTGGACCTCGTCGGTGCCGTTCAGCTGGTGGCTGCGGTACGCCATGGCCAGGAGGAACGCCGTGGTGGCGAGGGTGATGACGATCGCGGTCAGCGCGATGGCCTGCGGCAGCGGGTCGGTGATCCGCCGGAGTGGGGCGCCGTAGAGGAGCGGTTCCCGGCCGGCCGGTCCGCTCGCGGCGAGGACCAGCAGGTTGATGCCGTTGCTCGCGATCACCGCGCCCAGCAGGATGCGGGTCAGGGGCCGGGTGAGCATGAGGATGCCGCCGACCGCGCACAGCACCGCGGCGGTGGCCAGGAGCGACGCGCTCACCGTCATGCGGGGGCGCCTCCCGTCCCGGGCGCCGGTCCGCGTCCCGGTCGCGGCCCCGGACCCGGGGGCGTGCCGGCGCCGGGCTCCTCCGGCCCCGGGCCCGAAGGCCCGTTCCCCCGCGGCCCGTTCCCCGGCGGCTGCGCGGCCGCGTCGACGGCCGCCCGCTCGATCTGCCGGTCGATCTTGGCGCCGAGCGCGCGCACGATGTCCAGCACCACGCCCAGGACCAGCAGGTAGACCCCGAAGTCGAAGAGGACCGGGGTGCTGACGTGGTACGCGCCGATCAGCGGCAGCCGTCCGTGGTGGCTCCAGGCGTGCAGGACCGTGCCGCCGGCGAGTCCGAGCAGGGCGACCGCGGTGGAGACGAACAGCCCCAGGCCGGTGAAGAGCCCGGGTTGCAGGGGCGCGGCCTCGGCGAGTTCGAAACGGCCGCCCGCCAGGTAGCGGGTGATCAGGGCGAGCCCGGCGACGAGTCCGGCGACGAAGCCGCCGCCCGGCAGGTTCTCGGCGCTGAACAGCAGGAAGAGCGAGAGCACCAGGACGGGGTGGAACAGCAGCCGGGCCACGACCTCGAAGACCACCGAGCGGTGTTCGGGGGCCAGCGTCGAACCGGCCGCGAGCCAGCTGCGCTCCGGCGCCCCTTCGTCGCCGCGCGGCAGGCCCGCCATCCCGGGCGCGGACAACGACCAGGCGGTGCGCCCGCGCACCTCCTCGCGCAGTGACGCGCCCTCGGTGCGGCGGTGCAGATAGATCAGGCTCGTGACCCCGATCGCCGCCGCGGCGAGCACGGCGGACTCCCCCATCGTGTCCCAGGCGCGCAGGTCCACCAGGATGGTCGCCACCACGTCCTTGAGGCCGTGGTGGGCGGTCTCCTCGACCATGGCCGCGCCCGCCGGGTCGGCCACGCGGGCGGCCGCGGCGACCCATACCACCATGCCCAGCGTCGCCGCCGCGGCCAGCGCCACCGGGATCCGGACCGCCCGCCGTCTGCTGCTCACCGTCTCCTCGAAACGCACCGGCATCCGGCGCAGCACCAGCACGAACACGATCATCGACACGGTCTCGACGCAGAACTGGGTGAGCGCCAGGTCCGGGCCGCCCTGGACGACGAAGAGCAGTGCCGCGCCGTAGCCCGTGAGCCCGGCCAGGACCACGGCCTTCATCCGGCGGCCGACGACCAGGCAGAGCAGCGCCGCCGCGCAGGTCAGCACGGCGAAGGCGCCCTGGAGCGGGACGTCCCAGAGCCTCGGCGCGACGGAGCGGCGCCAGGGCCGGTCCACGCCGAGGACGGTGAGCTGGCCGGCCAGCATCACGACCAGGGTGGTGGCGAGGTAGAAGGAGAGCGAGCCGCGCTGGACCAGACCGGTGAGCTGGAGGGAGAGCCGTTCCAGGCCCAGCAGCAGATGGCCGAAGACGCTGTCGGCGGTGGGCCAGGCGATCCTGCGGGAGACCCTGGTCACGGTGGTGCGGCCGGCGAAGAGCAGTACGCCGGCCGCCACGGCGAGGGCCGAGAGCAGCAGGGCCGTCCCCAGCCCGTGCCGGATCGAGAGGTGGTAGGGGTGCGCCCCCGGGGGGAAGGCGTCGGCGTACGCGCCGAGCAGCCGGTCGGCCCATCCGGCCCCGGGCCCCAGCAGCAGTCCGCAGGCCGCGAGGAGGGCGGGCGCCGCGAGGAACGCCGGGCCGACCCGGTGCACCGGGGTGTCCTCGACTCCCGGCTTGCGGGCGAACGCGCCCCAGACGAACCGGAGCGTGTACGCGACGGTCAGCGCGGAGCCGGCGACGGTCATGCCGAGCGCCCAGCGGTCCCCGGTGTCGCCGTGCAGCAGCGCCTCGAACGCGGCCTCCTTGGCGGCGAACCCGAGCAGCGGGGGCAGGGCGGCCATGGACGCGGCGGCCAGTACGGCGACGGCGCAGACCTGCGGCAGGGCCCGGCCGACGCCGGACAGCCGGCGCAGATCACGGGTGCCGGCCGCGTGGTCGACGATGCCGGTGACGAGGAACAGCGGGGCCTTGAACAGGGCGTGGCCCAGGATCATCGCACCGGCGGCCAGGGCCGTGTCGTGGCTGCCGGCCCCGGCGAGCAGGGCGAGGAAGCCGAGTTGGCTGACGGTCCCGTAGGCGAGGACGAGCTTGAGGTCGTGCAGGCGCAGGGCCCGCCAGCCGCCGAGCAGCATGGTCGCGGCGCCGAGCGCCATCACGACCGGCCGCCAGACCGGCACGTCGGCGAAGGCGGGGGCCAGCCGGGCGATCAGATAGACGCCGGCCTTCACCATCGCGGCGGCGTGCAGATAGGCGCTGACCGGGGTGGGCGCGGCCATGGCGTTCGGCAGCCAGAGGCTGAACGGCCAGACGGCGGACTTCGACAGGGCCCCGCACAGGATCAGCACCACGGCGGCGGAGACGGCGGCGTCGGCCGGGGGCGGGTCGGCGAGGACGGCGGAGATCCGGTAGGTGCCGGTCCGCTGACCGATGATCAGGAACCCGACGAACATCGCGAGGCCGCCGAGCGTGGTCACGGTGAGCGCCTGGAGCGCGGAGCGGCGGCTGTGCTTCCGCTCGCAGTCGTACCCGATCAGCAGGTACGAGAAGACCGTGGTCAGCTCCCAGAACACATAGAGCGTCATCAGGTCGTCGGCGAGGACCAGGCCGAGCATCGCTCCCGCGAACGCCAGGAGGTTCCCGGCGAAGCCGGCGAGTCGGGGGGTCGTGTCGGTGAAGTACGAGGCGCAGTAGAGCAGGACCAGTGTGCCGATGCCCGCCGCGAGCAGCACCATCAGCTCGGCCAGCGCGTCCAGGCGCAGGTCGGCGCCGACCCCGTACGCGGGCATCCACCGCCAGGTCCAGGTGACCGAGCCGCCCGACGCGACGGCGCTCCACCGGGTGGCCGCCCACACGGTGGCGGCGGCCGGCGGCGCGGCGAGCACGACGAAGGCCCGCCGGCCCAGCAGGCGCACCAGCGGGCGCGCGCAGCAGGCGAGGACGAAGTGGCAGACGAGGAGCGCGGTCATACGGCCCCGGAAGGCGTCCCGTGCCTTCCCCGGCCGGAGATCCGAGAACTGGACGATGCATCAAGGACAAAAGCCACTCAATACAGATATATCTCCGATCGCATCTCACCCCTACGGCGCGACGAGATGGGGCGGCATGACGCACGGACGCCTCGCGCGTCCGCGTGAACAGCGTGGCCCAGGGCCCGAACCGACATGGAACGGGGACTTCCGGACATGGTGGCGACACTGTGTGTGATCAGTGATGAACTCGTAAGATCATTTTCTTTTCATTTTTTGCGCTGTGGCTACTATCTTCCTGTCGAAGTTCTCAACGGATTCGGCCAGTTCCGAAACTGGCGCCATCGTCTAGGAGCACGCCCTGCGCACGCGCGTCTCACAGCGGCCCAAATCGACCACCATGTCGCTGCGGACAGCCCTTCTCGTACTGGCCATCGTTCCGGGAGTAGCGCTGGCCGCCCTGTGGGCCGTCACCAGTGGTGAGACCCTTGCGGACTTCCGGCGGCAGGCGGCCCATGGCCAGTTGGCCGAGAAGGCGGGCCGGCCGTCCAACATCGTGTACTACAACCTCCAGGAGGAACGGCGGCTAAGCGCCGACGTGCTGGACGGACGCAAGGGCGCCGAGGAGGCGCTGCGACGGCAGCGCGAGCTGACCGACAACGCCGTCAAGAGCTTCCAGGTGCTCTCCGACGTGGCGACCGACGACGCCCCCGCCGAGATCCGTGACGCCGTTCACGCGGCACGCGGCGCGATCGACCAACTACCCGCCCAGCGTGCCCTCGTCGACGACGGCGGCACCGCGCAGCAGCAGGCCGTGTACACCTACTACTCGGACCTGATCGCGGTGGACCTGGAGCTCTTCGCGGCGCTCAGCCGCGCCGACAGCGGCCAGGTCAACGTGCTCGCCCAGCCGCTCGTCGACCTCTTCTGGAACAAGGAGATGATCTCCCGCTCGGACGCCCTGCTGGCGCGCGGCTGGTCCAAGGGGAAGCTCGGCGACAAGGACCTCGCGCAGGTGCGGGAGGCCGTCATGGGCCAGCCGCTCCTGTACTCCTCCCAGGTCGTGCCCTATCTGACGAAGGACGAGAGGGCCGCGTGGGACAAGCTCGTCCACAGTCCGGCCTGGAAGACCAAGACCCGGGTGGAGGATCAGGTGCTGCGGTCGGCGGACGCCGACGGCTCCGGCCTCGTCACCGTCGACGCCGACGAGAAGACCTGGCGCGGCGCGATGGACGAAGTGAACGCGCAGCTCATGGACCTGCTGGAGAAGCGCACCACCGCCGTGGTCGACGAGAGCCGGGACGGCGCGCAGTCCCTGCTGTACAAGATGGTGCTGACCACGGCGGTCGGACTGCTCGCCGTGATCGCGGTCATCTGGACCTCCTGGCGTCTGACCCGCAACCTCCGCCGCCGGATCAGCAGCCTCCAGGAACGGGCCGAGGAACTGGAGCAGGCGCTGCCCGACGTGGTCGAGCGGCTGGCCCTGGGCGAGCGCATCGACGTCGACGCCGAGGCCCGCGCCATCGAGCCCGACGCCAGGAACAGCAACGGCGACGAGCTGACCCGGCTCGGCGACGCGCTCAACCTGGCGCGCACCAGCGCGCTGACCGCGGCCGTCAAGCAGGCCGACCAGCACCGCGGGTTCGAGCGGCTGCTGCAGCGCATCGCGCGCCGCACCCAGCAGCTGATCGGCCAGCAGCTGAGGAAGCTGGACGCCCTGGAGCGCAAGCACGAGGACCCCGAGATCCTGGAGGGCCTCTTCGACCTCGACCACCTCACCGCGCGTCTGCGGCGGTACGAGGAGAACCTGGTGATCCTCGCGGGCGGCACCCCGCACCGGCGCTGGCGCAAGCCGGTTCCGCTGCTGGACGTGATGCGTTCCGCCCAGGGCGAAGTACAGGACTACCGGCGCGTGGTGCTGGACCTCGACGACAGCCCCTGGCTGTCGGAGCGGGCCGTCGGTCCGGTCTCGCATGTGCTGGCCGAACTCATCGAGAACGCGCTGACGTTCTCCCGGCCGCCGAACCCGGTCGAGGTACGGGCCGCCAAGGTCAGCCGCGGTCTCGCCATCGAGGTCGAGGACCGGGGCCTGGGCATGGAGGACGACCAGCTGGCCGCGGCCAACGAGCTGATGCTCCACCCGCCCCGGATGGACGTGCTGGCCCACTCCGACGACATCCGGCTCGGCCTGTACGTGATCGCCCGGCTCGCGGACCAGCACGGGCTGCGGGTGGAGTTCCGCTCGTCGCCGTACGGCGGCACCCGCGTGGTCGTTCTCGTCCCGGACGAACTCACCGTCCCCGCGCCGCGGTCCGGGCCGGTCGGCGTGCCGTCCCCGGTCGGCGTGTCGTACCCGGCCGCCGCGCCCGCCCCGGTGCCGGAGACGGCCGCGGGCGATCCGCTGCCGGTCCGTGTCCAGGGCCGGGCGCTGGCCGGGGTCACCGCGCTGAACACGACGGGCGCCCCCTACGCCGAGCAGCCGCACCAGGCCGCCGGGACCCCGGACCAGGCGCCCGGGACCGGGTACCCGGGCGGCGGCCAGGAGCTCCCGCATCCGCCGGAGGGCGGTCGGCCCCACCCGGCGCCGGGCGTCCCTGCTCCGGCCGCGAACGAGCACCACGGCACCCCCGCCGGCGACGCGTACCCCGCGCCGTTCCCCGCGCAGCCGTCCCCGTACGGCACGGGCGAGCAGCCCTACATGACGGCCGCCGGCCAGTACCCGGTGGACCAGCCGCCGTCCGGGGCGCCCCATCCGGGGTCGGTGCCGCCGTACTCCGCCTCGTACTCCGCCGGCGCCGGGCCCGCCCCCGCGGGTCCCCCGGCGCGGCTGCCGGTGTCCGAGCCCGACCACCCGGCGCCGCCCGACCCGGGCGCCGCCCTCCCGGCGCGCGGCCCGGACCGGACCGCGCTGCCGGTGCCCGGCGCCGAGCCGCCGCTGCCGCGCCGGGTGCGGCAGGCCAGCCTGGTGGACGAGCTGCGGACCCCGGCCGCCCGGAACACCGAGCCCGCTCCGCCGGTCCGGGACGAGAACCCGCGGCCGCGGCCGGCCCCGCACCGGGCCGGAGCCGCGATCGGAGCCTTCCAGCGCAGGTCGCGCGCGGCCCGCGCGACCGAAGAGACGGCGCGGCCCGAATCGCCCGCCACCCCGCTCCCCACGAGAGAAGAACGGTCATGACACGCACAACCGCCACACACCAGGACCTCGACTGGCTGCTCGACGGCCTGGTGGACTCGGTGGCCGAGACCCGGAACGCGGTCCTGCTCTCCGACGACGGCCTCGTGGTGAGCCACTCGCGCACCATCGACCGCGCCGACGCCGAGCGGCTCGCCGCCATCTGCACCGGCCAGCAGAGCCTGGCCCGCGGCGTCGGCCAGCTCTTCGACGGCGGCGTCGTCCACCAGGTGATCGTCGAGCTGGCGGACCTGTGGCTGTTCATCATCTCGGCCGGCCAGGGCACCCATCTGGCCGTGATCGCCTCCCAGGAGGTCGACGCCGAGATCATGTCCCTGGCCATGCACAACCTCGTCCAGCAGGTCGGCCAGAAGCTCTCCACCCCGGCCCGCGGCGACTTCGACGCCTTCGGCACCGGGGACGGGCCGCGGGCGTGACCCCGTACTGGGAGGACGACGCCGAGGAGGACGGGGCGGGCACGATGGTGCGCCCGTACACCATCACCCGGGGCCGGACCGCTCCCGAGCGCGACGACTTCAGCCTCATCACCGTGCTGACGACCGTGCCGGATCCGAGGGACGAGCGCGGCGCGCCGATTCTGCCGGGGCGGCTGCAGCCCGAGCACCGGCTGATCCTGGAGCGCTGCCGCCGGGCGTCCGCGGTCGCCGAGGTCGCGTCCGACCTCGGCCTCCCGGTGTCGGTGACCAAGATCCTGCTGGCCGACCTCGTCGCCCAGGGCCTGCTGACGGCCCGCGCACCGCTCTCGGTGGCGCGGGCGGCCGGCGGGGCCGACATGGGCGTGCTGGCCGCCCTTCGTGACGGACTCCGGAGACTCTGAACCATCATGACAAGCAGTCAGGCGGCCCCCGCCGCCGTCAAGATCCTCATCGCCGGAGGCTTCGGCGTCGGCAAGACCACCATGGTCGGCGCCGTCAGCGAGGTCACTCCGCTGAGCACCGAGGAGTACCTGACCCAGGCCAGCGTCGGCGTCGACGACCTGGCCGGGGTCGGCCAGAAGGACACCACCACCGTCGCCCTGGACTTCGGCCGGATCACGGTCAGCCCCGAGCTGGTGGTGTACCTCTTCGGCACCCCCGGCCAGGAGCGCTTCTGGTTCATGTGGAACGACCTGGTCAACGGGGCGCTCGGCGGTGTGGTGATCGCCGACACCCGCCGGCTGGACACGAGTTTCGCCTCGATCGACTTCTACGAGAGCCGGGACATCCCGTTCGTCGTGGCCATCAACTGCTTCCACGGTCACAACACCCGTACGCCGGAGGAGATCAGGGCCGCCCTCGACCTCGATCCGCACGTGCCGCTGCTGATCGGGGACGTCCGCGAGCGGCCGTTCGCCAGGGACGTGCTGCTGGCCCTGGTGGACCACCTGATGGGCGTGCCCGTCGCCACCGGCTGACGCCTCGCGCCGGGCCTCCTTCTTCTCTTCTGCTCCGGAGACCCGAGAGGGCTTCCGGCCGGACCCCGAGCGGGCCGTGAGCGGCCCGTGAGCAGCTCGCCGAGCGGCTGACGATGTTCTCCGGCCCGGTCGCGTCGGCGCTCGCCGCGGTCACCGACCCGGCCTCGGTGGTGTATTCGCGGAGCTCCCAGGTGACGGTCGAGGAGCCGTGGCACGTCGGCCGGGGCGGTGCCGGCGGGCGGCGGGCCCGGAGCCGGTCGGACGGCCTCCGGCCGGGCGGCCGCCCGACGGGCCCTCAGGGCAGGACGGCGATCCCGTCCATCTCGACGAGCGCCTGCTCGTCCCAGAGTCTCGCCACCCCGATGACCGCCATCGCCGGGTAGTCGCGGCCCGCCAGCCGGCGCCAGATCCGGCCCAGCTCCCCGGCGTGGACGCGGTAGTCGGCCACGTCGGTGGCGTACACGGTGACCCGGACCAGGTCCGCCGGGGCGCCGCCCGCCGCGCGCAGCGCGGTCAGCAGGTTGGTGAGCGCCGTGGCGAACTGGTCGGGCAGCGTCGCGCCGGCGATCTCCCCGTCCGGGTCCAGCGCGGTCTGCCCGGCCAGGAAGACCAGTTGGCCGCCGGTCGCCGCGACGGCGTGCGAGAACCCCGTCGGCGGCGACAGTTCGGCGGGGTTGATCCGGTGGACCGGACTCATGCGGACGCCTCCCTGTTCGCGTACAGCTCCTTGGCGATGATGGTGCGCTGGACCTCGCTGGCGCCCTCGTAGATCCGCGGGGCGCGGACCTCCCGGTAGAGGTGTTCGAGGAGATGGCCCCGGCGCAGGGCGCGGGCGCCGTGCAGTTGGACGGCGGTGTCGACGACGTACTGCGCGGTCTCGGTGGCGTACAGCTTCGCCATGGCCGCGCGGCCCGGCACCCCGGGCTCGCCCGCGTCGTACGCGGCGGCCGCCGCGTACACCAGCAGCCGGGCGGCCTCGGTGCGGGTGGCCATCTCGGCGACCTGGTGCGAGACGGCCTGGAGGTCCTTCAACGGGCCGCCGAACGCGGTGCGTCCGGCGGTGTGCGCGACGGTGGCGTCCAGCGCGGCGCCGGCCATGCCGACCGCGAACGCGCCCACGCTGGGACGGAACAGGTTCAAGGTGTCCATGGCGACCCGGAAGCCCCGGTCCGGTTCGCCGAGCACGTCCTCGGCGGAGACCGGGACGCCGTCGAAGGCCAGGGAGCCGATGGGATGCGGAGAGAGCATCTCCAGCGCGGCGCCGGTGAGTCCGGGGCGGTCGGCGGGCACGAGGAACGCGGTGACGCCGCGGGCCCCGGCGCCCCGGGTGGTGCGGGCGAACACGGTGTAGAAGTCGGCCTCCGGGGCGTTGGAGATCCAGCACTTCTCACCGGTCAGCCGCCAGCCGCCGGAGCCGGGGCCGGGCTCCGGCGCGGCGTCCAGGGCGAGGGCCGCCGCGTCGGAGCCGGCGCCGGGTTCGCTGAGCGCGAAGGCCGCCACGGCCCGGCCCGCCCGGACCTCGGGGAGCCAGCGCGCCCGCTGGGCGGGGGTGCCGGCCCGGAGCACCGGGTGGGCGCCGAGCCCCTGGAGGGCCAGCGCGGTCTCGGCCTCGGTGCAGCCCCGGGCCAGGGACTCGCGGAGCAGACAGAGATCGAGGGCGCCGGAGCCCAGCATCCGGTCGAGCAGACCGGACGCCCCCAGCGCGGCGATCAGGGGGCGGTTGACATGGCCCGGGTCGCCCTTCTCGGCGAGGGGGCGCAGGCGCTGTTCGGCGAGGTCTCTCCACTCCTCGCACCAAGAGATCTGTCTCGGGTCGAGCGAGAATGCCGTCATCACGGCGTCTCTCCTGTCGCGTCGTGTCTCGGCTGTGTCGTCCTTCTCGGCCGGCCGTCCGTCGGCTCGTCGTCCTGGCGGCGCGTCCCTCCTTCATCGCGGTGCTGCCTGACGGTGCGTCGCTTCCCGGCGACGGCCCGCTTTCTGACATGACATCACTTTCCGATGATGCGTCCGTCTTCTCGTCTGCCCGCTCTCCTCTTCCGCCCGACGTCCGGCGCGCCGGAATTCCGCCCGGATTCCGCACGGCCGGTCCTCCGCGGCGGGCCGCGCCGCCGCGCTCCGTACCCGTTTCTGCGCACCCCGGCTCCGTACCCGGTCTCCGCACGGACGCCCGGCCCCCGGGGCGGTCGTCGTCCATTCGCTCTATCGCGGACCGTTGACTACCGTCACCCAAACGATACGCTCCAGAGGCGACAAGGGGGCGATCCTTCATGGGCCCGAAGACCTCAGCGCACCTCGACACCTTCGCCCGGGAGCACCTTCCTCCCCCGGACCAGTGGCCGGAACTGCTCTTCGACCTTCCCGAACTGCGCTATCCCGCCCGGCTGAACTGCGCGACCGAGCTCCTGGACCGGACCGTCGAACGGCTGGGCCCCGACCGCCCCGCCTTCCGCACCCCCGACGGCGAGGTCTGGAGCTACGGGGAACTGCGGGACCGGGTGGACCGGATCGCCCACGTCCTGACCGAGGACCTGGGCGTCGTCCCCGGCAACCGGGTCCTGCTGCGCGGGCCCACCACCCCCCGGCTGGCGGCCTGCTGGCTCGCGGTGCAGAAGGCGGGGGCGATCGCCGTCACGGTCGTGGACCGGCAGCGGGCGGGCGAACTGGCCGCCATCTGCTCCATCGCCCGGGTCGGCCACGCGCTGTGCGACGTCCGGTCGGTCGACGACCTGGCGCGGGCCGGGGCGCCGGGGCTGCGGATCACGGTCTACGGGAGCGACGCGCCGGACGACCTGCTGCGCCTGGCCGAGGCCCGGCCGGGCCCGTATCCCGCGGTCGACACGGCGGCGGACGACGTGGCGCTGATCGCGTTCACCTCGGGCACCACCGGCCGCCCCAAGGGCTGCATGCACTTCCACCGGGACGTGCTCGCCGTCGCGGACACGTTCTCGCGCCATGTGCTGCGCCCCACGCCCGAGGACGTGTTCACGGGCAGTCCGCCGCTCGGCTTCACCTTCGGGCTCGGCGGCCTGGTGGTCTTCCCGCTCCGGGCCGGGGCCAGCGCGCTGCTGCTGGAACAGTCCGGCCCGGACCTGCTGCTGCCCGCGCTGGCCGCCCACCGGGTCTCGGTGCTGTTCACCGCGCCCACCGCCTACCGCCTGATGCTCGACCGGGTGGACGCCTACGATCTGAGCGCGCTGCGGCGCTGTGTCTCGGCCGGCGAGAACCTGCCGGCCGCCACCTGGCGGTCCTGGTACGAGCGGACGGGGCTGCGCATCATCAACGGCATCGGCGCCACCGAGCTGCTGCACATCTTCGTCTCCGCCGCCGACGACGCGATCCGCCCCGGCGCCACCGGGGTTCCGGTGCCCGGCTGGCAGGTCCGGGTGCTGGACCGGGAGGGGCGGCAGGTGCCGGACGGGGAGCCGGGGCTGCTCGCGGTACGCGGTCCGGTCGGCTGCCGCTACCTCGCCGACGAGCGCCAGCGGGACTACGTGGCGCACGGCTGGAACATCACCGGCGACACCTATGTCCGCGACCCGGACGGCTATTTCCGTTACGTCGCCCGCGCCGACGACATGATCGTCTCGTCCGGCTACAACATCGCGGGCCCCGAGGTGGAGGACGCCCTGCTGCGTCATCCCTCGGTGGCGGAGGCGGCGGTGGTGGGCAGGGAGGACGAGCTCCGCGGCCGGATCGTGGTGGCGTACGTGGTGCCGCGCGAGGGCGCGGAGCCGACCGCCGACGAGCTGCGCGCGTTCGTCAAGGGCGAGCTGTCCCCGCACAAGTGTCCGCGCGTCATCGAGTTCCTGCCCGCCCTGCCGCGTACCGCGACCGGGAAGCTGCAGCGCTTCCGGCTCCGCGACGACCGGACCGGCGACCGGACGGCGTGAGCCCGGCCTGGGGCAGGAGCCCGGCCCGCCGGGGCATCCGGCCGGACCGCGGGAACACGGCCGGGCGGGCGGCCGGACGGACCCCGGCCGGGGGCGCGCGTCCGGAAACCCGGATGCCCCGCCCCGGACTCCCCCGGCACGATGAACCATGCCTTGGACCTTCACCCATGACGTCGACGTGTTCCTGGACGCGGCCGGGGAATCGCTGGCCGCCCGCCCCGCCGAGAACACCCTGATCCTGACCGTCACCGCCGTCCTGCGCCGCGACGGCCCGCACGCCTACGGCTCCGGCACCCCGTCGCTGGGCTGGTGGCGCGGGGCGGACGGCCAGGTCGCGGGGACACTGGTGCGGACCCCGCCGCATCCGCCGGTCCTGGGCTCCGTCGCCCCGGAGGCGGTCGCTCCGCTGGCCGCCGCGCTCGCCCGGGCGGACGCCGTCCCGGCATCGGTCAACGCGGACCGGGACACCGCCGAGGCTCTGGCCGCCGTGCTCTGGCCCGGTCACCGGGTCCTCCAGGAGCAGCGGCTGTACCGGCTGGGGACGCTGACGCCGCCCGACCCGGCGCCGTCGGGCCGGGCCAGGGCCGCCACGCCCGCCGACCGGGACCTGCTGGTGCGCCGGCATCGCGCCTTCGCCGAGCAGACCGGGCAGCCCGGCGCCCGGGTCGAGCGGCTGGTGGACGAGCGGACGGCGTCCGGCGGGCTGACGCTCTGGGAGGACGGCGGCGTCCCGGTGTCGATGGCGGGCGTCTCGTCGCGGATCGCCGGCATGGTGCGGATCACCGCCGTCTACACGCCTCCCGAGCACCGCCGCCACGGCTACGCGGCCGCGGTGACGGCGGAGGCGAGCCGCGCCGCCCGGGAGGCCGGCGCCTCCGAGGTGCTGCTCTTCACCGACCTGGCCAATCCGACGAGCAACGGCGTGTACCGGCGCATCGGCTACCGGCCGGTCTCGGACCGGCTCCTGATCAGCGCGGAGGAGCGATGAAGGGAGGAGGCCGAGGGGCCGGCCGCGCTGCCGGAGCGGGTCGCCCGGGAGGAGCGGCACGCCCACCGCCCGGGCCCGCGCCCCGGCCCGTGCCTCTGCCACGGGCGCCGGCCCGTCACCCCAGGGTGAGCCGGGGCTTCGGGGCGTCGGTGCGGCCCGTCGGCGGGGGGCGGCTGCCCGCCAGGTACGGGGGCGGCCAGGGCGCGCCGGGGCCGTCGTAGTCCTGCTCGGCCGCGGCGTGCAGCGTCCAGTGCGGGTCGTAGAGGTGCGGGCGCGCGAGGGCGCAGAGGTCGGCGCGGCCCGCGAGCAGCAGGGAGTTGACGTCGTCCCAGGAGGAGATCGCGCCGACGGCGACGACCGGCACGCGCACCGTGTTGCGGATCCGGTCGGCGTACGGGGTCTGGTAGGAGCGGCCGAACTCGGGGCGTTCGTCGGGGACGACCTGTCCGGTCGACACGTCGATGGCGTCGGCGCCGCGGGCGGCGAAGGCGTGGGCGATCTCGACGGCGTCCTCGGCCGTGGTGCCGCCCTCGGCCCAGTCCGTGGCGGAGATGCGGACGGTCATCGGGCGGTCGTCGGGCCATGCGGCGCGGACCGCGTCGAAGACCTCCAGGGGGAAGCGGAGCCTGTTGTCCAGCGGGCCGCCGTAGGCATCGGTGCGGTGGTTGGTGAGGGGCGAGAGGAAGCCGGACAGCAGATAGCCGTGTCCGCAGTGGAGTTCGAGCAGGTCGAAGCCGCAGCGGACGGCGCGCCGGGCCGCCGCCGCGAACTCTTCGCGCACGGCGGTGAGTCCGGCCCGGTCCAGGGCGCGCGGAATCTGGTTGACGCCGGCCGCGTAGGGGATCGGGGAGGCTGCGGCCAGGGGCCAGTTGCCGTGGTCGAGGGGCTGGTCGATGCCCTCCCACATGAGCTTGGTGGAACCCTTGCGGCCGGAGTGGCCGATCTGGACGCCGACGGCGGTTCCGGGCGAGCTCGCGTGGACGAAGTCGGTGATCCGGGCCCAGGCGGTGGCCTGTTCGTCGGTGTAGAGCCCGGCGCAGCCCGGAGTTATGCGGCCTTCCGCGCTGACGCACACCATCTCCGTCATGACGAGTCCGGCCCCGCCGAGTGCGCGCGCGCCCAGGTGGACGAGGTGGAAGTCGCCGGGGACGCCGTCGACGGCCGAGTACATGTCCATCGGGGAGACGACGACGCGGTTGCGGAGTTCGAGCCCGCGCAGCCGCAGCGGGGTGAACATGGGCGGGTTGCCGGGGGCGGCGCCGAACTCCTCCTCGACACCGGCGGTGAAGGAGGCGTCCCGCATCCGCAGATTGCCGTGGGTGACGCGGCGGCTGCGGGTGAGGAGGTTGAAGGCGAACTGGCGGGGCGGCTGGTCGACGTAGGCGCCCAGTTCCTCGAACCAGCGCAGGCTGGCCGCCGCCGCCCGCTGGGTCGACTCGACGACCGGCCGGCGTTCGGCCTCGTACGCGGCGAGCGCGCCGGGCAGATCGGGCTGTTCCTCGACGCAGGCGGCGAGCGTCAGGGCGTCCTCGACGGCGAGCTTGGTGCCGGAGCCGATGGAGAAGTGCGCGGTGTGGGCGGCGTCGCCGATGAGCACCGTGTTGCCGTGCGACCAGCGGGAGTTGACGACGGTGCGGAAGGTGAGCCAGGCGGAGTTGTTGGAGCGCAGCGGCCGGCCGCCGAGCGCGTCGCGGAAGACGTCGGCGCAGCGCTCGATCGAGCGCGACACGTCCTGTGCGTCGAATCCGGCGGCGCGCCACACCTCCTCGCGCATCTCGACGATGACGGTGGAGGCGTCGGCGGCGAAGGGGTAGCCGTGGAGCTGCATCACCCCGTGCGGGGTCTCGGCGATCTCGAAGCGGAACGCGTCGAACGCGAAGTCGGCGGCGAGCCAGATGTAGCGGCAGCGGTGGGTGGTGAGGCGGGGGCCGAAGGCGTCGGCGTGGGCGGTGCGGGTGAGGCTGTTCACCCCGTCGGCGGCGATCACCAGGTCGTGGGAGGCGGCCAGTTCGGCGGCGGGCGGGGCCGGGGCGCGGAAGCGGAGCCGTACGCCGAGGGAGTCGCAGCGCTCGCGCAGGATCTCCAGCAGCCGGCGCCTGCCCAGCGCCGCGAAGCCGTGGCCGCCGGAGGTCTGGGCCGTTCGGCGGTGGACGATGTCGATGGCGTCCCAGCGCACGAACTCGCGCTGGAGGGCGGCGTGGACCACGGGGTCGGCGTGGGCGATGCCGCCCAGGGTCTCGTCGGAGAGGACGACTCCGAAGCCGAAGGTGTCGTCGGGGGCGTTGCGCTCCCAGACGGTGATGTCGCGCTCCGGGCGGAGCCGCTTGAGCAGGGCGGCGGCGTAGAGTCCGCCGGGCCCGCCGCCGATGACCGCGACCCGCTCGACGCCGGTCCGCTCGACGCCAAACCGCTCGACGCCGGTCGGCCGCGCCTCGGTCGGCATCGCGTCACCGCCCCCGCCACTCGGGCGACCGCTTCCCGCTGAAGGCGGCGTGGAACTCGGCGTAGTCCTCGCCGTGCATCAGCAGGGCCTGGGTCGCGGCGTCCAGCTCGACGGCGGCGGCGAGCGGCATGTCGAGCTCGGCGGTCAGCAGCGCCTTGGTCTGGGCGAGGGCGAGGGCCGGGCCGTCCGCGAGCCGGCGGGCCAGCGCGGCCGCCCCGGCGTCCGCCCGGCCCTCCTCGGTCAGTTCGCTGATCAGACCGATGCGTTCCGCCTCGGGGGCGCGCACCGGCTCCCCGAGCATCAGCAGCCGGGTGGCGTGGCCGAGGCCGACGACGCGCGGCAGCAGATAGGCGGCCCCCATGTCGCCGCCGGACAGGCCGACCCTGGTGAAGAGGAAGGCGAAACGGGCGGAGGGGTCCGCGACCCGGAAGTCCGCGGCCAGCGCGAGCACCGCCCCGGCCCCCGCTGCCACCCCGTGTACGGCGGCGACGACGGGGAAGGGGGTCTCACGGAGGGCCCGCACCACCTGGCCGGTCATGCGGTTGAAGTCGAGCAGCTGGGCGGTGTCCATGGCGAGCGTGGCGCCGATGATGTCGTCGACGTCCCCGCCGGAGCAGAAGCCGCGTCCCTCCCCCGCGAGCACCAGGGCGCGCACCGCGCGTTCGCGGGACAGCTGGGCGAGCAGGTCGCGCAGATCGGCGTAGGCGCCGAAGGTGAGCGCGTTGAGCTTCTCCGGCCGGGCGAGGGTGACGGTGGCGACGCCGTCCTCCGTCGTCAGCCGCAGATGACGCCATTCATCCGTTCGAGGGGCGGAGCTGGGAAACGGGCTCATGGAGGGGACTCCCCTTCAGCCGTCGGGCCGCTGCCTGCGTTCGCAACGTATCACTTGTACGTGACCCTCGTCATGAGAACGCGATAAGCGGAGCGTGAGAGCGTAGTGCCGAACGTCCCCTTCGCACCGGTCGACCGACCCTTGTCCGTGTTGTTGCGGTTCGTAAGGTTGAAGTTCAGAAGCATTTACCCCGAGAGAGTCCACCGACTCCGGAACGGAAACGCCGCCGTGCCCTCCGACGCCCCCTTCCCTCCCTCCTCCTGGCGGATCTCCCTGCCGCATTCGACGGTGGCCGTGCCGGTCGCCCGTGCGCTGATCCGTACGGCGCTGGCGGACATCGGGGCGGCGGCCGACTCCGAGACCGCCGAGCTCCTCACCGCCGAACTGGTCGCCAACGCGGTGGAACACACCCCCGGCGACGAGCCCATCGAGCTGGTGGTGGAGCTCTGGCCGACCGCGTTCCAGGTGGAGGTGCACGACCGCGACCCCACTCCGCCGGGCGACCTCTTCCGCCCCGGACCCGGGGGCGAACCGGACCCCTGGCAGGAGCACGGCCGGGGGCTGCTGCTCATCCGCACGCTCAGTTCGTCCTGCGGCCACCGCACGACGGACCAGGGCAAGGCCGTGTGGTTCACACTGCCGTCCGGCAAGCCCGGAGCCTGACCCCGCCCGGGGGGCCGGGGACGGGGTCGCGGGCGGGCCGGGCGCTCAGCGGCCGGACGTGCCCGCCGTGCCCGCCTTTTCCGCCGCGCTCGCGGCCAGCCGGGAGCGGCTCCGGCCGTAACAGGCGTACAGCGTCGCGCCGACGATCAGGAACACGGCGTACTGCAGCCAGGTCGCCCAGCCCGTTCCGTACATGAGATACAGGCAGAAGCCGACCCCCAGAAGCGGGCTCAGCGGATACAGCGGCACCCGGAACGAGCCCCGCACCTCGGGGTTGCGGCGGCGCAGCATGATCACCGCGAGGTTGACCACGACCATGGTGCCGAGCGTGCCGATGGTGGTCAGGTTCACCACCACGTCGAGCGAGGAGAAGGCGGCCGGGACCGCGAAGACGACCGCCACGATCCAGGTGTTGGCCACGGGCGTCGCGGTGCGCGCCGAGACCCGTTCGAAGACGCGCGGGATGAGTCCGTCGCGGGACATCGCCATCAGGATGCGGGTCTGCCCGTACATCACCGCGAGCACCACGGAGGCGATCGCGACGACCGCCCCGAACGCGATGACCCCGCCGCCGATGGACGAGCCGGTGACCTGGTCCACGACGATCGACAGCGCGGCGGGTTTGTCGGCGACGGCGTCCGGGCCCAGCGCGCCGATGGCGGCGAGCGCGACGGCGCAGTAGAGCAGGGTGACCAGGCCGATGCAGACCATGATCGCGATCGGGATGTTCCGGCGCGGGTTCCTGACCTCCTCGCCCGCGGTGGTGATGGCGTCGAAGCCGATGTACGAGAAGAACGCCAGCGACGCGCCCGCGGTGATCCCGCCCGCCCCGTGCGCGGCGAAGGGCACGAGATTGCCGTGCCGGAAGGCGGTGAAGGCGATGACGCAGAACAGCACCAGAATGGCGATCTTGAGAATGGCCATGGCGGCGGTGGCCCCGGCGCTCTCCCGGACGCCCCGTACCAGCAGGGTGGCGGCCAGCACGATCACCAGCACGGCCGGCAGATTGACGACTCCGCCGTCGCCGGGCCCCGCCGAGAGGGCGGCGGGCAGCTGCCGGCCGATCAGGCTGTCCAGCAGTTCGTTGACGTACTGGCTCCAGCCGACGGCGACCGCGGAGACCGAGACCCCGTACTCCAGCAGCAGGCACCAGCCGACGAGGAACGCGACGCGTTCGCCGAAGGTCGCGTAGGCGAAGGAGTAGGAGCTGCCGGACACCGGAATCGCGCTGCCCAGCTCGGCGAAGGAGAAGGCGGTGAAGACGCAGGTGAGGGCGGCCAGCACGAACGAGAGCACGACGGCGGGGCCGGCCTGGGCGACGCTGTCGGAGAGGCCGACGAAGATGCCGGTGCCGACGACCGCTCCGATGCCGAAGCACACGAGCTGGAAGAGGCCCATGGTGCGCTTGAGGCCGTGCCCCTCCAGGTCGGCGCCGGATTCGGCGATCAGCTGGTGGGGGTTCTTGACGCGCGGACCCGACGGGCTCGGGCGGTGCGACGGGCGCAGCGGACTCACGGGGCGGCTCTCCGGTGGTGCACGTGGGGGGTGAGTGGGGGGAAGCGGGGAGAAACGGCGGGCGGGGGTGGGGGAAGCGAGGTGGGGGACGCGGGAGTGTGCGGGGGGGGTGCCCGGCGACCCGTGGGGAGGGCCGGTGGGGCGCGTACGACAGCGGGGTTCGAGCGTGCGAGCCCGAACCCCACCGAGAGGTCACATGGTAGTCACCCCTGCGCATGTTCACCCAATCGGGTGCATGATCATGCAGTCGTGCCGCGATGCGCGTTGAGTCGCTCAGGCCGCCGGGCCGGCCGGGCCGGCCAAGGTGGCCACCAGGACGGCCTTGATCGTGTGCATGCGGTTCTCGGCCTCGTCGAAGACGATCGAGTGCGCGGACTCGAAGACCTCGTCGGTCACCTCCAGTTCGCTCAGGCCGTGGGCCTCCTGGATCTCCCGGCCGATCCGGGTGCCGAGGTCGTGGAAGGCCGGGAGGCAGTGCAGGAACTTCACGTCCGCGTTGCCCGTGGCGCGCAGCACGTCCATGGTCACGGCGTACGGCGCCAGGGCCTCGATCCGCTCGGCCCAGACCTCCTTGGGCTCGCCCATGGAGACCCAGACGTCGGTGGCGACGAAGTCCGCGCCCTCGACGCCCCTGGCGACGTTCTCGGTGAGGGTGAAGGTGGTGCCGCTCGCGTCGGCCAGCCTGCGGGCCTCGGCGACGACCTCCTCGGCCGGCCAGTACGCCTTCGGCGCCACGATCCGCACGTCCATGCCCAGCAGCGCGCCGGTGATCAGATACGAGTTGCCCATGTTGAAACGGGCGTCGCCGAGGTAGGCGAAGGCGATCCGGTCCAGCGGCTTGTCGCTGTGCTCGGTCATGGTGAGGACGTCGGCGAGCATCTGCGTCGGGTGCCAGTCATCGGTGAGCCCGTTGAAGACCGGCACACCGCTGTGGGCCGCCAGTTCCTCGACGGCCGCCTGGCTGTCGCCGCGGTACTCGATGCCGTCGAACATGCGGCCGAGGACGCGAGCCGTGTCCTTCACCGACTCCTTGTGCCCCATCTGGGAGCCGGAGGGGTCGAGGTACGTGGTGGAGGCGCCCTGGTCGGCGGCCGCGACCTCGAAGGCGCACCGGGTGCGGGTCGAGGTCTTCTCGAAGATCAGCGCGATGTTCTTGCCGCACAGCCGCCGCACCTCGGTCCCCGACTTCTTCGCGGCCTTGAGTTCGGCCGCGAGGTCGATCAGACCGCGGAACTCCTCAGCCGTGAGGTCCAGTTCCTTGAGGAAGTGGCGGCCTGCGAGGTCTATGGCCATGGGACAGCTCCTGGGTAGGACGGTGGTCGAACGTACAGTAACAATGGAAGTCTATACGAAGGATTGCATCGCTATACGAAACATCCCGGAACCACCGCGCCGGGCGGGCGAGCGGACGCGTCACGCGACGGCGTCCCGCTCCACGGGGCAGCTCATGCAGCGCGGTCCGCCCCGGCCCCGTCCCAGTTCGCTGCCGCGGATCTCGATGACCTCGATGCCTTCCTTGCGCAGATACGTGTTGGTGGTGGCGTTGCGCTCGTAGGCGACGACGACGCCCGGCTCGACGGCGAGCACGTTGCAGCCGTCGTCCCACTGCTCGCGCTGGGCGGCGTGCACGTCCTGGACGGCGGTGAGCACCCGGATCGAGTCCAGTCCCAGCGCGTGCGCGATCGCCCGGTGCATGTGCTCGGGCGGGTGGTCGGTGACCTTCAGATCCCTCGGGCCCTCTCCCGGCTCGATGGTGTACGAGCGGAGCATGCCCAGACCGGCGTACTTGGTGAACGTGTCGCCGTCGACCATGGTCATGACCGTGTCCAGGTGCATGAACGCCCGGCGCTTGGGCATGTCGAGCGCCACGATGGTGCGGGCCGAACCCGCGTCGAAGAGCCCTCGGGCCAGCATCTCCACGGCCTGCGGGGTGGTGCGCTCGCTCATCCCGATGAGCACGGCCCCGTGGCCGATGACCAGGACGTCCCCGCCCTCGATGGTGGAGGGGTAGTCGTCCTGCCCCTCCGACCAGTGGTGGAAGGCGCCCGCGTCGGGGCCGGTGAAGAGTGGGTGGTGGCGGTAGATCGCCTCGAAGTGGACGGTCTCGCGCTGCCGGGCCGGCCAGCGCATCGCGTTGATGGACACCCCGTCGTATATCCAGGCGGAGGTGTCCCGGGTGAAGAGGTGGTTGGGCAGCGGATCGAGCAGGAAGTCGTCGAGGTCCATGACGTGGAAGCGGACGGAGGTCGGCTCGGCGTGCCGGTCCAGGAACTCCCGCTTGGTCATGCCGCCGACCAGTGCCTCGGTCAGCTCGGCCGCGGGCATCTTCTCGAAGGCCGCGCGCAGGTGCTCGGTGGCCAGCGGGCCGTACTCCTTCTCGTCGAAGACCCGGTCCAGGACCAGCCGTCTGGCGACCGGGATCTCCAACGACTCCCGCAGCAGGTCGCCGAAGAGATGCACCTCCACCCCCCGGTCGCGCAGCACGTCCGCGAAGCCGTCGTGCTCCTGACGGGCCCGGCGGACCCAGAGCACGTCATCGAAGAGCAGCGCGTCCTTGTTGTCGGGTGTGAGCCGCTTCAGTTCCAGATCCGGGCGGTGCAGGATGACGCGGCGCAGCCGCCCGGTCTCGGAGTCGACGTGGAATCCCATGTCTCCATCCTCACCGTGCGGCACACCGTTCACCCGGCGAATCGCCAGCGGGTTTCCCACGGCCTCGTTCCCACGACCCGCCGGCCGCCCGCCCGCGCCGCCCGGTGCCGCCCGGTTCGGGCGGGCGACACAGAGCGGCGCGGCACGGGCGTGGCTCAGAGACGGGGGTCGACCGGCTCGGACTCCAGGGCCAGCACCGCGAACACCGCCTCGTGGATCCGCCACAGCGGCTCCCCGTCGGCCAGCCGGTCCAGCGCTTCGAGCCCGAGCGCGTACTCCCGCTGCGCCAACGACCGCTTGTGGCCGAGGAACCGGCCGCGCAGCCGCTCCAGGTTCTCCGGGCGGGTGTACTCGGGTCCGTAGATGATCCGGAGGTACTCCCGGCCGCGCACCTTGACGCCCGGCTGGACGAGTCTGCCCCGCTCGTCCCTCACCAGCGCGGCGAGCGGCTTGACCACCATGCCCTCACCGCCGCTTCCGGTCAGCTCCAGCCACCAGTCGACGCCGGAACGCACCGATGCCTCGTCGCCCGTGTCGACGATCAGCCGCCGGGTGACCTGGAGCAGCCCGGTCGGGTCGTGCTCGACCAGCCGGTCGATCCAGGCCAGCTGCTCGTCGTGCGGCACCGCGGCCAGCGAGCGGCCCTCCACGGCGAGGACCTGGAACGGCGCGAGCCGGACCCCGTCCAGGCCCTGGGTGCTCCAGCAGTAACGGCGGTACGCCTCCGTGAACGCGGCCGCGTCCCCGGCCCGTCCGCGCTGACGGTCCGCGAGGGCCGCCACGTCCACCCCTCGGGCCGCCGCCGCGGCCAGGGCCGCGCCGGCATCGGGGAAGACGGCCCCGGACGCGGCGCCGACGGCGGCGTACTGCGAGCGCAGCAGCCCGGACGCCTTGAGGGACCACGGCATCAGCTCGGCGTCGAACAGCGCCCAGTCGGTGCCCCACTCCTCCCAGAGCCCGGCGGCGGTGACGGCGGTGCGCAGCCTGTCGAGGACCGCCTCGGTGAACGCGGCGTCGGAGAAGAACGGCCGCCCGGTGCGGGTGTACAGCGCCCCGGTCGGTCCGGACCCGCCGGAGGCGTCCCCGACGCCGAAGCGTTCGCGGGCGGCGTTCGCGTCCCGGCAGACCAGGGCCACGGCGCGGGAGCCCATGTGCTTCTCCTCGCACACCACCCGGGCCACGCCGTCCGCCCGGTACTGGGCGAACGCCTCGGCCGGGTGCTCCAGCCAGCCGTCCTCGCGCGAGGTGGCTGTGGGCGCCATGGTCGGCGGGAGGTAGCCGAGCAGCCGCGGGTCGACGGCGAACCGGCTCATGACTTCGAGCGCCGCCGCGGCGTTCTCCTCGCGGACCGCGACGCGGCCCAGGTGCCGGGTCTCCACGATCCGGCGGCCGTGCACGTCCGCGAGGTCCAGCGGCCGGCCCTCCCGGGCCCCGGGCGCCCCCGTGGACAGGGGCTTGACCGGCTCGTACCAGACCCGCTCGGCCGGTACGTCGACGATCTCCCGCTCCGGCCAGCGCAGCGCGGTCATCCTCCCGCCGAACACGACGCCCGTGTCCAGGCAGATGGTGTTGTTGAGCCAGGAGCTGCGGGGCACCGGGGTGTGGCCGTAGACCACGGCGGCACGGCCCCGGTACTCCTCCGCCCACGGGTAGCGCACGGGCAGGCCGAACTCGTCGGTCTCGCCGGTGGTCTCCCCGTACAGCGCGTGCGAGCGCACCCGGCCGGAGGTGCGGCCGTGGTACCTCTCGGGCAGCCCGGCGTGGCAGACGACGAGCCTGCCCTCGTCGAGCACGTAG
The DNA here is from genome assembly GCF_037034285.1 of Streptomyces tyrfis. NCBI lineage: Bacteria > Bacillati > Actinomycetota > Actinomycetes > Kitasatosporales > Streptomycetaceae > Streptomyces > Streptomyces tyrfis. Next base: position 28,319 of record NZ_JBAGJZ010000044.1, on the reverse strand, counting down.
TGGCTGACGAGTCCGTCGATGAACTCCCTCACCCGCTCGCGGAATTCCGGGTCCTTCTCGTCCTCCCGTTCCAACTGCTCGATGGTCTCGGCCAGCCCGTGGGTGTGCTGGACCTTGCGGCCCTTGAGGTACCGGCCGAGCTTGTTCTCGTGGTTGCCCGGCACGCACAGGGCATTGCCCTCCGCCACCATGGACATGACGCGGCGCAGCACTCCGGGGCTGTCGGGGCCCCGGTCCACCAGGTCTCCGACGAAGACGGCCGTGCGCCCGTCGGGGTGCGCGCCGTCGACGTAGCCGAGCCTGCCCAGCAGCGTCTCCAGTTCGGAACCGCAGCCGTGGACGTCACCGATGATGTCGAACGGGCCGGTGAGGTGGCGCAGGTCGTTGTAGCGGCGCTCCAGGACCACCTCGGCGCGCTCCGCCTCCTCCTCGGAGCGCAGGACGTGCACCTTGCGGAACCCCTCGCGTTCCAGTCCGCGCAGCGAGCGGCGCAGCTCACGGCGCTGGCGCTGGACGACGTGGCGCGGCATGTCGGCGCGGTCGGGGCGGCTCGCGTTGCGTGCGAGGCACACCTCCTCGGGCAGGTCGAGGACGATCGCGATGGGCAGCACGTCGTGGCTGCGGGCCAGTCGGACCAGTTGTCCGCGGCCCTCGGCCTGGACGTTCGTGGCGTCCACCACGGTCAGCCGGCCGGCGGCGAGCCGCTTGCCGACGATCGTGTGCAGGACGTCGAAGGCGTCCCGGCTGGCGCTCTGGTCGTTCTCGTCGTCGGCGACGAGGCCGCGGCAGAAGTCCGACGAGACGACCTGCGTCGGCCGGAAGTGCCTGCGGGCGAAGGTGGACTTGCCGGAACCGCTGGCTCCGACGAGGACCACCAGGGAGAGGTCGGTCACGGGCAGGGTGATCGGGTCGCTGCTGGTCATGCGGCTTCCACCTCCTTCTCGGTGCTGTCCGGGGATCCGTTCGCGGGCTCGGTTCCCGGCTCGTTCCCGGGTGCGTGCCCGGTTCCCGCCCCGGCCCGGATGCCGGCTCGGGGCCGGGGGCCGTCGTCGGGGGCCGTCGTGAAGACGGCCATCTGCGTGGGCGGCCCCACCTCCGGGTCGTCGGGACCCACGGGGAGGAACTCGACGCCGTATCCGTGCCGACCAGCCACGCCCCGGGCCCAGTCGCGGAACTCGGCCCTGGTCCATTCGAACCGGTGGTCGCCATGGCGCATGTGCCCGGCCGGCAGGGTCTCCCAGCGGACGTTGTACTCGGCGTTCGGCGTGGTCACGAGAACGGTCCGCGGCCGTGCCGAACCGAACACGGCGTACTCCAGCGCCGGCAGCCTCGGCGGGTCGAGGTGTTCGACGACCTCGCTGAGCACGGCCGCGTCGTACCCCTGGAGCCGTTTGTCGGTGTAGGTGAGCGAACCCTGCTGGAGCGTGACCCGCGCCGCCTGCCGCTCGCCCATGCGGGCCGTCTTCAGTCGTCGCGCGGCGATCGTGAGGGCCCGCACGGAGACGTCGACGCCGACGATCTCCGTGAACCGCACGTCCTTCAGCAGCGCCTGCACCAACTGCCCCTGGCCGCAGCCGAGGTCGAGCACCCGCCGCGCTCCGGCGGCGCGCAGCGCGTCCAGAATCGCGGTACGTCGCTGCTCGGCGAGCGGCACCGGCCTCTCCTCGGTGTCCACGGTCTCGTCCACCGCGTTGTCGACGTGCTCGACGTCGAGGTCGTCCGACTCGGCCAGCCGCACCAGTTCGAGCCGCCGCGCCGCCTGGAGGGTCAGACTCCGGCGCCGGGAGAGATAGCGCTGGGTGATCAGCTTCTGCTCGGGGTGGGCGGCCAGCCAGCCCTCGCCCGCCCGCAGCAGCTTGTCCACCTCGTCCGGCGCGACCCAGTAGTGCTTGGCGTCGTCGAGCACCGGCAGCAGGACGTACAACTGCCGCAACGCGTCCGCGAGTCGCATCTCGCCCTCCAGCACCAGCCGGACGTAGCGCGAGTCCCCCCACTCCGGGAACCGTTCGTCCAGCGGCACGGCCACGGCCTCCAGGCTCCTCCAGCCCAGCGGCCCGAACAGCCGTCGCACCAGCTCCGGCCCTCCGCGCGCCGGCAGCGCGGGCACCACGATCCGCAGCGGCAGCGGCGTCCGGGCCCGCTCGGGCCGGGCCTGGCACACGCCTCTCAGCGCAGACTTGAAGACGGTGCTCATCGCCACGGAGAGCAGCGAGGACGCCGCGTACGGACGGTCGTTGACGTACTGCGCGAGCGCAGCGTCGGGGGCGCCGTCCGTTCCCTTGCCCCTGCCTCTGCGCACCAGCGCCACGGGATCCACCTCCAGCAGGAGCGCCGCGGTGCAGCGCTCGGCGGACGCCTCGGGATAGAAGACGTGTGCCGTGCCATGGGAGGTGGAGAACGCCTGTGCCTTGTCGGGATGCTTGTGCAGCAGAAATCCGAGGTCGGTCGCGGGACGTTCCAGGTCGCCGGTGGTACTGATCGTCAGGAACACGCGTCCGAGTATGGTCTGGCCCGCTCCGCCGCCACCAAGCATTTTCGAACACCTTCATCTCCCCCGTCCTTCCTGGTCGTTCCTCCCTTCGCCGCGGCTTCCCTCGCGTTCCCTCCCGGCGCCGAGCAGCCCGGCCAGCTCCTCGACGGCGTCCGGGCCGACCCGGCAGCAGCCGCCCACCAGCCGGGCTCCGGCGTCCCGCCAGGACCGCGCCCTCGCCGGATCGAACGTGGCGCCGCCCGTCCAGGCCCGTGCGCGGTCGTCCCACCGCTCGCCGCTGTTCGGGTAGACGACGACGGGCTTGTCCGCAGTGCCGGCCGCCACCGGCACGGCCCGGTCCGCGTCCGCCGGATCGCAGCAGTTCACGCCCACCGCGATCACCTGGTCGTTCCCCTCGGCCAGCGCGAAGGCCGTCTCCAGCGGCTGGCCCGCCCTGGTCCGGTCTCCGGCGATGCTGTACGAGAGCCAGACCGGCAGCCCGCACCCCTCGACCGCTCTCAGCATCGCCTCGGCCTCGTCGACGTCCGGCACCGTCTCCAGTGCCAGGACATCGGGCCCGGCCGCGGCCAGCGCCTCGACCCGGGGCCGGTGGAACCGTTCCAGCTCCCGGACGGACAGCCCGTACCGGCCCCGGTACTCGCTGCCGTCCGCCAGCATCGCCCCGTACGGGCCGATGGAGGCGGCGACCCAGATCTCCCGCTCCGCCCCGGCCGCGGCCCGGCGCGCGAGCCGTACGCTGCGGGCCAGCAGCTCCGCCGCCCCGGCCCGGCCGATCCCGCGCCGCGCGAAGCCCTCGAAGGTGGCCTGGTAGCTCGCCGTGGTGAGCACCTGCGCCCCCGCCCGCACATAGGCCGTGTGCGCCGCCACGATCTGCTCCGGCCCGTCCGCCAGCAGCCGGGCCGACCACAGGGCGTCGGACAGGTCGCAGCCCTGGGCCTCGAGTTGATTGGAGAGGCCGCCGTCGAGCAGGACCGCTCCCCGGGCCGGCGCCTGGCCGAACGGGCGGACGGGGACACCGGCGGGACCTGCTCCGGCCAGCCCGACGCCCCGCCCCGCCGATTCCTCTCTCATGGAACGAACCTCCCTCGTGCCCCGGGCCGCCTCATGCGCCGAGCAGCCCGCCGGGGGCGCTCAGCCGAGCTGCGGCTGGACCTGGGACGCGATCAGCTCCAGGTGGTCCAGGTCGTCCAGGTCCAGGACCTGGAGGTAGACGCGGGACGAGCCGATCGCGCGGTACCGGCCGATCTTGTCGACGACCTCGGCGGGCGAGCCCGCGAGCCCGTTCGCCTTCAGCTCCTCCACCTCGCGGCCGATGGCGGAGGCGCGGCGCGCCACCTCCGCGTCGTCCTTGCCGACGCAGACGACCAAGGCGTTCGAGTACACCAGGTCGTCGGGGGCGCGGCCGGCGGCTCCGGCGGCCTCCCTGACCCGTCCGAACTGCTTCTCGCTGTCCTCCAGCGACGCGAAGGGGATGTTGAACTCGTCCGCGTACCGGGCGGCCAGCCTCGGGGTCCGGGTGGCCCCGTGTCCGCCGATCAGGATCGGCACCTTGGCCTGTGCGGGCTTGGGCAGTGCGGGCGAGTCGGTCAACTGGTAGTAGGCGCCGTCGAAGTCGAACTTCTCACCGACCTCGGTCGCCCACAGTCCGGTGACGATCTCCAGCTGTTCCTCCAGCCTGCCGAACTTCTCCTTGGGGAACGGGATGCCGTAGGCCTTGTGCTCCTCCTCGAACCATCCGGCGCCGAGGCCGAGCTCCACGCGCCCGCCCGACATCTGATCGACCTGCGCCACCTGGATGGCCAGCACACCGGGCAGCCGGAACGTGCCCGCCGTCATCAGCGTGCCGAGGCGGATCCGCTTGGTCTCGCGCGCCAGTCCGGCCAGGGTGATCCACGCGTCGGTCGGGCCGGGCAGCCCGTCGCCGGGCCCCATGCGGAGGTAGTGGTCGGAGCGGTAGAAGGCGTCGAAGCCGAGGTCCTCGGCGGCCTTGGCGACGGTGAGCAGGGTGTCGTAGCTCGCCCCCTGCTGGGGCTCGGTGAAGATTCGAAGATCCATGCATCCATCCTGCACCCCGGGACGCCGGTCATTCCTCTCCGCCTCCCCCGCCCGGCCCGCCCCGCCGACGGCATGATCCGGCGCCGTGCCCCCGCCGGGCACCGCCCCCGTCTCCGGCCGCCGCTTCGCGCCGCGCTCCCGTGATCACGACCGGCCCGTCGTCGTCGGCGCGGGACCACCGACCGGACCGTACGCGTCGCCGACCCTGCCGAACGGACCGGCGCATGGGTTGTACGGGCCGTCGCGCTCCCGGCCGCGCTCCAGATCCTGTTGTCGTTCCCGCTCCCGTTCGTCGAGACGCCGGAGCATTCCGTGCACCCGGTCCATCGACTCGTCGGCCGCGTCGATCGCCTCCATGCACTGCCAGTAGAGCGCCTGCTCGTCGGTCTCGCAGGCCACCCCGACCAGGGCCATCCCCACCTCTCCCAGCAACACGCCCAGGACCGTCAACGTCGCCCGGGGCTCGGCCAGTCCGGAGAGCTGGGCGGCTCGCGCCACCTGCACCCGGGCCGCCGGATGCTCCAGCGGCCCGCCGCTCCTGCCGCCGATCTCACTGAGGCCGCGCGCCTCGCCCCGTAACTCCTTCGGGCCCTCCGCCGCCAGTCGGCTCCCGATCGCCCGGGCGAGCGCCTGGGCCTGCCACGCCTCGGCGATGATGTCCGGCGTGCCCCGGCTCTGCGCCAGCGCACGCCGACTGACTCCAACAAGCCGCTCCGCTTCCATGGGTTACCCCCGTCCATACGAAAAGCCGCTCAACTCATCCATTACCCACAGTGAGGGCACCGGCACCGAAAAGCCAGGGGAATTCGGAAATCTGTGGACACGAATTCAACTGTGGATAAGTCGATCACTCCGAAGAGTGACGATCTTGGGATCCGGTGCCGCCGGGCCGGTCCGGAACCGGAAATCTGACCTCATTCCGGTCGATCTTCTCCGACAGCGCCGTCAGCGCGTCGACGCCCAGGACCTCGCACAACTGGAGCAGGTACGCGAGAACATCGGCGACCTCGTCGGCGACCCGGTGTGCCGTGCCGGGGCTCTCCATCACCCGCGCCGACTCCTCCGGCGTCAGCCACTGGAAGATCTCCATCAGTTCGGACGCCTCGACGCTCAGCGCGATCGCGAGGTTCTTCGGGTTGTGGTACTGCTCCCAGTCCCGCGCCGCCGCGAACGCGGCCAGTCGTCGCTGCAGGGCTCGTACATCAAGTTCCGCTGTCACCGTTACAGGTCTACCACCGTCACGCCGGCCGTCTCCCGGGCCCCGGCCGCGCCCCGTTCCGAGACCGTGCCGACCAGCCCGATGTGCCCGCCCGCCCCCGCCGACACGGCGAGGTCCAGCAGGGCGCGCAACTGCCGTCCGTCCAGGTCGCGGTCGAAGCCGTCGGCCAGCACGGTGAGCGTCTGCAGGGCCGTCGGCACCTCCCCCGCGGCGTCCAGCGCCAGCACCCCGGGGCCGACGAGCAGCACCAACGCATGGGCGAGATAGCGCAGTTCGCTGTCACCGAGCCGGCCGAGGGGTGTGGCGCGCCCCTCGTCGCGGCCGACGGTCGCGCGCAGCAGCCCGTTCGCCAGCTTCTCGGCGCCCAGCGCCGTGACCGGCCGCGCGAAGCCGACGCGTGCCGCCGCGACCAGCCGGGCATGGCGTCGCGCGCACCGCGTGCGCGCGCGTTCCAGCACGGCGGCGAGGTTGTCGCAGCTCCGGCGAAGCCGGTCGTCGTCCGCCGGGACCGGGGCACGCATCCGCGACGGCCGCGGTTCGCAGGGGAAGACCGATCTGAGGGCGACGACCGTCTGTTCCGCCGCGGCCAGGACCCGCAGCTGTCCCTCGGTCCCGCCCGCCACCCGCAGCGGCAGCAGGGCCGTTCCGAGCCGGTCGTCGGGCAGCGGCGCGCGCGTGACCGGGACCGTGCCGGCCGTGTGCCAGGCCGCCTGGACCGCCGAGCGGCCCGGGTCGCGCAACGCGGTGGTGAGCAGTGTCTCGCCGCCGCCGGTGAGGCGTTCACCGACGATACGGAGGGTGGGCTCCGCCTGGACGGCGACGTCGAGCCGCACCGGTCCCGCCGGTCCGTCCGTGGTGCAGCCGATGCGGAACCCCCGCCGGCCCTGCGGATCGGCCGCCGACCGCTCCGGCACGCAGGCCGCCGGGTCCGGGAACACCTGGTCGAGCCGCTCCCCGCCGCCCAGCCGGGCCAGCGCCTCGTACGCGCGCAGCACGCTGGACTTGCCGCTGCCGCCGGGGCCGGTGAAGAGCGTGACCGGGCCGATGGGGAAGGTCGCGCCTCGGTGCGAGGCGAAGGCGGACAGTCGCAGCTCGGTGACCACCGGTCCGGCGGAGCGCACGAATCCGGTGGGCCGGACCGGCCCCAGGGGACGGAGAGGGCCGGTGGCACGGCGCACGGGTCCCGCGAGGCGGGCGGATGCCCTGAGACCGGCGGCCCCGACGACCCCGGCGGGACGCGAGGCGCTCGCGCCCGCGTCCGGCCCCGCACCCCCGGCGCGGTCACCGGCGCCGGCGGTCGCGCTCCCCCCACCGGCCCCCGCCGCCGCGTCGGACGCGCCGGCCCCGTCAACGCCATGACCGCCTCCGCCGCCGTCAACGCCACGACCGCCCCGGTCGCCGTCGAGGCCGCGGTCGCCGTCGTCGTCGCCGTCAAGGCCGCGCCCCTCGGCGACGCCGTCCCGGAAGCCGGAGCTCGCCGCGCCCGGCGCTCCCGGGGCGGCGGCGGCACACGGGGCGTCGTGCCGGGGCGTGTCACCGGCGGCCCGGACGCCGCAGGCTCCGTGGGCGCTCCCGGCGGCAGCGGCGGCGGGCATCGGCGTACCGGAGGGGACCGGCGGGGCGGCGGCCCCCGGGCGGAGTGCAGTCATGGGCGGACGGTACGCAGACCGTCAAAAGGAGAACCGTTCCGCCTGCTCGGCCTTCCCACGATCGGGTTACATCGCACGCGGCAACCTCGCACGGTCGCTCATCGCTCGATCGGGTAAGGCCCCTCCCCCGCCCGCCCCCTGTCCGCCCGCCCGTCGCGGCATCCGTCCGCACGGGGCGCGACCCACGCCCGGCGCCCTCTCCCGCGCCCGGCCTGCGGCAGGCGGCGGGCAGCACGCGGCCCGACGGAGCGGCGGGCAGCGGCTACCGGCCGGGGAGGCCCGGCCGGACGGCGGTCACGAACCGGGGAGGCCCGCCGCCGTGACGCCCTCGACCTCCATGCCGGCCGGTGACAGCAGGAAGACGTTCCGGTCGACCCGGTGCATCCCGCTGCCGAGACCGAAGACGACTCCGCTGGTGAAGTCCAGGATGCGCTTGGCCACATCCGCGTCGGCGCTGGTCAGGTCGAGCAGCACCGGAACCTGCCCGACCAGGTACTCCGCCACCTCGCGGGCGTCCGCGAACACCTGGACCCGGATCACCACGAGGCGCCGCTGCTCGGCCTCCGCGGGCTCGTCGGGGACCGTCCGGTGGTCGACCCGCGAGGGCCACTCGTTGCGACTGCGCAGAGGCACGACCTGGGCAAGCCCCTCCCACTGCTCGTCCGTGACGTCGTCGTACCTGTCATACCTGCTCACCGGACCACCCCGTCTGTGCTTCGGTCGGCGTTGCGCCCGCTGCGCTCGCTGTTCATCGGGCAATTCTCTCGTCCCTCACCCGTTCGGCGTACTACCGACACGGTTCAGGGGCCGATCGACTCCACCGCCGGAGCCTCCTGAGCCGGGTCGCCGACGCCGCCGGGGCCCGGACCCGCGTCCGCCGGGCCCGGGGCCGCGTTCATGTCGACCGGGGTGAAACGTACCGGAAGCCGGACCAGAGCGCGGTGGAACGGGCCCGGACGCCACATCAGTCCCTCGACCGGCACGCTCAGTCCGATGTCGCACAGCTGACTGGTGAGCTGCTCGATCGCGGTCATCGTGATGAGCAGCGCCGGCTGCTTCGCAGGGCAGCGGTGCGGACCGGCCGACCAGGCCAGGTGGGCGCTGGAACCGGAACGGGCGGCGGGGCCCGGGAGGCCGGATTCCTCCGACTGCGCGTTGGCGGCGGCGTAGGAGACCAGGATCAGCTGCCCGGCGCGCAGCCGGACGCCGTGGAACTCCGTGTCGTGGCGGGGGTAGTGGGCCGACAGGTTGGCCAGCGGCGGGTCGTGCCAGAGGACCTCGTCGATCGCCTCGTGCGCGGTCATCGCGCCGCCGTGCAGCGAGCCCGCGTAGCGGGCGTCGGTGAGCATGTGGAGCAGGGCGTTGCCGATCAGATTGGTCGTCGGGTCGTGGCCGGCGCTCATGAGCAGGGTGATCTGGCGCACGGTCTCGTCGTTGTCGAGGCCCGCCGGATGGGCGAGCAGATAGGAGGTCAGGTCGCGGCCCGGCCGGGCGCGCCGGGCGGCGACCAGATCGGTGACGACCCGCACGAGGTCGGCGTACGCGGTGGCGGCGTTCTCGGCGGAGTTGAACATGCCGGCGATGCCGTTGACGACGCGTTCGCCGTCGTCCGGCGAGACGCCGAACCAGGTGACGAAGACGTGCAGCGGGAGCCGTCGGGCGTACTGGGCGATCAGGTCGGCGCTGCCGGTGGCGGCGAAGCCGCCGATCAGCCGCCGGGCGACCCGGGCGACCTCGGCCCGCAGGATGTGCGGCTCGATCAGGGCGAGGCCGTCGTTGATGGCCTCGCGGTAGCGGGCGTGGACGGCGCCGTCGCTGAACAGCGCGGTGGGGCGGTAGCCGAGCATCGGCAGGACCGGGGAGTCCTCGGGGACGGTGGCCTGCCAGGCGCGCGGGTCCTTGGTGAAGGTGTGGGTGTCGCGCAGCAGGTCGACGGCGGCCTGGTAGTCGGTGACCAGGAGGGCGTCGATGCCGGGGGCGATCCGGACGGGGGCGAGGGGGCCGTGCGCGCGCAACCGCCGGTAGTGGCCCCGCGGGTCGGCGGCGAAGTCCGGGCCGTAGAGCGCGAGCGGCCGCGGCGGCCGGGCGAACGGTGTCATGACGGGTCCTCGGGCCGGGGCAGCCTGGTCAGCACGTGCTCGGCGAGCGCGATCAGCGCGTCGATGCTGCCGCGGCGTTCGCGGGCGTCGCACTGCACCAGCGGGGTCTCGGGGGCGAGATCGAGGTGCTTGCGCAGCACCTCGTCGCTGTGGGCGGGGGCGTCGGGGAAGCGGTTGACGGCGACGGCGTACGGCAGTCCCTGCTCCTCGACCATGTCCATGACCGCGAAGGAGTCCGCGAGCCGACGCGTGTCGACGAGCACCAGGGCGCCGAGCGCGCCGCGCGCGATGTCCTCCCAGAGCGGGAAGAACCGCTGCTGGCCGGGGGTGCCGAACAGATAGAGCACCAGGTCGTCGAGAACGGTGAGCCGGCCGAAGTCGACGGCCACGGTGGTGGTCGTCTTGTCCGGCAGCCCCGCGGTGTCGTCGAACGGGGTGCTGGACTGGGTCATCGCCTCTTCGGTGTGGAGCGTGGCGATCTCCGACAGCGTGCGGATCAGCGTGGTCTTGCCCACGCCGAACGGGCCCGTGACGACGATCTTCATCAGGGTCCTGGCGGCGGACGGCAGGTAGCCGACGCCGCCGCGGTCAGTGGAGGGAGCGGAGTCCAACGAGCAGCCTCTCGACGAGCGACCGGTCGATCTCCCCGGCACTGGGGATGGGCGGTCGGGTGTGCAGATGTCCGGCGGCCGCGAGGTCCGTGGCCAGGAAGACGGTGGCGCTGACCGGCAGTTCCAGGTGGGCGGCGCATTCGACGACGGTGAGCGCGCCCGGTTCGAGCAGCTCGCACAGCCGGCGCTGCTCGGATCCGGTCTCCGGGGGCAGCTCGGTGTCGGTGCGCACGAGTACGGCGAGCCGGTCGAGCGGGGGCCCGGCGGGCCGGGTGCGGCCGCCGGTGACCAGGTAGGCGGGGATCAGGCGACGTCCTCGACCGGCGGTCATGGCCGGTCGGCGGTGTCCGGTCGGCGGGCGGGCGCGTTCATCGCCCGGGTCAGGGCGGTGACCTGCACCTGCATCTGATAGGCGATGTCGCCGAGTTTGGCCCCGGGCTCCGCGAAGAGGGCCAGGGTGGTGTTGTTCCCCGCCGGCACGACGATGGCGAAGCCCAGGTCGGACTCGACGACCGTCTGCGCCAGGCGCGGGGACTCGACGTCGGTGAAGGCCGTGGTGAACGCGCGGGCCGCGGCGTGCAGGGTGGCGGTCATGGCGGCGACCCGCTCGCCCGAGGCGCGGTCCAGGCCGGGCGACGCGCCCTCGACGAGGCCGTCACCGGTGGCGACCACGGCGTGCTGGACTCCGGGGAGTTCCAGCAGGGGGGTCAGCACCCATGCGAGGTCACCGGAGGTCGGGGTGGGGGCGCTCACGTCTTGTCTCCTTGGTCGTCCTGGTGGTTCTGGCGGCCGGGGCCGTCATGGCGGGCGGGGCGGCCGGGTGCGTCCGGCGCCGGTGCGGCGGCGGACGGCCCTGCCGATCCCCTGCCGTTGAGGGTGCCCTGCTGGAGTGCCGCCCAGGAAGCCCCCGCCTGCTCCGGTGTACGGGACACCGGCTCGCGGTCCGCGGCGGCGCCCGCCGGGGAGCGGGTCGGGGCGGGGCGGGGCGACCGCCGGCGGCGGGTGGGGAGCGCGATGGGCGGCTCCGCGGCGGAGGTCCCGGGCCCGGCGGACGCGGCGGCGAAGGGCGCCCGCTCGGCGGCGGGGGCGGCGGGCTCGGCGGGGGCGGTCCCGGACGCGGGCGCCGGGCCGGACGCCGGGGCGGCGCCCGCGGCCGGGCCGGCCTTCCGGACCGGCGCCGGGGCCAGCGCGGACAGGGTGTGGTCGTCCTCCAGGACGGTCAGCAGATGGGCCGGGACGCGCAGCATCGTGCGCATGCCGCCGAACGGCGACGCCTCGATGTGGCAGGCGAAGCCGTACTGCGCGACCAGCCGGCCCACGACGGCGAAGCCGGTCCGGGGCGGGTCGCCCAGCTCGGTCAGCAGCACCTCGGACCGGCCTGCCAGCAGCCCGCGGGCCCGCTCCAGCTGGTCGTCGTCCATGCCGATGCCGCCGTCGTCGACGACCAGGAAGGCCCCGCGCCCGCCGCTCTGCTGGACGGTCACCTGGACGTCCGTCGCGGGGTGCGAGTACGCCGTGGCGTTGGCCAGCAGTTCGGCGAGGGCGATGGCGAGCGGTTCGGCGGCCCGGGCGACGAGCGCGAGCCGTTCGTCCCGGAGGTGGTTGGCGACCTTGATCCGTTCGTAGCCGGCGACCCGGGACTGGGCGCCGAGCACGATCTCGACCAGCGGCGAGTTCTGGCGGGCCAGCCCCGGCCAGGCGTCGCAGAGCACGGCGGTGGCCTGGGTGCGGCGCAGGGCCAGTTCGTTGCGGAAGTCGAGTTGCAGGATCCGCGGGTCGTCGTACTCGTGCTGGAGTTCGTGGAGCAGCTGCTGGGACTGGTTGAGCAGGGACTGGATCTTCGCGGAGGTGCCGCGCATCGCGGCGCGGGCGGCGGCGTCGACGCGTCCGCGCTCCTCGACGACCGCGGTGCGGGCGGCCTGCACCGCCTCGGCGAGCAGCCGGGCCGCCTCGCCGTCGATCCCGGCCGGTTGCCGCAGCCCGGGGACGGGCGCGGTGGGGTGCGAGAGCGCCAGCGCGGCGGCGGGTATGCGCCGGCGGGCCAGCTGCCGGATCTCCTCGGTGAGGGCGGCGGCGCGGGCCTCGGCGGACTTCGCCTGCCGTTCGGCCAGCTCGGCGCGGGTCAGCGCCAGTTGCTCCGCGCGCGCCGTGTTCTGCGTGCGGACGGCCGCCGCCACGGCGACGGCGGCGGCGATCAACGCGACGATCCATCCCATGCCGTCACCACTCCTCCGTGGTCGGACCGGACTTCGGCCACCGGGGTCTTCGGCCGGGCCGGGCGCCCGGCCCGGTCCGGGCTGCGGCGGAAGCGGCGGCTCCGTTCATCGTTCCGCCGTGCCCGCCTCGTCGTGGGACCGCTCCGCCTCCTGGGCGACGACGGCCACGTCGGTCATGACCTGGAGCACGCCGGGCAGTTCGGAGCCGTCGAGCTGCCGGTACTCGCTGCCGATGGTCACCACCAGACGCTCCGGGAGCCCGAGTTCCGGGTAGCGTCCCTCGGCGATGACCCGGCGGGCCGCCTCGATCGCGGGGACGCCCGCGGCGTGGAAGGCGTGGGCGCGCTCGCGCACGTACTCCAGGTACACGATGTGGTCGCGCACCCCGGCGCGGTCCAGCACCGGTCCGTGTCCGGGCACCACGGTCTCGGCGCCGGTGGCGAGGACCCGCTCGCAGGCCGCGATCACGTTGTCGAGCGGGCCGGCCCAGTGCACCGGGTGGTCGCCGGGCCGGGCGGCGGTCGAGGAGAAGATGACGTCCCCGCTGAACACGGCGCTCTGCGCGGGCAGATGGACCAGCAGGTCGCCGGTGGTGTGGGCAGGGGCCAGCGAGGTGAGCCGGACCGGGTAGTCCCCCAGGGTCAGTTCGAGCTCGCCGGTGAAGTAGGTGGTCGGGCGCACGGGGTCGGCGTCCGACCAGTCGAACGGCCCGAAGTGGCGGGCGAGGTAGGCCCCGAGCGGGGACCCCCGGTCCCCGGAGGCGACGAGCGCGTGCTGCTGCTGCGGGGTGGGCTCGTAGTGGATGTGCTCGCGGGCCTCGCGGGTCGCGATGATCTCCGCGTCCGGGAGCACTCCGGCGCCCCAGAAGTGGTCCCCGTTCGCATGGGTGACGATCACCCGGTCGACGGAGACCCCGTCGGGCAGCCGCTTGGTCGACTCGGCCAGGAACTGACCGGCCAGCACCGTGTCGTACGGGGTGTCGATCCAGAGCGCGCCGCGGGGCGAGACGAGCAGGCCGCAGTTGGCCAGCCCCCAGCCCCGCTTCGGCGGCAGCCATGCGTACAGGCCCCGCCCGAGATCAACGACGTCTCCACCCGTGATCGACATGGACGCGATTATGCCGACCGAGATCCGGCCATGCGTTCGAAGTGAGTCATCAATGTGTTCCATTGGCGTGAAATCGATCACACCATCCCCCGACGGTGGCGGTCCGGTGACCCTGAGAGACCGACACCTCGCATCCCCGTACGGGACTTACCGGATGATTGATGCCAACTCCCCCGGAGCCCTCACGCATCGCGGCGAGGCACCGCCGCGCGGTCGTCAAACCCGGCGGCATCGATTACCCACCGAGCATGGCCGAAAACGGCCGTATCGACTCCTCCGGCGACGGGGCGGCCCTTAGGCCGTGTCTGACAAATAGCGCCGTCCGCCCGCAGGGCGGGGCGCGCGGCGTCCGGTGCGTGCAATCGCAAGGCGGAGGATCATCCTCGTACTGGACGTACTTGGATGACTCCGACAACGCGGCGAGTGCGCGTGCCGGGCGTCGCGCGCCAGGCGGGATTTGTCAGACACGGCCTAGGCGGTCGACGCCCTCGCCGGGGACCGGGACGCTCCCCGACCGGCCGGGGACGCGCGGAGGGCTCCGGGCCGCGCGGAGGGCTCCGGAGCCGTCCGGAACACTCCGCGCGACGCCCGGGCGCGGTTCAGCGGACCTGACCGCGCTCGAAGTACGCGACCAGCTCCGGGTCCAGGGCCGGCACCTCGTAGGGCGCCCCGCCCTCGCGCAGGGACCGGGTCGCGAGCACCCCGGCGGCCACGCTCATCCGCGCGGCGACCGGCGAGGTGTCGGTGACCCCGCCCTCGCGCGCGAACCGGCAGAACTCCTCCATGATCCGGGTGTCGCCGCCGCCGTGCGAACCGCCCGCGTCCGGCACCCGGTAGGTGATGTCGGCGTCGCGGCGGTAGCCGCTGGGGCCGGAGTTCCACACCCTGACCTCGTCGCCCGGGCCGTCCCCGAAGTTCTCCAGCCGGCCCTCGGTGCCGATGACGGTGTAGTTCCGCCAGTAGTCGGGGGTGAAGTGGCACTGCTGGTAGGCGGCCACGACGCCGTTGTCGAGCTGCATGTTCATCACCGAGACGTCCTCGACGTCCACGATGTGGTGCAGGTCCTTGCGGGCCGTCGGCGGCCAGTCGAACTCGCGCAGCCAGTTCGCCGGACGAGGGGTGTCCGGCTCGCGGCGCGGCAGGTCGCCGTAGACCAGGAGGTCGCCGAGCGCGTTGACGCGGCGGGTGTAGCCGCCCGCCAGCCAGTGCAGGACGTCGATGTCGTGGGCGGCCTTCTGGAGCAGCAGGCCGGTGGTGCGGGTCCGGTCGGCGTGCCAGTCCTTGAAGTAGTAGTCGCCGCCGTAGCCGACGAAGTGCCGCACCCAGACGGCCTTGGGCTCCCCGATGTCCCCCCGGGCGATGATGTCGCGCATGAGCCGCACGACGCCCATGTGGCGCATGTTGTGTCCGACGTACAGCCGGGTGCCGGTCTCGTAGGCCGTGCGCAGGATGGTGTCGCAGCTCTCGACGGTGATGCCGAGCGGCTTCTCGACGAAGACGGCCTTCCCGGCGCGGAGCACGTCCACGGCGATGGCCTCGTGGGTGTCGTCGGGGGTGGCGACGATGATCGCGTCGAGGTCGTCGCGGTCGAGGAGCTGCCGGTAGTCCTCGACGGCGACGTCGGCGCCGAAGCGCTCGGCCTCCCGCCGTCGCACCTCGGGGTCGAGATCGCAGACGGCGGTGATCGCCGACCCCTCTCCGGGATGGTGGGCGGACGTCGCGATGGAGCGGCGCAGGCCGAGCCCGATGACGCCGAGTCGCAGGTCTGACACGGTGGTCCCTTCTCTCTGTGCTGGTGGTGCGGGCGGTTCCGTACGGAACGGGGCGCGGTCCGTTCCGTACGGGACGGGGTGCGGGCGGGGCTACTTCCCGGCGAGCGACGCCTCGTACTCGGCGCGCATCCGGTCGCCGCCGCCGGAGCGCCAGGTGCGCAGCTCCTCCTTGAAGGCGGAGAGCGGCTTGCGGCCCGCGATGATGTCCTTCTGGACGTCGCTCATGGCCGTGGTGAGCGAGGCGCCCTTGCGGGTGTACGTGTCGGAGAAGTGGCCGCTGACCGGGCTCGACTGGCTGATCTTGAGCAGTTCCTGCTGCCAGCCGTGGATCCGGCGGGCCAGGTCCGCCTTGCCCGGCAGGTAGATGTACTCGGGGCCGGCGGCCAGGAAGGCCAGCGGCATGGCGGTGGTGACCGCCTCGGCCTCGCCCTTGGCGGTGAGCTCGATGTCGCCGGCCGAGGTGCGGGTGAAGTGCGTGCCCTCGACGCCGTTGTCGAGGAAGAGCCGCTCCTCGGTGCCGAACGGCGCGGCCAGGTAATCGAGCACGCCGAGCAGCATCTCGACCCGCTTGGCGTCGGCCTTCTTGCTGATGGCGGTGTAGCCGACCGAGCCGTAGCCCATGGTGTACCGCGGCTTCGCCCCGGCCCTGGCGGCGAACGGGACGACGACGCCGAACGGGAAGTCGTACGTCTTGGCGTCCACCAGGAAGCTGGGGAAGGACTGCACATAGGCGCCCAGCGAGCCCTGCGCCATCTTCTCCATGGTGGTGGAGAGGTTGGGGTCGGGCCAGAAGAGTCCGGCCTTGGCCACCTTGACGCCGAAGGCGAGCGCCTCCTGGTACTCCTCGGTCTCGTACATGTGGGTGAGCTTGCCGCCCTCCAGCCGCCAGCCGGCGGGGGCGCCGAACCACTGGCCGAACATGCCGACGTGGTTCACGTACGCCGGTTCCAGGACGTACTTGTTGCGCTTGGCGTCGAGGAGCTCCTTGCCCTTGGCGAGGAAGTCCTCGGCGCTGGTGAACTCGGCGCCGCCGACCGGCTTCCAGAAGTCCTGGTTGACGACGTACACCTGGCCCATGGAGCCGTAGGCGACGGTGACGCCGCGGATCTTGCCGTTGATCACGGCGGTCTTCCACGCGGTGGTCGGCAGGTTCGCCAGGTTGGGGTACTTCTTGACCGCGTCGCCGGACAGATGGGGCGTCAGGTCGTGGAACTTCGCGTCGAGCAGCTCGGGGACCCGCTGGATGCCCTGGTTCGGCGGGAACCAGACCAGGTCCGGGATGTCGCCGCTGGCCATCATGGCGTTGAACTTGGTGAGGTAGGCGTCGACGCCCTGGTCGACGACGATCGTCATGTCGAACCGCGCCCCCAGCCGCTTGTTCAGCTCCTGCCAGTAGGCGTTCTTGGCCTGCGGCGGGGCGGGGGTGGTGAACGTCTCGGTGAGGGCGGTGATGCGGCTGCCGTCGCCGGGCGCCTTGGGCACCGACCTGGTCAGCTGCTTGGGGTAACGCAGATAGGTGGCGTCCAGTCCGGCGGCGTTGCCCGCGAGGTCGGCGGGGGCGGTCCGGGCGGGGACGTACGCAGGGAGCTTCAGCCTGGCCGACGCCTTGGCCCCGCCCTTGCTGACGGTGGCGCCGCTGCCGCACGCGGACAGGGAGGTCAGACCGGCCGCGGTGAGGCCGGCGATCCCGGCCGCGCCCATGAAGCCGCGCCTGGACAGGTTGGTGGACATGGAGTGCTCCTAGGAGGTGTGCGAAGTACGGGGCGGCGGGGGCGCGGGCCGGGCGGGCGGGCCTCCGGAGGGGCGGCCCGCCGGTCCGTCGTGCGCGGCCGGCCCCGCGGGGTCGTCGGCGCGCGGGCGGATCAGCCCTTGATCGCCCCGGTGAGGACGCCCTTGACGAAGAACTTCTGCAGGAAGGGGTAGACGCAGAGGATGGGCACGATGGCGATGATCAGCACGGCCATCTGCAGGGAGGTCGCGGGCGGCGTCGCGTGGACCCCCATGGCCTGCGCGTTGATGCTCTGGCCGTTGAGGACGTAGCTGCGCAGGATCACCTGGATGGGGAACTTGCTGGAGTCGTTGAGGTAGAGCACCGCGTTGAAGAAGCTGTTCCAGTACCCGACCGCGTAGAACAGCCCGACCACCGCGAGGACCGCCTTGGACAGCGGCATCACGATCCGCACGAGGACCGTCAGTTCGCCCGCGCCGTCGATCCGCGCCGCGTCGTACAGCTCCTCGGGAATGCTCTGGAAGAACGAGCGCACCACCACGATGTTGAACGCGTTGAGCAGCACCGGGAGGATCAGCGCGGCGTAGGTGTCGAGCATCTTGAACTGCTGGACGGCCAGGTACGTGGGGATGATGCCCGGGGCGAAGAGGAACGTGCCGAGGACCAGCAGCAGGATCGGCTTGCCGAGGACGGTGCCGGGCCGCGAGGTGCCGTAGGCGATCATCACCGTGCAGGCCAGGCTCAGCGCCGTGCCGATCAGCGTGATGCAGATGGAGACCAGCGCGGCCTGGGTGACGACGCCGCCGGACAGGATGACCCGGTACGCCTCCAGCGTCGGGTGCTTGGGCACCAGGACGTATCCGCCGTTGGCGTTGAGCTCCTCGCGCCCGGCGAGGCTGGTGCCGACGGCGAGGACGAACGGGTAGAGCACGATCACGGTCAGGACGACCAGGGCGGCGGCCTTCGCGCCCTGCCCGTACCAGTGCGGCCGCTCCATCCACGGCGGCCGCCCGGACGAGGCTCGGCGGCGGCCGCCGTCGCGGGGGCCGGGGCGGGCGCCGCGCAGCCGTGCGGCGAGGGTCTGACTGCTCATCGGTACACTCCCTGCTCGCCGAAGCGGTGGGCGAGCTTGTTGGCGGCGAGGATCAGGGCGAAGCCGATGACGCCCTTCATGAGACCCGCGGCCGTGCTCATCCCCCAGTCGCCGTCGATGACGCCGTGGAAGTAGACATAGGTGTCCATCACCTCGGACGCGTCCGGGCCGACGGCGTCGCGCTGCAGGATGATCTGCTCGAAGCCGACCGAGAGGATGTCGCCGAGCCGGAGGATCAGCAGCATGAGGATCACCGGCCGGATGCCCGGCAGGGTGATGTGCCAGATCCGCCGGAGCCAGCCGGCGCCGTCCATGGCGGCGGACTCGTACTGGCCGGTGTCGATCGAGGCGATGGACGCCAGGAAGATGATCGTGCCCCAGCCGCAGTCCTTCCAGATGGCCTGGGTGGTGATCAGCAGCTTGAAGGTGTCGGGGTTGGTCATCACGTTGCCGATGGTGATGCCGTGCTCCATCAGGAACGTGGTGACCGAGCCGGCGCCTCCGAGCACCTGCTTGAACATCGCGACCACGACGACCCACGACAGGAAGTGCGGCAGGTACACCACGGTCTGGATGAACCGCTTGATCTTCTCGCTGATCAGCGAGTTGAGCAGCAGGGCCAGGGCGATCGGCGCCGGGAAGTAGAGCAGCAGCTGGATCGCGGTGATCTGGAGGGTGTTGGAGACCGCGCTCCAGAAGTCCGGTTCGGCGAGCAGCGCGGTGAAGTTCGCGAGGCCGACGAACGGGCTCTCCTTGAATCCCAGGAACGGCTGGTAGTCCTGGAAGGCGATGACGTTGCCCGCGAGCGGGAGATAGAAGAAGAGCAGGAAGTACAGGACCCCCGGCAGGCAGAGCAGCAGCAGCGTCTTGTCCCGCCGGAGACGGCGCCGGAGCGGCTGCCGTGTCCGTATGCCTCCGCGCTTCTTCCCGGCGGGGCCGCCGTCCGCGTCGTCGGGGTCATGGGGCCGCGGCACGGGAGACCGCACGGCCGAGACCGGCGCATCCGCCGTCGTCACAGGCACCTCCAGGGCTGTTGGAGCGAGGGAGTGTCCCGCAGGCACGGAGGCGGCCCGCACCACCGCGGGTGCGACCGGCGCCCCTTCGCGGCGACAGCCACATAGTTCACGACGCCGCACCCCGATGGCAAGAGTTGTTCATTTCGCAGTGGTAACGAACATCTATTGACACAGAAAAAGTTTCTACGAGACTCACACGCTCCCCGGGCTACCGCCCATGACCCGACATAGGGCGCAGAAGAGGCACCCGAAGGGCTCGCGCATGCCCCGGAGGGCGCACGGACGAGCAGCTCGGAGGCTTACCAGGGCGACACCGCACGCTTGCTGATGCGTCAACAGATACTTCAAACGACATCCGCACGCAGCCGTCCTGGCCGACACCACCCTCTTCGTCCGCATCGCCCCCTTCCGCCGGTTCCGTCGCGCCGCGCACGGGCGCGTCGCGCGGGCGCCCGTCCGCGCATGCGAACGGCGGGCCGCTCCCTCTCGGGTGACGGCCCGCCGTCGGGGCGAGCGGTCCGGTTCAGACGGCGACGACGGTGACCCCCGCCTCAGCGAAGCGGGCCTCGGCCTCCGGCGCGATCCCCTTGTCGGTGACGAGGAAGTCGACCTGCCCGAGGTCGCAGACCCGGGCGAAGGCCCGCTTGCCGATCTTCGAGGAGTCGGCCGCCACCACCACGCGCTGCGCCTGCTGCGCGAGCAGCCGGTTGATGCTGGCCTCGCCCTCGTGGTGGACATAGGCGCCGCGCTCGATGTCGATCGCGTTGACCCCCAGCACGGCGACGTCCAGGGTGATCTCCCGCAGCACACCGCTGGCCAGCGGTCCCGTCAGCTCGTACGACTGCGGCCTGGCCACGCCGCCGGTCACCACGATCTTGATCTGCGGCCGGATCACCAACTCATGGGCGATGTTGAGGGCGTTGGTGACCACGGTCAGGGCGGGCTGGCCACCCATCCCCGCCGCCGCCGTGTCGCCGACGACGTCGGAGCGCACCGCCAGCGAACGGGCCACCTCGGTCAGGGTCGTGCCGCCGGTCAGCCCCACCACCTCGCCCACCGCCACCAGTTCGGAGACGGCGCGGCCGATGGCCTGCTTCTCGGGGGCGTGCCGGCCGGCCTTGTAGCGCAGCGCGAGTTCGTAACTCACCCCGTGCGCGACCGCGCCGCCGCGGGTGCGCGTCAGCAGCTGCTGCTCGGCCAGCTGGTCCAGGTCACGGCGGATGGTCGCCGCCGAGACGTCCAGCGTGGTGGCGGCGTCCTCGACCTCGACCCGGCCGTTCTTACCGACGAGTTCCAGCAGCGCGTTCCACCGGGCTTCCCTGGACAAGAGAACTCTCCTCACGAGCCGGGCTTCGGGCACCCATCCCCTTGGGTACGGTCACCGGACACGCGCAAGCGTCGCACAAGGCACTGTCCAGTCAAGCATCCTGCAAGAAGCATGCTTGATAATGCTCATACCGCATGTATAACGTGCGCAAACGAGCATCCACTACGAAAGTTCGGAGTGCATAAAGTGTCATTTGTCGAGATCGAGACAGCCAGCCAGCCGGAGTGCTGGCGCCGTGCCGCCGATCTGGCGGGGACCCGGGCGGCCGCTCTGCCCGCCGCCGGTGAGCGCATCGCGGTCGTCGGCTGCGGCACCTCGTTCTACATGGCGCAGGCGTACGCCGCGCTCCGCGAGGAGTCCGGGCAGGGCGAGTCCGACGCCTTCGCCGCCTCGGAGTTCCCCTTCGGCCGGGGCTACGACCGGGTCGTCGCGCTCACCCGCTCGGGCACCACGACCGAGGTGCTGGAGCTGCTCGGCCGCCTCGGCGGCGCCACCCGTACGGTGGCCATCACCGCCGACCCCGACACCCCGGTCATGTCCGCCGCCGACGACGTCGTCGTCCTGGACTTCGCGGACGAGAAGTCGGTGGTGCAGACCCGGTTCGCCACCACCGCGCTCACCCTGCTCCGCGCCCATCTCGGGCTGCACACCGACGCCGTGGTGCGGGACGCGGAGACCGCGCTGGCGGAGCCGCTGCCCGAAGGGCTGCTGGACTGCACCCAGTTCACCTTCCTCGGCCGGGGCTGGACGGTGGGTCTCGCCAACGAGGCCGCGCTGAAGATGAAGGAGGCGTCGCTCTCCTGGACCGAGTCGTACCCGGCGATGGAGTACCGCCACGGTCCCATCAGCATCGCCACCGACACCACCGCGACCTGGATGTTCGGCACCGCGCCCGAGGGTCTGCCGGAGCAGCTGCGCGCGACCGGCGCCCGCTGGGTGGAGAGCGGCCTGGACCCGCTGGCGGATCTGGTGCGCGTGCAGCGCCTGGCGGTCGCCCGCGCCGAGGCCCGTGGCCTGGACCCGGACAGCCCGCGCCACCTGACCCGCTCGGTCGTGCTCACGGATGCCTGACCGGCCGGTGGCCGTCGTCGAGCGCACGTTCGGCGTCCCGCGCCCGCACACGCGGGAGGCCACCCGAGAAACCCCTCGCGAACCGCCCTGCCCGGGCGTTCGCGAGGGGTTTCTCGCCATGCCCGCGCACCGGCCCCCGGACGCGCGGGCGGACGACGGCGTCGGGGTGCTCGTGCTCTCCGGGTCCAGCGGGCGCGTCGAGGACGAGCGGTGCCGGCTCCTCGCCCGGGAGGGCATGACCGCGCTGTCCTTCCGCTGGTTCGGCGGATCGGGGCAGCCGCCGGGCGTCTGCGAGGTGCCGCTGGAGACCTTCGGCCCCGCGATCGAGGCGCTCCGCGCGCACGGCGCCCGGCGGATCGGCGTCCTCGGCGTGTCCAAGGGCGCGGAGGCCGCCCTGCACCTGTCCGTGCTGCTGCCCGGGATCGACGTCGTGGTGGCGGTCTCGCCCACCTCGCTGACCTGGGCCAACGTCGGCCCCGGCGCCGACGGCCGGGACCGGCCGTACCGCTCCTCGTGGACCTGGCGGGGCCGGCCGCTGCCGTTCGTCCCGTACGACGACTCCTGGGCCCCGGTCCCCGCGCCGCCACCGGGCGGCCCCGTCGCCATCCGGGGCTGGTACGAGCGCAGCCGTCGCACGTACGCCGACCTCGCCGGGGCGGCGGCGATCGCCGTGCAGAAGTCGCCGGCCGACCTGGTGCTCGTCGCCGGCGGGGACGACGCGATGTGGCCCTCACTGCCCTACGCGGAGGAACTGGCCGCCCGGCGCGCGGCCGCCGGCCTGCCCGTACGGCTGATCGGCGCCCGCGACGCCGGCCACCGCCCGCGCTTCCCCGGCGAGGGCCCGGCGCCCGAGTCCCCGCACTTCCTCTACGGGGGCTCGCCGGCCGCGGACGCGGCGCTGGGCGCCAAGGCGTGGCCGCTGGTGCTCGACGCGCTCCGCGGGGCGTGAGCGGCCGGGCGGCGTCGGACCGGTCACGCCGGGCCCGGGGTCCCGGCGGGGGCCGGGCCCGGTCCCGACGGTGCTCCGGCTGCCCGCCCGGACCCGACGGGCCGGGGGCCGGGCGGGGTTCAGGCCCGGGCGCCCCGTTCCGGCGTCCGGTGGGCGCTCGGGCCGGCCCGAAGGATCAGGATTCCTCGAAGTAGACGTCGAGCACCGCGTCGAGCCGCTCCGCCCACTGCTTGAGGTCGCCCCTGGCGGGCGCCTCGACCTCGGCGTTGAACCACCGGTTGGCCTCGACGTGGACCGTGACGGTGAACCGGCGGCCGAACCGGGGGGTCTTCACCTCGACCGCGCCGATCTCGTCCCAGTCGAACTCGGCCTCCTGGTCGTCCAGCCGGAACCGGACGCCCTCGTGGTCCGCGGTGATCGCCCCGCGGCGGTCGCTCACCTCGAACACCGGGCCGTCCTGCGGCCGTCGGTCCTTCTCCTCCTTCCCCTCGGCCTCCGGGGCCGCGTCGTCGGGGGCCTCCTCGTCGCCCGCCGCCGCGTCGGCCGGGGGCGCGTCGTCGACGGCGACCGCGGCGGGCGCCGGGTCCTGGGCCGGGTCCTGTTCCCCTTGCCCCGCGCCCGGTTCGGGCGTGCCGGCGGTGCGGGGCGCCGTGAGGCCGGGGATGTACGCCGGGTCCGTCCCCGCGGCGTACCCGGGCTGAGTGTTCGGATCTATGCGCTGCTCCACGGCGGGCAGTATGGCCGACGAACCTGTACGAGACCAGCGGCCCCCGCCCCGGGACCCCCGTACGCCCCGGCGGCTCCCCCGGATGCCGGGCCCCGGCGGGGGCCCGGGGCCGGTCTCAGCGCGCGCCGTCCGCCGGAGCTCCGGTCACCAGGTCCAGCGGAAGCGCCTCGACGTGGTGACCGTCGCGGCCGGTCATGGAGTGCGCGCCGGTGAGCACGTTGAGCACCGCCTCCTCCACCGATTCGACCACCGCGGCGTAGAAGGGGTCCATCCGCCCCCACGGGACGAAGCGCATCGACTCGTACGGGGCGCTGCCGTCGTTCTCGGGGAACGTGCTGGTCAGCGCGGACGGGTTGGCGGTGGAGAAGGCCAGGAAGAGGTCCCCGGAGAAGTGGCTGCCGGTGGTCCCGGTGCGGGCCAGGCCGAGCGTCACCCGGCGCGCGAGGGCCTTGCACTGCCCCGGCAGCAGCGGCGCGTCGGTCGCCACCACCACGATCACCGAACCCGCGCCGGGCGGCGCCTGGCGCTCCCCGCCGTCCGCCGGAGCCCGGGCGGGAGCCGTCGCCGGATCGGGCAGCGAGCGCCCCACCGGGTTCCCGGCCACCACCAGTTCGCGCCGGGCGCCGAAGTTCGCCTGCACGAACGCGCCGACGGTGTAGCGGTCCTCGCCGTGGCGGACCACCCGCGAGGCGGTCCCCGAACCGCCCTTGAATCCGTAGCAGCGCATGCCGGTTCCGCCGCCGACGCACCCCTCCGCCACCGGGCCGGAGACCGCCGCGTCGATCGCGGCCGCCGCGTGGTGCGGGCCCACCGCGGAACCGTGGATGTCGTTGAGGTGGCCGTCCCAGGTCTCCGTCACCACCGGCAGCAGCCATTCCGGCGCCATGTCCAGGCGGTTGGCCCGCACCCACTCGACGACGCCCCGGTGCACCGGGCCCACCGCGTAGGTGTTGGTGACGACCACCGGGACGGCGAGCTGTCCCGTCTCCTCGATCCAGGCCGTACCGGTCATCTCGCCGTTGCCGTTGAAGGAGTGCCAGCCCGCCGCGCAGGGGACGCCCACGCCGTCCCGGCCGCGCGGCAGGATCGCGGTCACCCCGGTGCGCACGTCCTCGCCCTCGATCAGGGTGACGTACCCGACCTCGACCCCCGGGACGTCCGTGATCGCGTTCCAGGGGCCCGGCTCGCCGGTCAGCGAAATGCCCGCCTCGCGCGCCCGCATGCGGCCCTCGTTCTCCTGACGTGGATTCATGTGATCAGGTGTCATGGGAGCAGAGACTACGAGTCGTCCCCGCTCCCGGACGAGAGTCCGGCCGCCGTCCCCCGGGCATCGGGCCCGACGGCCGCCCCCGCCCGAGAGGGCGCGCGACCGCCGCCGGGCGGGCCGGGGAACGCCGGCCGCCGCGCCCGTCCGCCGGTCCGGCCGCAGAACCGCGCGGACCCCGCCCGGGGGCTCCCCTCAGAGCGTCCCGTTCTCGATGACGATCGCGGTCGCCAGCAGGCCGTCGGCGACCAGCCAGCGGCCCCGCAGCTCCCGGGGCACCGCCGCGGTCCCGGCCGGGCCGGCGGCCGCCGTCTCCGGCAGGGCGTCCGCCCGGATCGCCGACTCCGCCTCGGAGACGAGGAGTTCCGCGAGGAACGTGCCGTCCGGACGGAGCACGATGTCGGCCTGTTCGAAGCCCAGCCAGCGTCGGGTGAGCGGGAACCACGCCTTGTAGACGCTCTCCTTGGCGCTGAACAGCAGCCGGTCCCAGCAGACGCCGGGGTGCGCGCCGCGCAGCTCGCGGTCGCGCTGCCGCTCCGTCACCAGCCCGATGGTCTCCAGCACGTCCTCGGGCAGCGCGGCGTGCGGTTCGGCGTCCATGCCGATGGTGAGGACGTCCGCCCGGCGCGCCACCGCGGCGGCCCGGTATCCGGCGCAGTGGGTCATGCTCCCGACCGTCCCGGCCGGCCACAGCGGCGCGCCGCGCTCGCCCTTGAGGATGGGCGCCGGGGCCACACCGAGGGCGCCGAGCGCGCGTCGGGCGCAGTGCCGCACGGTGCCGAACTCCCGGCGCCGCACCTCCACGCTGTTGCGGATCAGCTCCTCCTCGGCGGGGAAGAGCGCGACCTCGGGCGGATCGGAGAACGCCTCCTCCACGACCACCCGGGACGGCAGGATTCTCTCGATCACGGTCTCCCCCTCATCCTCATCCACCGCGCCGCCGGAGGGCCCACCGCCCGTCCGCCCGGCGCCGGTTCCGGCGCTTCCCCTCCAGCTGGACACGAGGCCGTGTCCGTCGGACGTCGGGCCGTGTCCCGCAAAGCCTACGGGCTGCCCGCCCGTCCCCGGCGGGCTTCCCGGGACACGGCCCGGGGCCTCGGGGCGCGGCGCGGTCCCCGGGCGCACGGCCCGGCACCGGCGGGTCCGCGAGAGGAAACCATTCTGTTGACGCCCGCCGCGCACCCGGGCCGGCCGCCGGAGACCCTTGGCTCGGCTTCCGGCCCGCAGGTCATCCCGGGGTTCGTCGCGGGGCGGGCACCCGGGCCGCCGGGGCCCGGCCCGCCTCCGGCGGCCGTTCGCGCGCCGCCGCCGCGATCCCCGTCGTCACCCATACGGGTGTACATCCCCCGCGGTGGCCGTGAAGGGCCGCTCAGGGCCCCAAGATATTCAGTGTCCGCGAATTCTTCGCGCACACCGCTTAACAGGAGGTTGGAAATTGCATCGTTTCGGGGCCGCAGCCGTGCTCGCCGCCGCGGGGGCGCTTTCCGTATGCGCGCCGGGGGCTTATGCCGACTCGGGCAGCGGTGACGTCGTCGTCTTCCGTACCGAGGTCTCTCCGGTCACGGTGTACGAGAATCCCGCGGGCTGCCGGAAGCTCCCGGCCGATTCCCATGTCCTGGTGAATCGGAGCGACCGCCCGGTGACGGTGTACGGGGACCCGTTCTGCCTCACCCCCGGGCTGGTCGTGCAGCCCGGGCACGGCGCGCATGTCGCGCCCGGCAGCGGCAGCTTCTCCGTCTGATGGGGGAAGCGCCCTACGGGGGCCCGGTGGGCGCCGCGGCGCGGCTGCCCCGGCAGACGCCGTCGCCGGGGGCGGACGACCGGCCCGCCGAGCTGGTGGTCGTCGGGCTGGGACACGTCGGGCTGCCGCTCGCCCGCGCCGCCTGCGCCGCGGGGGTCCGGACCGTCGGAATGGACGTCGCCGCCCCGGTGGTGTCCGGTCTGGAAGCCGGGCGTTCGCACGTCGGCGGGGTCTCGGACGAGGAGGTCGCGGGGATGCTGGAGCGCGGCTTCCGCGCCACGGCCGACCCCGCCGTCCTGCGCGGCGCGCGCACGGTGGTGATCTGCGTGCCCACCGGGCTCACCCCGGACGGCGGTCCGGACCTCTCCGCGATCGAGGCGGCCACCGCGGAGGTGGCCCGCGCCCTCGCCCCCGGGACCCTGGTGGTCCTGGAGTCGACGAGCCATCCGGGCACCACGGACGGCATCGTCAAACCGCTGCTGGAGAAAGGGAGCGGGCTGGTCGCGGGCCGGGATTTCCCACTCGCATATTCCCCTCAGCGCATCGATCCCGGCAATCGGGAATGGGGGGTGGAGAACACGCCGAAAATCATCGGCGGGCACACTCCGGAATGCGCGAGACGCGCGGTCTCCTTCTATTCCGCATTTGTCCGCCATCTCGTCCTGGCGAAAGGCGTGCGAGAGGCGGAGATGGCCAAGCTCCTGGAGAACACCTATCGCTATGTCAATATCGCTCTGATCGACGAGGTGGCGCTCTACTGCCACCGCGCCGGAATCGACGTCTGGGACGTTCTGCACTGCGCCGGGACGAAACCCTTCGGCTTCGGCCGCTTCACGCCCGGGCCGGGGGTGGGCGGTCACTGCATCCCCGTGGATCCGCGCTATCTCGCCGTCGAGGCCGAGCGTCAGGGCTTCTCCTTCCGGCTGCTCGACGCCGCGCGGGACGTGCTCGACGCGATGCCGGGACATGTCGCCGGGCGGGCGCTGGAGCTGCTCGACGCGCACGGCGTCAAGGCCGAGGGGGCGCGGGTGCTGCTCCTGGGCGTCACCTACAAACCGGACGTGGCCGACACCCGCGAGACGCCGGCCCGGGCCGTCGCGGCCCGGCTGCTGGAGGCCGGGGCCCAGGTGAGCTACCACGACCCGTACGTGGCGGACTTCCCGGTGCACGGCGACTCGCTGCCCCGGGCGACCGACCTGGAGGCGGCGCTGGACACGGCCGACCTCGTCGTCCTCCTCCAACCCCATTCCTGCTACGCCCCGCACACACTGGGCCGCTGCGGCCGCCCCGTGCTCGACACCCGGGGGACGCTCGTCGGACGGCACATCACCCCGCTCTGAGCGGGCCCCGCCGCCCTCGCGTCCTCACCCCCGCGCCTCGTCGGCTCCCCGTTTTCCGTGCCCCGCCCGCGTACCGGGCGGTGGCCCCCGTGCTCGCACGCCGGTCCGGCGTGCGCGGCCGGGTTCCGTTCACCCCCGTCGCACGGGGGCTTCGGGGCCCGGTTCTTCACCGAGGCGTCGCGGCCTGCTCGTCGCGGCGTCGCGGATATCGAGAAACACCATGAGTAAGGAGCACATCATGAGCAATGCCCTGGCCAAGGACCGGCTGCGCAAGCGTTTCGCCCGCTGGGACGTGGACGGCAACGGCCTGCTGGAGCTGGAGGACTTCCGCCAGGAGGCCGCCCGCATCGTCAGCGGGTTCGACGCGGCGCCGGACTCCCCCGGGGCGCGGGCGCTGCACGACGCCTTCGAGGCCCTCTACACCCACCTCGCCGAGCAGTCCGGCGGCGACGCCCAGGCCGGCATCTCGGAGCAGGGCTTCCTGCAGGCCACCGAGCGGCTGCTGTTCACCGAGGGCGAGGCGGCGTTCAGCCGCGCCCTCGCGCCGGTGGTGAAGGCCCTCGTCACCCTCTCGGACAGCGACGGCAACGGGACCCTCGACGCCTCCGAGTTCGAGACGTGGCTGAGCGCGATCGGTCTGCCGCGTACCACCGCCGCGGAGGCCTTCCAGAAGATCGACGAGAACGGCGACGGGCAGCTGAGCGAGGACGAGCTGCTGCGTGTGGTGCGTGAGTACCACTACGGGCGTCTCGACGTCGAGCTGCTGGGCTGAGCACGGCACAAGGCCGGGGCCGTGGCCCGACACCCCCCGCCGGCCCCGCCCCCGCCCGGGCCGCGCAGCCC
>NZ_JBAGJZ010000043.1:0-72176 GCF_037034285.1 Streptomyces tyrfis | reverse complement strand
TGCAGCTGACCGGCGCGGAGGACTGACCGGCGCGGGGAACGGCCCCACCCGGCGGTCACCCGCCCGGTGGGGCCGTGAATGCCCGGATCACCCG
The DNA here is from genome assembly GCF_037034285.1 of Streptomyces tyrfis. NCBI lineage: Bacteria > Bacillati > Actinomycetota > Actinomycetes > Kitasatosporales > Streptomycetaceae > Streptomyces > Streptomyces tyrfis. The sequence goes on along the minus strand of NZ_JBAGJZ010000043.1, from coordinate 72,082 downwards.
GGCCAGTACGTCCGGGCCCAGGCGCGCGGGCCCGGCACATGGCGGGCGCGGCGGGCGATGCGGGCCGGGTCGGCCCACTGCCCGGGCAGCGCCGGCGCGGCCGACGGCGCGCCCGACGCCGTCGCCGCGGCCCGCGCCCGTACCACCGCGAGCGCGGCGGCCAGTTCCTCGGCGGTCGGGTTGCCCCGTACGACCTTGATCATGGCAACGGCCCTTTCCGGAGAGGGAGTCGTCCGATGGGGTGAGCGGTCTGGAGAAGAGCGGCACGGCCTCCGGCCGAACGACGGCAGTTTGAAGTCAGGGCCTAGAGGGGGATGTTGCCGTGCTTCTTCGGCGGCAGCGACTCCCGCTTGGTGCGCAGCTGGCGCAGCGCCTTCACGATGTGGACGCGGGTGTCGGACGGCATGATCACCGCGTCGACGTAGCCGCGCTCGGCCGCCACGTACGGGTTGAGGAGCGCGTCCTCGTAGTCCGCGATCAGCTCGGTGCGCAGCGCGTCCGCCTCGGCCGGGTCCGTGACGGCGGCGAGGGTCCGGCGGTGCAGGATGTTCACCGCGCCCTGCGCGCCCATCACCGCGATCTGCGCGGTCGGCCAGGCCAGGTTGACGTCGGCGCCCAGGTGCTTGGAGCCCATCACGTCGTACGCGCCGCCGAACGCCTTGCGGGTGATCACCGTGATCAGCGGGACGGTCGCCTCCGCGTACGCGTAGATCAGCTTGGCGCCGCGGCGGATGATGCCGCCGTACTCCTGGTCGACGCCGGGCAGGAAGCCCGGCACGTCGACGAAGGTCAGCACCGGCACGTTGAACGCGTCGCAGGTGCGGACGAACCGGGCCGCCTTCTCGCTCGCGTTGATGTCGAGACAGCCCGCGAACTGCATCGGCTGGTTGGCGACGATGCCGACCGGGTAGCCCTCGACCCGCCCGAAGCCGGTGATGATGTTCGGCGCGAACAGGGCCTGGGTCTCCAGGAATTCACCGTCGTCCAGCACATGCTCGATGGCGGTGTGCATGTCGTACGGCTGGTTCGCGGAGTCCGGGACGAGGGCGTCGAGCTCGCGGTCCTCGTCGGTGGCGGTGAGAACCGCCTCCTCCGGGAAGGCCGGCGGCTCCGAGAGGTTGTTCGAAGGCAGGTACGAGAGCAGCGACTTGACGTACTCGATGGCGTCCTTCTCGTCGCCCGCCATGTGGTGCGCCACACCGGAGACGGTGTTGTGGGTGCGTGCGCCGCCGAGCTGCTCGAAGCCGACGTCCTCGCCGGTGACGGTCTTGATGACGTCGGGGCCGGTGATGAACATGTGCGAGGTCCGGTCGACCATCACGGTGAAGTCGGTGATCGCGGGGGAGTAGACCGCGCCGCCCGCGCACGGGCCGACGATCAGCGAGATCTGCGGGATCACGCCCGAGGCGTGCACGTTGCGGCGGAAGATCTCCGCGAACAGGCCGAGCGCGGCGACCCCTTCCTGGATGCGCGCGCCGCCGCCGTCGTTGATGCCGATGACCGGGCAGCCGGTCTTCAGCGCGAAGTCCATCACCTTGACGATTTTCTCACCGTAGACCTCGCCCAGCGAACCGCCGAAGATCGTGAAGTCCTGGGAGTAGACGCAGACGGGGCGGCCGTCCACCGTGCCGTAGCCGGTGACGACGCCGTCCCCGTACGGGCGGTTCTTCTCGATGCCGAAGCTGGTCGACCGGTGCCGGGCGAACTCGTCGAGCTCCACGAAGGATCCCTCGTCGAGCAGCAGGGCCACCCGCTCCCGGGCGGTCAGCTTGCCCTTCGCGTGCTGCTTCTCGACCGCCCGTGCGGAGCCCGCGTTCGTCGCCTCCTCGATGCGGCGCTGCAGGTCCGCGATCTTGCCCGCGGTGGTGTGGATGTCGGTCTCTTCCGGCTCGGACATCGGGTGGCGGCTCCCTGCCTGGTCACGGGGGGACGACTGTGCTGCCGATCAGGCCCTGGACACCGGCCGATCAGCCCTGGATCACCTACTGGTCCGTAGCGTATCGGCGTGCATTCGGTTCGGCAGTGCGTCGTTTGCCACACCTAGTCTGGCTTGCATGACACCTTCGGATGCGCCTCACAGCCGCTGGTCGGACCTCGACCGGCCCCCCCTGAACGTCTCCGCGCTGCGCCGCGGTCTGCTGCGGCCGGGCGGCCTGTGGACTTCGCTCGACGTCGTGGAGACCACCGGTTCCACCAACGCCGACCTCGCCGCGCGGGCGGCGGCCGGGCTCCCCGAGGGGGCCGTGCTGGTGGCCGAGGAGCAGACGGCGGGCCGCGGCCGGCTCGACCGCACCTGGTCGGCCCCGGCCCGTTCGGGGCTGTTCCTCTCCGTCTTCCTGAAGCCCGGCGACATCCCGGCGGACCGGTGGGGCTGGCTGCCGCTGCTCACCGGCGTCGCCGTGGCCACCGGGCTGGCCAGGTCGGCGGGCGTCGACACGGCGCTGAAATGGCCCAACGACCTCCTGGTGACGGTCCCCGCCGCCTCCGGCGGGCTCCCGGAGGGGGAGAACCCGCCCGGCGCGGAACGCAAGACGGGCGGCATCCTCGCCGAGCGCGCCGGGGACGGCGTCGTCATCGGCGTCGGCATCAACGTCACCCTGCGCGCCGCCGAACTCCCCGTCCCCACCGCCGGATCGCTCTCCCTGGCCGGGGCCGTCTCCACCGACCGGGACACCCTGCTGCGGGGCGTGCTGCGCTCGCTGGAACACTGGTACGGGCGGTGGCGGGACGCGGACGGGGACGCGGCGGCCGCCGGGCTCCAGGAGGCGTACGCGGCGGGCTGCGCGACGCTCGGCCGGGCGGTGCGCGCCCAACTGCCCGGCGGCCGGACGCTCACCGGCGAGGCGGTGGCCGTCGACGGCGACGGGCGGCTGGTCCTGTCCACCGAGGAGGGCCTGCGGGAGCCCCTGTCGGCGGGCGACATCGTGCACCTGCGCGGGGCCGGGGGCGGCCTGACCTGACCGGTACGGGCCGACCGGGCCCAAAAGCCTCCCGGACGGGCCCCGCGCGGCCCCGGGAGCGGGTCCCGGGAGCCGTCCCGGGGCGCCGGCGCGCGGCTCGCGGACGTGAGCCACGGCACACCTGCCGTAAAGTTGAGGCGATCCACCGACAGATCGGCAGGGCAGTGCGCAGGGAACGGGCAGGAGGCGGCTGGTGACCGTCGACGATTCGACGTCCGGCGCGGGCGAGGAGCCCCCGTCGGAACCTTCGGTCCACCCGACACCGCATCTCGAAGTCGACCATACGGCGGAACCGACCGACGACCCCCTCGCGATCCGGCTGGAACAGCTCATCCTGGGCGCCGACCGCCGCTACACGCCGTTCCAGGCGGCCCGGACCGCCGGCGTCTCGATGGACCTGGCCTCCCGGTTCTGGCGGGCCATGGGCTTCGCCGACATCGGGCAGGCCCGGGCGCTCACCGAGGCCGACGTGCTGGCCCTGCGCCGCCTCGCCGGTCTCGTCGAGGCGGGGCTGCTCAGCGAGCCGATGGCGATCCAGGTCGCCCGGTCGACCGGGCAGACCACCGCCCGACTGGCGGAATGGCAGATCGACTCCTTCCTCGAAGGGCTGACCGAGCCGCCCGAGCCCGGCATGACCCGTACCGAGGTCACCTACCCCCTGGTCGAGCTGCTCCTCCCGGAGCTCCAGGAGTTCCTGGTCTACGTGTGGCGGCGCCAGCTCGCCGCCGCCACCGGGCGGGTCGTGCAGGCCGCCGACGACGAGGAGATGGTCGACCGGCGCCTCGCCGTCGGCTTCGCCGACCTGGTCGGCTTCACCCGGCTGACCCGGCGGCTGGAGGAGGAGGAACTCGGCGAACTCGTCGAGGCGTTCGAGACCACCGCGGCCGACCTGGTCGCCGCGCACGGCGGCCGGCTCATCAAGACCCTCGGCGACGAGGTCCTCTACTGCGCCGACGACGCCGGCACCGCCGCAGAGATCGCGCTGCGCCTGATCGAGGCGATGACCCAGGACGAGACGATGCCCGCGCTCCGGGTCGGCATCGCCTTCGGCACCGTCACCACCCGGATGGGCGATGTCTTCGGCACGACGGTGAACCTCGCCAGCCGGCTGACCTCGATAGCGCCGAAGGACGCCGTGCTGGTGGACGGCGCGTTCGCGGAGGAGCTGACCCGCACCGGCGACGCCCCGGCCTCCGAGGCGGAGGCCGCCGAGCGGGCGGCGGCGGCCGAGAAGGAACGACAGGAGGGCCTGGAGCCGACGGCCCTGCCCACCTACCGCTACGGGCTGCAGCCCATGTGGCAGCGGCCGGTGCGCGGCCTCGGCGTCGTCGAACCCTGGCTGCTGGCCCGCCGCGGCACATCCTGACCCCGGGCCCTCCCCCCGAGGGACCCCCCCCGGGCCTTCCCCGAAGGCCCCCTGGCTCTCCAGGAGGCGTCCGGGTCCTCCCCTGAGGGCGTCCGCGCCGCCGGTCGGCCTCCGCCCGTGACCGTTGTCGGGGCCGCCCCATAGGATCCCTCCGGTAACGCTCGTTAACCGGAGGGGTGAAGTCATGGCCGTCACGTCCGAGCAGCGGTTCGGGGAGTTCGTCGTCGTACGGGTCCACGAGGGGCAGGAGCATGTGGCCGAGCTGGTCCTCGACCGGCCCAAGGCCATGAACGCGGTGTCCACGGACATGGCCCGCTCGATCGCCGCCGCCTGCGCCGCGCTCGCCGACGACCCGGCCGTGCGCGCCGCCGTCCTCACCTCCAGCCATGAACGCGCCTTCTGCGTGGGCGCCGACCTGAAGGAGCGGAACTCCTTCACCGACGCCGAGCTGCTTCGCCAGCGCCCCACCGCCCGCGCCGCCTACACCGGGGTGCTCGAACTGCCGATGCCCACGATCGCGGCGGTGCACGGCTTCGCGCTCGGCGGCGGGTTCGAGCTGGCCCTGTCCTGCGACCTGATCGTCGCCGACCGCACGGCCGTGGTGGGCCTGCCCGAGGTGTCGGTCGGCGTGATCCCGGGCGGCGGCGGCACGCAGCTGCTGCCCCGGCGGGTCGGCGCGGCGCGCGCGGCCGAGCTGGTCTTCACGGCCCGGCGGGTGGAGGCGGCCGAGGCGCTGGAGACCGGTCTGGTGGACGAGCTCGTGGAGCCGGGCCGGGACCGCGAGGCCGCGCTCGCGCTCGCCGGGCGGATCGCCGCCAACTCCCCGGTGGGCCTGCGGGCCGCCAAGCGGGCGCTGCGACTGGGGCACGGCCTCGACCTGCGGGCCGGCCTGGAGGTCGAGGACGCCGCGTGGCGGTCGGTGGCCTTCTCCGGCGACCGGGCCGAGGGCGTGGCCGCGTTCAACGAGAAGCGGAAGCCGAACTGGCCCGGGGAGTGACCGGGCCGGGGAAGCCGGAGGCAACCGGCCCGGCGGAGCGGCCGTCTCCAGAGGTGGCCGTCGCCGGAGAGGGCGGACCCGAAAGTAACGTTGAGTGTTCAAAGAGACACGTGCTGAATATTTTCAGAGCCTCAAACTGATCAAATCACCACAAAACTACATAAGCTGTGGTGATGGGTGGTGAAGAGGCGCGGCTGCGGGCCGTGGTTTCGCTTGCGCAGACGATGGCGGCGGCGCACACCCCGCGGGGGTCGTGGCGCGCGGCCGCGCTGGGGGCGTGCGAGGCGTTGGGCGGCACGTTCGCCGCGCTCTCCGTGTGGGAGCGCGACCGCGGCCGTCTGCGGGTGCTGGTGAACGCGGGCGAACGGGCGGAGGGGGAGGAGGAGTTCCCCGAGGACGAGACGTATCCGGTGCACCGGTTCCCCGAGATCACCGAGTTCCTGCACGAGCGGTGGGCCGGCGGCGGGGAGCCCGACGCCTGGGTGGAGACCGCCGCCGACGACGACGAGCCGGAGGGCGCGCCGGACGCGGAGGCGCGCGGCGGGTACGGACGGGGCTACCGCCACCAGCGGGTGGCCGCCCTGCGTCGGCGCGGCCGCGGGTCCTGCGTGGTCGCGCCGATCGTGCTGCACGGGCGGGCCTGGGGCGAGCTGTATGTGGCCCGCCCGGCGGGCGCGCCGGCGTTCCGCGGCGAGGACGCGGACTTCGCCACCGTGCTGGCCTCCGTCGTCGCCGCCGGGATCTCCCAGAGCGAGCGGCTGGAGGAGGTCCGCAGGCTGGCCTTCACCGACCCGCTGACCGGGCTGGCCAACCGGCGCGCCGTCGATGTGCGGCTGGACGAGTCGGTGGAGCGGTACCGGACCGGCGGCGAGGTGGTCAGCCTGGTCGTCTGCGACCTCAACGGCCTCAAGCGGGTCAACGACACCCTCGGCCACGCGGTCGGCGACCGGCTGCTCGAACGTTTCGGCTCGGTGCTGTCCCGCTGCGGCGCGATGCTCCCGGGCGCGCTCGCCGCCCGGCTCGGCGGCGACGAGTTCTGTCTGCTCGCGGTGGGCCCCGGTACGGACGAGGTGATCCGGGCCGCCACCGAACTCTGCGAGCGGGCGGCCGAGTTGGAGCTGGGGGACGGGGTGGCGTGCGGGATCGCCTCGACCGGCGATCCGATCGGCCCGGTGGTCTCGGCGCGGCGGCTTTTCCGCCTCGCGGACGCGGCCCAGTACCGGGCGAAGGCCGCCCGTTCCGCGGTCCCGGTGGTGGCGGGGCGCGACGACGAGGTGATGCGGCTGGCCGACGCGCCGCCCAGGTCCCCGCACGAGCGCCGGCACCTGCGCGGCAGCCACGCCTGAGGGGGAGCGGGACGCCCGCAGGGGGGAGCGGTGGGCGCGCGGCCGGGAGGACGGGGCGGCGGCCCGATGCGTGCGGGGCGGGGGAGCGGCGTGCGCTGGGCGGCGGCTCGGTGTGGACGGGGCGTGGGCGGGGCCCGTGCACGGGGTGGCGGGTCCGCGCGCACGAGCCGATGTGCCGATGTGCCGCTGCGTCGATGTGCCGCTGCGCCGGGGGGTCGTGTGCCCGGCCGGGTGAGGGCCCGCGCGGCTGCCCGGTAAGGAGTCACGCCCGGTAAGGAGTCAACCGCACGACCACTGGTGACATGGTGCGATTCAATCCGTACGCTGCTGAATATGGATATGCACACAGTCGTGGTGGGGACGTCCGGTACCACCGCCCAGGACGTCATCGCCGTGGCCCGCGGCAACGCCCGCGTCGAGCTCTCCGTGGACGCCGTGGCCGCGCTCGCCGCCGCCCGCGAGATCGTGGACGCGCTCGCCGCCAAGCCGGAGCCGGTCTACGGCGTCTCCACCGGGTTCGGCGCGCTCGCGACCCGGCACATCAGCCACGAGCTCCGCGCCCAGCTCCAGCGCAACATCGTCCGCTCGCACGCCGCCGGGATGGGGCCGCGGGTCGAGCGCGAGGTCGTCCGCGCCCTGATGTTCCTGCGGCTCAAGACGGTCGCCTCCGGGCGCACCGGCGTGCGGCCCGAGGTCGCGCAGACCATGGCCGACGTCCTCAACGCGGGCATCACCCCGGTCGTCCACGAGTACGGTTCGCTCGGCTGCTCCGGCGACCTGGCCCCGCTCTCGCACTGCGCCCTGACGCTGATGGGCGAGGGCGAGGCGGAGGGCCCGGACGGCACGGTGCGCCCGGCCGGCGAACTGCTCGCCGCCCACGGCATCACCCCCGTCGAGCTGCGCGAGAAGGAGGGGCTGGCCCTCCTCAACGGCACCGACGGCATGCTCGGCATGCTCGTCATGGCCCTCGCGGACCTGCGAAACCTCTACACCTCCGCCGACATCACCGCCGCCCTCTCGCTGGAGGCGCTGCTGGGCACGGACAAGGTGCTCGCCCCCGAGCTGCACGCCATCCGCCCGCACCCGGGCCAGGGCGCCAGCGCCGACAACATGCTGCGGGTCCTCGCCGGATCGGGCCTGACCGGTCATCACCAGGACGACGCCCCGCGCGTGCAGGACGCGTATTCGGTGCGCTGCGCGCCCCAGGTCAACGGCGCCGGGCGCGACACCCTCGCCCACGCCGCGACCGTCGCGGACCGGGAACTGGCCGCCGCCGTCGACAACCCCGTCGTCCTTCCCGACGGGCGGGTCGAGTCCAACGGGAACTTCCACGGCGCGCCCGTCGCGTACGTCCTGGACTTCCTGGCGATCGCCGCCGCCGACCTCGCCTCGATCACCGAGCGCCGCACCGACCGGCTGCTGGACAAGAACCGGTCGCACGGGCTGCCGCCGTTCCTCGCCGACGACGCGGGCGTGGACTCGGGCCTGATGATCGCCCAGTACACCCAGGCCGCCCTGGTCAGCGAGATGAAGCGGCTCGCCGTCCCCGCGTCGGCCGACTCGATCCCGTCCTCCGCGATGCAGGAGGACCACGTCTCCATGGGCTGGTCGGCGGCGCGCAAGCTGCGTACCGCCGTCGACGACCTCGCCCGCGTCGTCGCCGTCGAGCTGTACGCGGCGACCCGCGCCATCGAATTGCGCGCCGCCGAGGGGCTCGTTCCCGCGCCCGCGTCGCGGGCCGCCGTCGAGGCGCTGCGGGCGGCGGGCGTCGAGGGGCCGGGGCCGGACCGCTTCCTCTCGCCGGACCTGGCCGCGGCGGACGCGTTCGTCCGCACGGGCGCCCTGGTCGCGGCGGTCGAGCCGGTGACCGGTCCGCTGGCCTGAGCGGACGAGGCCGGGCCGGGCGCGGGCCCCGGAAAGCCGGGCGTGACTCCGAGTCTGATGTGAACTCCGAGTCTGATGTGAACTCCGAGTCGGATGTGGAGTCCGAGTCGGATGTGGAGTCCGGGCCGGGCCCCGGCCCGGGCCTCGGCCCGGACTCCGGCCCGGACTGAAGTCCAGGCCGGGCCGGAGCTCCGGTCCGGCAGAGGGTCGTTCAGGTCGACAGCGCGCCGGTGCGGCGGATCGAGCAGGTGACGAACGCCGCGCCGACGCCCAGGAAGGCCGCGCAGCCGGCCAGATACGGGCTGGTGTCGAAGCCGGTCCCGGCCCCGGTCTCCGCCAGTCCGGGGCCGGACGGCTCGTCCGCGGCGACGGCGGCCTCCTCGCCTCCGAGAACGGCCTGCGCGTCCAGGCCGCGGCCCGGGGCGCCCGCAGCGGTCGCCATGACCGCGTCAGCCGCGTCGGCCCGCTCGTCCATCGCGTCGGCGGACGGGACGAACCACAGGGCGGCCAGCAGCGTGCCCGCCGCGGCGGCGGTCAGGAGCGGGCGGCGAGCAACGGCCACGAGAACGAACCCCCTTGTCACAGCCGTGAGTCAGGCATGCGGACCGATGCTAGTGAAACCAGTGGGTCGGGGGAAAGTCGCGCGTACGCAGGGGACTTCGCGCCCTGCCGCCCCCCTGCGCGCTCCGGCGCACGCGCGCTTCCGAGAGATCGACTTTCGTTCCCCTTCGGTGGAATCGTGTGGAAAGTCACGTGTGGTGCGGTTCGTGCAGATATCACGGTCGAGGTCGTCGCCGCCGGACGGGTGGGACCGCGCTGAGCTGGGAGAAGGCGGGCCGGGCGGGGCCGGGCGGCGGCCCGGCCGAGGGGGTGGCCGCGCGAGGGGCGGCCGAGGGCGTCCCGCACAATGGGAGGGACGGCGACGGACTCGCGGCGCGAGCGGCTTCATCGGCCGGCGGCCCCGACGGGCGGCCGGGACCGGTGGTGAGCGCGGCCCAACGGGTGCCGAGCGCCCCGCCCCCGGCCCGCCTTCCTCGACGGAACCGCCTCGGACTCCGGACCGACCGGGCGCGGGCCCCGGCCCCGCAGGGAACCGCCTCCGGCCCCGGCGCCGGCCGGCCCTGGTTTCCGGGAGCCGGATCCGGACCAGGATTCAGGAACGGGGCCGGGCCCCGGACCCGGATTCCCGGATCCGGACCGGACCGGGACCGCGTCGTGTACCGGTCCCGCAACAGCGGCGGGCGCCGGGGAACCATCGCCGACCGGGACGCGTCGATCGTGTTGTTCCCCACATCTTTCGCGGATGTGGAACGGAGAACCCCTTCAAGGGGTTCTCGGAATGTTGACGGGTTTCGCCGGTCGTCGGCGGCTCCGCTCGGGGTTTTTGGGGAATCGGCAACGATGGAGAAGCGTGTGATGACGGACAGCAAGCGGCGCAAGGGCCTGATGGCCGCGTCCGCACTGCTCGGTGGAGTACTGGCGCTCACGGCCTGCAACGGCGGCACGGCGAACGGTGACGGATCCAAGAAGTCGCAGACGGCCGAGGTCGACAAGGCGGCGGCCCAGGACGCGTCGGAGGCGCAGATATCCATCGCGCCCAAGGACGGCGCGACCAACGCGAGCATCAACAACGCCGCCAGGGTCACCGTCGCCAAGGGCACGCTGACCCAGGTCACCATGGCCACGTCGACCGGCCAGGCGGTCAAGGGCACGCTCGCCGCCGACGGCAAGAGCTGGCAGCCGGACGCCCAGCTGGAGCGCTCGACCACGTACAAGATCAGCGCGACGGCCAAGGACGCCAAGGGCCGCGAGGCGCACGAGAACACCTCCTTCACCACCGTGTCGCCCGACAACAGCTTCATCGGCAACTTCACCCCCGAGGACGGCTCCACCGTCGGCGTGGGCATGCCGGTGTCGATCAACTTCAACAAGCCGATCACGGACCGGAAGGCCGTCCAGGCCGGCGTCACCGTCACCTCCAGCAGCGGCCAGGAGGTCGTCGGCCACTGGTTCAACAACCAGCGCCTCGACCTGCGCCCCGAGAACTACTGGCAGAGCGGCTCCACCGTCACGCTGAAGCTGAACCTCGACGGCGTCGAGGGCGCGGACGGCGTCTACGGCGTGCAGCAGAAGACCGTCACCTTCAAGGTCGGCCGCAACCAGGTCTCCACGGTCGACGCCGCCGCGCACACCATGACCGTCACCCGCGACGGCAAGACGGTCAAGACCATCCCGATATCCGCCGGTTCCTCCACCAACCCCACGTACAACGGGCAGATGGTGATCTCCGAGAAGTACAAGGAGACCCGGATGAACGGTGACACCGTCGGCTTCGGCGGCGAGTACGACATCAAGGACGTCCCGCACGCCATGCGGCTGTCCACCTCCGGCACCTTCATCCACGGCAACTACTGGGGCGCGCGGTCGATCTTCGGCAGCGCCAACACCAGCCACGGCTGCGTCGGCCTGGCCGACGTGAAGGGCGCGGGCGACGCGGGCCAGCCCGGCGCCTGGTTCTACGACAACTCGCTCATCGGCGACGTGGTCATCGTCAAGAACTCCCCGGACAAGACCATCACCCCGGACAACGGCCTCAACGGCTGGAACATGAACTGGACGGAGTGGAAGTCCGGCTCCGCGCTCTGACGGACGCGACCGCTTCTCCCCCTCCGCGGCACCGATCCCCGTACGAAGGCGGCGGCACCCGGACCCTCCCGGTCCGCGGCGCCGCCGCCTTCGGCGTGCGCGGGCGTTCTCATCCCGGTCTCATCATGGCCTTAACCCGCCATCACGAGCCGCCCATAGCCTCGCGCCATGTTCTTCACCTACCTTCGGCGCGAACTCCGCCGCCGCAGAAAGGCGGCGCTGGTCGTCGCCTCGGGCCTGGCCCTGGGCATCGCCCTGGTCATCGTCGTCAGCTCCGTCTCCTCCGGCATGGGCAAGGCCCAGGACAAGGTCCTGGAATCGCTCTACGGCCTCGGCACGGACATGACGGTCACCAAGGCCGCCGCCGCGCCGGGCTCCGGCGACGGGCGCCCCAAGTTCGAGTTCGGCGCCAAGGCCGACGACGACGACTCGACGCAGAGCAGCGACCGGGTCATGGTCCAGGGCTTCCAGACGCTGGACTCCTCCGTCGTCGGCACGATCCGCGGCCAGGAGGGGGTCAAGGGCGCGGTCGGCGGGCTCAGCCTGAACGTCATGAAGGTCGACGGCCAGTTCAGGCGCGGCGAGTTCCAGCAGCGCGGCGGCACCGCCCAGGGCGGCCCCGGCGGCGGCGCCCCGCCGCAGGGCGAGATCAGGGGCGGCGGCGCCTCCTTCGGCGTCGACTCCTTCTCCGTGTACGGCACCGACGTCACCGAGCAGGCCATGGGCCCGCTGACCTCCTCGAAGATCACCGACGGCCGGACGTTCAAGGCCACCGAGACCGACGCCGCGGTCGCCGTCGTGGACTCCGCGTACGCCAAGGAGAAGAAGCTCGCCGTCGGCAAGACCGTGACCGTCCACGGCACCAAGTTCACGATCATCGGGATCGCGGCCGCCGACAGCGGCGACGCGGCCGCCAATCTCTACATCCCGCTGAAGCGGGCACAGACGCTCTCCGACTCCGAGGACAAGGTCACCACCGTCTATGTGAAGGCGGCGGACTCCCAGCGGATCGACCAGGTCAAGGCGGCCGTCCAGCAGAAGGTCCCCGGCACCACCGTCACCACCTCCGCCGACCTCGCCGACACCGTCTCCGGCTCCCTCTCCACCGCCTCCGACCTGGCCTCCGGCGTCGGCAAGTGGCTGTCCATCGTCGTCCTGGCCGCCGCCTTCCTGGTGGCCGGCCTGCTCACCTCCTCGGCGGTCAGCCGCCGGGTACGGGAGTTCGGCACCCTCAAGGCGCTGGGCTGGCGGAGCGGCCGGGTCACCCGCCAGGTCGTCGGCGAGGCCCTCGTGAACGGCCTGCTGGGCGGCGTGCTCGGCATCGCCCTCGGCCTCGCGGGCGCGTACGCCGTGACGGCCGTCAGCCCCACCCTCACCGCCCAGCTCGGCGGCCACTCGGGAGGCGGCATGGGCGGCGGCATGGGCGGTGGCCGGTTCATGGGCGGACCGGGCGGCCCCGGCGCCTCCAGGACGCTGGACGTCGCACTGACCGCGCCCGTCTCGCTCACCGTGATCCTCACCGCCGTCGGCCTGGCCGTGGCGGGCGGACTGGTCGCCGGCGCGTTCGGCGGCTGGCGGGCCTCCCGGCTGCGCCCCGCCGATGCCCTGCGCCGCGTCGAGTAGCCCCTGTTCGAACCCCTCCGCCCGGCCCGGACCCGGCCCATCCTCCCCACCCCTGCCTCACCCCACCTCGTTCCACCCTCACCCCACCCTCACCTCACCCCACCCTCACCCCTTGCGTTCCAGCGGGAGCTGATCCATGTACACACTCAAAGACGTCACCAAGCGCTATACGCGGGGCAAGGCCACCGTCGACGCGCTCGTCGGCGTCGATCTGACCATCGAGGACGGCGGGCGGCTGGTCATCCAGGGCCCCACCGGCGGCGGCAAGTCCACCCTGCTCCAGATGCTCGGCGGCCTCGACCGTCCCACGAGCGGCAGCGTCGAACTCGACGGCGTCGACCTCGCGAAGCTCAGCGAGGCCCGGCTCACCGAGGTGAGGGCGCAGAACATCGGCTTCGTCTTCCAGGGCTTCAACCTCATTCCCACGCTCACCGCCCAGGAGAACGTCGAGACCGCGCTCGTGCCGCTGGGCGTCAAGGCGGCCGAACGCCGTCGGCGGGCCGCCGAGGCCCTCGACTCCGTCGGACTCGGCGAACGGCTCGGCCATGTGCCCAGCGAGATGTCCGGGGGCCAGCAGCAGCGCGTGGCGATCGCCCGGGCCCTGGTCAAGCAGCCGAAGGTGCTCCTCGCCGACGAACCCACCGGCAACCTCGACGAGTCGATGCGCGACGAGGTCATGGAGGTGCTGGAGGCCATGTGGAAGGAGCAGGGCCTGACCTTCATCATGGTCACGCACGACACCGCCCTCGCCCGGCGGGCGCCGCGGCTGGCCACCATCCGCAGGGGCCGGGTCACCCTCACGGAGAACGCGGCGGCCTGACCCCGCGGCGCCCCGGGCCGGTCGGTCCGTCCGGCCCACCGGCACCGGCCGCACCGAACGCCGCATCCCGCATCCCGCGTCCCCCACATCCCGCACGCACGAAGGCGGCGGCATCCGGATCCCCCGATTCGCGGCGCCGCCGCCTTCGGCGTTCCCCGTGATCCCCCGCAGCCGTGCCCCGGTGGAGCCGGTCGGGATGGGGTCGGGCATGGTGGAGCTGGCTGCACCATGACTTCGGGTGACCGGTCCCTCGTGGCGGACCGTCCCGGGCCGTGAGGATGAAGACGTCGCCGACCGACCCCCGACCACGGAGGAACCACCAATGAAGTCGCTGCTCTGGATCGTTCTCGTCGCCGCGCTCGCCGCCAATGTGTTCGCGAGCTTCGGCGTGCCGGAGGAGAGCACGCACCTGGTGCTGAGCATCGCCTCCGGACTGGTCGTGCTCGGCTCCGGCACCGGCCTGTGGATGCTGCGCGACCGCGGGGACGCCTGAGCCGGACGCCGCGGCAGGCACCGGCCGGAGTGCCCCGGACGGGACGCCGCGACCGGCCCGGATGGCCGGACGGGATGCTGTGCCCGAGCCGGATGCCGTGGCGAAATGTCGGTTTTTTGGTTAATTCTGGGGTGGGTTCCGGTCGCGCCGGGACCACTATGTGGATGCGGTGGTGGACGTCGGCGGAAGCGCTGGGACAATCGATGTGCCACAACGGTTCTGTACGTCGCCTCCGTGAGCCGCCGAAGCGTGCGATGTCTGGGCGACGCCCTCAATGGGGAGGGGGACCGCTGGTGTCCCCGGGACGGGGCACCTTCGCGCGCGACGCCGACCCATGGAAGGTCTTGATCAGATGCGGACCACCCCTGAATCCGTCACCCCCCACGCCACCGAGAGCCGTGTCATCGAGCCGCTGTACGCGGAGGTCCTCCGCCGCAACCAGGGCGAGAAGGAGTTCCACCAGGCGGTGCGGGAGGTGCTGGAGACCCTCGGCCCGGTCCTCGTGAAGCGGCCCGAGTTCGTCGATGCCCGGATCGTCGAGCGGGTCTGCGAGCCGGAGCGCCAGCTCATCTTCCGCGTGCCGTGGTCGGACGACTCCGGGGACATCCACGTCAACCGCGGCTTCCGGGTCGAGTTCAACAGCTCGCTCGGCCCGTACAAGGGCGGCCTGCGCTTCCACCCCTCGGTCAACCTGGGCATCGTGAAGTTCCTCGGCTTCGAGCAGATCTTCAAGAACGCGCTCACCGGCATGCCCATCGGCGGCGGCAAGGGCGGCGCGGACTTCGACCCGAAGGGCCGTTCCGACGCCGAGATCATGCGGTTCTGCCAGTCGTTCATGACCGAGCTCCACCGCCACCTCGGCGAGTACACCGACGTCCCCGCCGGTGACATCGGCGTCGGCGGCCGGGAGATCGGCTACCTCTTCGGCCAGTACAAGCGGATCACCAACCGCTACGAGTCCGGCGTCCTCACCGGAAAGGGCCTGGGCTGGGGCGGCGCCCAGGCGCGCACCGAGGCGACCGGCTACGGCTGTGTGCTCTTCACCGCCGAGATGCTCCGCAGCCGGGGCGAGTCCCTCGACGGCCAGCGCGTCGTCGTCTCGGGCTCCGGAAACGTCGCGATCTACGCGATCGAGAAGGCCCAGCAGCTGGGCGCGACCGTCGTGACCTGCTCGGACTCCGACGGTTACGTCGTGGACGAGAAGGGCGTCGACCTCGCCCTGCTCAAGGAGATCAAGGAGGCGGGCCGGGGCCGGGTCTCCGAGTATGCCGCGCGCAGGGGCGAGCACGCCCAGTACGTCCCCGGCACCGGCGTCTGGAACGTCCCCTGTGACGTGGCCCTGCCCTGCGCCACCCAGAACGAACTGCACGAGGCCGACGCCGTCGCCCTGGTCCGCAACGGCGTGAAGGCGGTCGCGGAGGGCGCCAACATGCCCACCACGCCGGAGGCCGTACGCGTCCTCCAGGAGGCGGGCGTCGCGTTCGCCCCCGGCAAGGCCGCGAACGCGGGCGGGGTGGCCACCAGCGCCCTGGAGATGCAGCAGAACGCCTCGCGCGACTCGTGGACCTTCGCCCACACCGAGGAGCGCCTCGCGGCGATCATGCGCCACATCCACGACAGCTGCTACGAGACCGCCGAGCGTTACGGCAGCCCCGGCAACTACGTGGTCGGCGCCAACATCGCCGGCTTCGAGCTGGTCGCGGACGCGATGCTGGCGCAGGGACTCATCTGATCCGGCCCCTCGCCCGGTGACGCGGCGCCCCGACGACGCCCCCCGTGGTCCGGCCCGGCCGCCCCTCGGCAGCCGGGCCGGGAAGCACACCCTCGGCCGGCCGGGCGCACACCCTGGGCCGGCCGGGCGCACACCCTGGGCCGGCCGGGCGCACACCCTGGGCCGGCCGGGCGCGCCCCCTCGGCCGGCCGGGCGCGCCCCCTGGGCCGGCCTGGTACGCGTGGGCCGGACGGACACGCCATGGGCCGGACGCGGCACGGCCGGCCGCTCGACGCCGTCGGCGGCCCGTCAGCCGCCCGTCAGCCGCCCGTCACCGCCCCGGCCAGCAGCGTGATCTCGGCCGCGACGGCCTCCGGGTCGGCCGCGACGGTGACCTGGGCGACGCCGTCCAGGCTCGGGTGCGCGCCGACGCGGACGGCGCGCTCGGCGTTCCGCAGCAGGTCGACGTCGTTGATGTCGTTGCCGAACGCGATGTACTCCCCGATCCCCGCCCCCGTCAGGGCCTCCCACTTCGTCGTCGAACCCGGCGCGAAGTCGATGATCGCCTCGTCGAGGTGGTGGTTGACCATCAGCCCCAACCGCCGTCCCGCGTCGGCGAGTCCGGCCATGTCCGACGCGCCGACGACCAGGAACTTCACGACCTCGGGGAGCGCCGAGAGTTCCACCGGCCGCGCGAGGCCGCCCTGGTCGACCCGGCTCATGATCGGATGGTCGGCGGGGCCCGTGTAGGCGTAGTCCCAGGGGCCGTCCGCGAGATAGGCCGCCTCGTACCGTTCGACCGCGTCCAGCAGCGCCGCGAGCCCGGCGGGGTCGAAGGCGGCCCGGGCCCGGACCCGGCCGCCTACCGAGACCAGGCTGCCGTTCCCGCCGATCAGCGTGGCGGACGGAAAGTCCCCGTCGAGCACGGGCAGGAGGTCCCTGACCGGGCGGGCGGACGCGAAGACCACGTCGAAGCCGGTGCGTTCGCATTCACTGATGGCCGTGCGGATCCGGTCGTCGATCGTCCGCCCGTCGAAGCAGAGCGTGCCGTCGATGTCGAAGACCAGGGTGCGAGCGCGAGTGCTGTACATCGTCGGATGATATCCAGCGCCCCGGCGGCCGGAACGCCCCCACCAGGGGCGGAACCCGCCCCGGCCACCGGGCGCGCCCCGCGGCCGCGGCTGTCCCGGAGGCCGTCCGCGCGAGGGTCCCGGGCCCGCTCACTCCCCGGCGGGAGCGACCCCCACCGGGCAGGAGACGCCCGTGCCGCCGATGCCGCAGTAGCCCGCCGGGTTCTTGTCCAGGTACTGCTGGTGGGGCGCCTCGGCCGGCCACAGCGGGCGGCCCTCGGCGGGGAGGATCTCGGTGGTGATTTCGCCGTAGCCGGAGCCGGTGAGCACCCGCTGGTACGCCTCGCGGGAGGACTCGGCGGCCGCCGCCTGCTCGGGGGAGTGGGTGTGGATCGCCGAGCGGTACTGCGTGCCGACGTCGTTGCCCTGGCGGAAGCCCTGGGTCGGGTCGTGGGACTCCCAGAACAGCCTCAGCAGCTCGGCGTACGAGACGGTCTCCGGGTCGAAGACGACGCGGACGGCCTCGGTGTGGCCGGTGAGGCCCGAGCAGACCTCCTCGTACGTGGGGTTCTGCGTGTAACCGCCCTGGTAGCCGACGAGCGTGGTCCAGACGCCGTCCGTCTGCCAGAACTTGCGCTCGGCGCCCCAGAAGCAGCCCAGCGCGAAGTCCGCGACCTCCAGGCCCTCCGGGTACGGGCCCAGCAGCGGATTGCCGAGGACCGTGTGGCGGTCCGGGACGGCGAACGCGGGCTCGGGGCGGCCCTTCAGGGCCTCCTCGGGGGTGGGGAGCTGCGGGGTGCGGCGGTACAGAAACATGCGGGGCTCCTCCGGGGCTGGAATTTCCGGTCGGTACAACGCGCCGGGGCCGCCGGAGATTCCGGCCGCCCCGGCACGGCCGCCCCGGCACAGCCGGGCGGCCGGGCGCGGTCAGGAGTCCTCCCCGACCCTCAGGGCGCTGTACTCGTGGCATGTGGTGAAGAAGGTCTTCGGAGACGTGGAGTACGACCACGGGGCGTACGGCGACGGGACGTCGTCGGCGGCGGGGCAGTCGATCAGGCGGAACTGCTCCATCGCCTCCGCGTACCGGTCCTGCCAGTACAGCGTCCAGGCGA
Source organism: Streptomyces tyrfis (assembly GCF_037034285.1). Taxonomy (NCBI): domain Bacteria; kingdom Bacillati; phylum Actinomycetota; class Actinomycetes; order Kitasatosporales; family Streptomycetaceae; genus Streptomyces; species Streptomyces tyrfis. The sequence goes on along the minus strand of NZ_JBAGJZ010000043.1, from coordinate 54,054 downwards.
GCAGGTGGCGGGCCCGGACCAGCCGCCGGTCCTCGCGGCCGGCCGCCGCGGCAGCGGCCACGTCGGCCAGGCAGGCGTCGGCCGCGGCGATCAGTTCCGGGGCCTTGTAGTACTCGTCCGGGTCCGTCTCCGGGCTGCTCCGCTCCTCCTTGAACGCGGCGTACAGCGGGAGCAGCGTGAGCAGCCGGCCGGGGCTGCTCCGCCTCGCCGCCTCCCGCGCGAGGTACCCGGCCTGCCGGTACGAGCCGGCCCAGTGGTGGCCCCAGTACCGGAGCGCCGTGTCGTGGGCCGCGAGGTGGGCCCCGCCGCGCACGACGATCTTCGCCCACAGGGCACGGCACTCGGCCCGGTCGTAGCCGAGGGCGAGGGCGCAGGGGATCTCGGCGACGTACGGGCACGGGTCGTCGCCCGCCAGCGCCTGGGCCTCGCGGCACGCCTCGCGGGCCCCGGCCATCACCCGGCGGAAGACGGAGGACTGCTCCCACGTGGGGTCCTGCGTCGGACGCGTGCCGTGCACCCGCGCCGCGACGCCGGTCAGCGCGCCGGCGTGCACGAGGGCCGCGCCCGCGTCCCCGGGACGTTCGGCGCGCCAGACCAGCAGCCAGGCGTCGTCGGCCGCGGCCTCGTCCTGGAGGACGGCGGCACGCCGGAGACGTTCCTGCCGGTCCCGGCCCGCCTTGCGGAGGAAGGCGGCGCCCGCCCGCCAGTCGCCGGCGCGGAGGGCGATGCGGACCTCCTCGTCGCGGACTTCTGCGGCGGGGAGCCTCCTGCCGGGGATCTCCCTGGCGCGGAACTCCTCGTCGTGCGGGCCGGGGGCGTTCCCGGGGCCGGTCCACGACGGCGTCCTCCGCGCCCTCGTTCGGACCTTCGGCCAGAGGTACTCGCGCGCCCGGAGGCACGCGCGCAGAGCGGTCGCCGACGGGAGTGGCCGGGGTGTCGTCGCGGAGAGCTCCGGGCCGGTGCGGGGAAGTCCGGCGCCGGGAAGCCCGGTGCGGGGGAGGGGGCGGAGGTCAGGATCGAGCAGGGCGCGCAGCGGCCCGGTGTCGGGGACGTCCGCCGCCGCCGCGTCCAGCGCCGCCGGGAACAGCTCCGCGTGGCCCGGCGGCAGCTCCAGGAACGCCTCGTCGTCGGTCCAGGGAAGCCGCCAGCGGGCGCGCCCCTGCCGTACGTACTCGGCCTCGGCCAGTTTCCACAGCACGAGGTGGAGCCAGTGCCCGGCGAACGCGCGGGCCACCCGGCCGGTCGCCCGCCGGGCCTCGTCGGACGTGTGGAGGCGGTCGGCGATCCGCCACTGCGCGCCCGCGTCCACGGCGTCGAGCGCCTCGGCCACCGAGCCGTCGCCGCCGGTCACCGCGGCGACCGCCCTGACCAGGTACCGCGCCAGCGACTCCTCGCGCGCCACCGTCGAGTCGTGCAGCAGCTCCGGCCAGTCGACCCGGCGCAGTCGCAGCAGCTCCGGTGCCAGCACCCGCTCCTCGACCGCGGCCAGTGTGCGCTCGGCGTCGACGAGCAGGTCCATGGCCGGCGCCGCCGGCGCCGGCCCGCGCCCGTCGTCCGGCAGCGCCTCGATCCGGGCGATGCGCTCCGTGAACGACCCATGCTCGTAAGGGGTCCCCGTTCCGGGCGGCGCGGAGTAGTACGGGTCGTCGAGCACGTCCCCGCGCGCGTCCAGCATGTGCCGGAGGCCGCCGAGGACCTCGCCGGGCGGGGGCAGCAGCCCGATCTCGTCGCCGATCAGGGCGTACGACTCCAGGTACTCCGCGTGCGCGTGGCGGAGGGCCCGGAGCTCGCGCAGCGCGCACGCGCTCACGTCCCGGCCGGCGATCCGCGCGGCGGCGACGTCGGCGGCGGACTCCGCGCGGTCGGTGTCGGACGTCGTGACGCGCCCGCAGAAACGCTCGTACCTCTCGTACCGCCCCGCCAGGAAGCGGTACGAGGCGCCGGCGTGGCCCGGGTCGATCCTCCTGGCCCTCCTGCCCCTGGCGCGCGCCTTCGCGGCTTTCTCCTCCTGGCGTTCCCGCTCCCTGGCGACGGCCTTCTCCGACTGCTCCCGGAAGTGGGCGACGGCGCGGGCCGCCCGGTCCCGGGCGAGGGCGGCGACCGCGGCGAGACGGGTGTCGGAACGGGCGCAGCGGCTCATCTCGTACGCGAGCACGAAACGCAGCCGGGCCTCGGACGTTCCGAGCAACAGCGGTACGCCGACGGAGAGCCGGCGGCGCCCGGCGACCAGGCCGAGGAGCCGGGTGTGCTCGGTGGCCTCGGCGCCCACCCCGCCGGTGAGCACGAGGTCGTCGGGCGCGCGGGCGCCGGCCCGGTCGGCGAGGTCGCGGACCAGGGCCCAGAGCCGGGGCTGTTGGGCGTCGTCGACGCGCAGCCCGCGTACGTCGTCGCGGTCCGGCGTGCACGTGTCGCGCAGGAACGTGCCGCGCACGATCGAGAACGCGGGCACGGAGGAGCGGACGAGGAACAGCGCGGCTACGGGAAGCCACGCCCAGCGGAACACGGCCCAGTCGACGACGCAGAGGACCGCGAGCAGAAGGAGGCCCAGCGCGTAGAAGCCGGCGAGCAGGGCAACGGCGCGGAAGGCGCGCAGAGTCGGGAGCATCGGACGGATCCCCCCCACGGGAACGGAGGTCGGCGGCGACCGTGGCGGTCGTGGTGCGCGTGGGGAATCGGAGTATGTCGTCCCGCGGGCGGGCGCGGCAACGCGATATGCGGGCGGCCGGGGCCGGGGCGAACTCGCCCCGGTCCCGGCCATCGTCCGTACGCGGAACGGGAGTCGGGGCGTGAACGCCCGTACAGCAGGGGGCAGTTCGAAGACACCCCCTAGCGCGGCAGCGTCGCCGGGCTGCCGCCGTTCGCCTCGTATCCCGCGACCGCCAGCGCCCGGTGGACCGTGTACGCGGCGGCCGGGTCCGTCTCCTGGGTCCAGGGCAGCGCGCCCACATGGCCGTCGACGTGGACGATCTGGTTCATCGCCTCCGCCCAGCGCTCCATCCGGACCAGGAAGAAGACCAGCAGGTGGCGCACATGGGCGAGCATCGGGTCGTCCGGGCGGGCCGCGTGCACCGCGAACAGGGCGCCCTCCACCGCCCTGGTCACCACCGCGCTCCGGTAGAAGCCCTGCACCAGGTTGACCTCGGGCAGGTGCTCGTACACCGCGAAGAGCGGCAGCGCCGCGAGCAGCGAGCCCCGCGGGGCGCGGGCGGCGGCCGTGGTGGCGAAGCGGTCGGCCGCCTCACGGGAGCCGTGCCACTTCTCGCACCAGTAGTGCAGCGCCGCGAGGTGCGCGCCCAGGTGGGCCGGGGCGCGGTCGATCACCTTCGCCCACAGCCGGTCGAACTCCTCGGGGGAGTACCCGAGTCCACGCGCGACGGCCAGTTCGACGATGTACGGGACGGGGTCGCCGGGCGCCAGCGGCGCGGCCTCGCCGCAGACCGTGCGGGCCTCCTCCAGGATGATCCGGAAGTCGTCCGACCCCGCGGTCGACGAACGCCACGCCTGCTGCACCAGGAACTCGGCGTGCACCGCCGCCCCGCCCGCGTCCTTCGGCGCCTCCGCCCGCCAGGCGCGCAGCCAGGCCCCGCCGACGCCGGGCCGCGCCGCCAGCTCCAGCGAGGCGGCGCCCGCGAACGCCTGCACCCGCTGCCAGCGCAGCTCGCCCTCCTTGGGCGTGCCGGCCAGCAACTGCGAGGCCGCCCGCCAGTCCTGGGAACGCTGCACCAGGTCGAGCACGTCCAGGAGATCCTGATCCGGCCCCGGCAGCCGGATGTCCAGCTCCTCCTGACGCGCGAAGCCGTAGGCGGCCGGGTCGGCGGCGTCCGGCGAACCGGGCGCGACCTGGCGGATTCCGCCGCGGCGGCGCAGCACGAAGGGGCCGATGACCGCGGCGAGCATGCACAGCGCGATCAGGAACCAGAGAATCTCCATGCCCCCATTGTCACCGGACGGCCGAGTAGCCCGCTGAGCACCCTCGCGACGAACTACGCTCGGGCCCCATGAGCGACCAGCACAGCTTCGAGACTCTCGCGATCCACGCGGGGAACACCGCCGATCCCCTCACCGGCGCCGTCGTCCCGCCCATCTACCAGGTGTCCACGTACAAGCAGGACGGCGTGGGCGGCCTGCGCGGCGGCTACGAGTACAGCCGCAGCGCCAACCCGACCCGCACCGCCCTGGAGGACAACCTCGCGGCCCTGGAGGGCGGCCGCCGAGGCCTGGCCTTCGCCTCCGGCCTCGCCGCCGAGGACTGCCTGCTCCGCACCCTGCTCACCCCCGGCGACCACGTGGTCATCCCGAACGACGCCTACGGCGGCACCTTCCGGCTGTTCGCGAAGGTCGTCTCGCGGTGGGGCGTGGAGTTCTCGGTGGCCGACACCTCGGACGCGTCGGCGGTACGGGCGGCGATCACCCCCCGCACCAAGGCGATCTGGGTGGAGACCCCGTCCAACCCGCTGCTCGGCATCACCGACATCGCCGCGGTCGCCGACGTGGCCCGCTCGGCCGGTGCGCGGCTGGTCGTCGACAACACCTTCGCCAGCCCCTACCTCCAGCAGCCGCTCGCCCTGGGCGCCGACGTGGTGGTGCACTCCACCACCAAGTACATGGGCGGCCACTCCGACGTCGTCGGCGGCGCGCTGATCACCGGTGACGCCGGGCTGGCCGAGGAACTGGCGTACCACCAGAACGCGATGGGCGCGGTGGCCGGGCCGTTCGACGCGTGGCTGGTGCTGCGCGGCATCAAGACGCTCGCGGTCCGCATGGACCGGCACAGCGAGAACGCCACGAAGATCGCGGACCTGCTGACCCGCCACCCCAAGGTCACCCAGGTCCTCTACCCGGGGCTGCCCGAGCACCCGGGGCACGAGGTCGCCGCCAAGCAGATGAAGGCGTTCGGCGGCATGGTGTCGTTCCGGGTCGAGGGCGGCGAGGAGGCGGCGGTCCGGGTCTGCGACCGGGCCGAGCTGTTCACCCTCGGCGAGTCGCTGGGCGGCGTCGAGTCCCTGGTGGAGCACCCGGGCCGGATGACGCACGCCTCGGCGGCGGGCTCCCCGCTGGAGGTCCCGGCCGATCTCGTCCGGCTGTCCGTCGGCATCGAGTCCGCCGACGACCTGATCGCGGATCTGACCCAGGCGCTCGGCTGACGGAACCGGCCGGGGGCACGTCCGGGGCGGACGCACGGCCGTGCCCCCGGGCGGGCCGTGGACAGGCCCCCCGGGCGGGCGTCGGCCGTGCCCCGGGCGGGCCTCGGGTGAGCATCGGCCGGCCCGGGCGGACACCGGAATCCAGTGGGCCGCCCGGGGCGCGGTGGCCCGCCGGGGGCCCGGACACCCGTCCCGACTCCCCGGACACCGGCATCGGCCCCGGCACGCCCATCCCGGCCCCGGAAACCCACCCCGGCCCTGGTCGTCCGCCCCGGACCGGAGCCCCGTGCCGTACGGTCCCCCGGACCCGCCCTCACCAGCCGCCCGCCGGGGTCGTCGTGGCGGGCGGCGTCCGCCACGGCTGCGCCGTCACCGCCCACACCGTGAACGCGGCCGCCGCCGCGAGCACCAGGACCAGCAGCAGCCGGCGGGCGAGGCGACGCCGGCGCCGCAGTCCGCCGCCGCGTTCGACGGCCCGCCGCGCCAGATCGGCGGGCACCCGCGGATGCGGACCCTCCAGCATCCGCCGGACCTCGTCCTCCTTGTCGCCGCCGCGGCTCATGACACGGCCTTCGCCGGACGCCTCGGCGACGACAGCCACCGGGAACCGGGGCGGCGGGCGCCGCGCAGGACGGCCACCGCGCGCGTGCAGACCACCCGGAGCCGTTCTTCCGGAAGCCCCAGCAGCGCCGCGGCCTGCTCCTCCGCGACCCCCTCGTACAGGCGGAGCACGAGCACCAGGCGCTCCTGCGGGGTCAGCGGGTCCAGCGGGCCGCCGCACGGCCGGCGGTGGCGCCAGACCTCGCGGGCGAAGCGGACGGCGAGCTCCCGCCGGGTGCGGTCGTACGGGTCCTCGCCGCGCAGCTCCTCCCACCGGGCGTACGTGCGCGCCAGCGCCGCCGTGAGCATCCGCACGGCGCGCGGGTTCGCGCCGGGCGGGTGCAGGGGTTCGGCGGTGAGCAGCGTGGCCGTGTGCAGCAGGCGGCCGGCCGCGCCCGCCACGAAGGTCTCGAAGTCCTGGGCGCGGTGCCGCTCGCGGTCCGTTCGGCGCTCTCGCACAGGGCACATCCGAGCCGCTGCCGGAGCCCCGGGTCAAGAGGCGTGCACGGCCCCGGTCCGCCCGGCCCCCGCGGGGCTATCCGGCCGGGGGCGCCTGGTGCGCGGCCTGGCGGGCGGCGAGCGCCGCGTTGAACCGGGTGAGCAGCGTGCAGAACGTCTCGCGCTCCTCGGCCGTCCAGTCGGCCGTGACCTGCGTCATCAGCTCGCGCCGGGAGCCGCGGACCTCGTCCAGCCGGGCCTGGCCGCGCGGGGACAGCTGGAGCACCACGGCCCGGCCGTCCTCCGGGTGCGAGGTGCGCTTGACCAGGCCCGTGTCGACCAGCGGCGCGACCTGCCGGGTCACGGTCGAGGAGTCGATCCCCATGCCCGCGGCCAGGGCCTTGACGCCCATCGGCCCCTCCTGGTCCAGCCGGTTGAGCAGCAGATAGGCGGCCCGGTCCATGGAGTTGCGCACCTGCCCGACGCCGCCGAGACGCGTCTGCTCGGCACGGCGGGCGAACACCGCGACCTGGTGCTGGAGCGCGTCGAGCACACGCTCGGATTCCGTGGGTTCGGGAGCGGCGCCCCCGGAAGGAGACGCAGCTGTCGTCATGTCCTGAGGGGGCATGGCCGGGAGCTCTCTTCGTGCGGTGTCGGGTGGGTGGGGGACAGAGTACGCGGCCCCGGGGCAACGCGTGCCAGTGCCGCACAAACCCGCGGACATCGCGCGGGACCGGACCGCGGGCGGCGCTCGCACACCCGTCGGGCTGCGAGACTTGCCGTATGGACTTCCGCACGCCCGGTCACCATCCCCCGCTCATCCTCGACGACGTCCGGGGGGCGCAGAAGATGCTCTCCGGCGTGGCCAGGACGACCCCCATGGAAGGCAGCCGTCATCTGACGGAGCTGGTCGGCGCCCCGGTCCACCTCAAGTGCGAGAACCTCCAGCGGACCGGTTCGTTCAAGCTGCGCGGTGCCTATGTGCGGATCGCCGGCCTGTCCCCGGTGGAGCGGGCGGCCGGGGTGGTCGCCGCCAGCGCCGGGAACCACGCGCAGGGCGTCGCGCTCGCCTCCTCGCTGCTCGGCGTGCGGTCCACGGTCTTCATGCCGGTCGGCGCGCCCCTGCCGAAGGTGGCCGCCACCCGGAGCTACGGGGCCCGGGTGCGGCTGCGCGGCCAGGTCGTCGACGAGTCGCTGGACGCGGCGCGGGAGTACGCGCGGGAGACCGGCGCGGTCTTCATCCACCCCTTCGACCACCCCGACATCATCGCCGGGCAGGGCACGGTCGGCCTGGAGATCCTCGAACAGTGCCCCGAGGTGCGCACGATCGTCGTCGGGGTCGGCGGCGGCGGACTGATCGCGGGCGTCGCGCTGGCGGTGAAGGCGCTGCGGCCCGACGTGCGGATCGTGGGCGTGCAGGCGGCGGGCGCGGCCGGCTACCCGCCGTCGCTGGCCGCCGGGCACCCGGTGTCGGTCGGTCCGCTGAACACGATGGCGGACGGCATCAAGGTGGGGCGGCCCGGCGACGTCCCGTTCGAGATCGTCCGGGAACTGGTCGACGAGGTCCGCACGGTCTCCGAGGACGAGCTGTCCAGCGCACTGCTGCTCTGCCTGGAACGGGCGAAGCTGGTGGTGGAGCCGGCCGGCGCCAGCCCGGTCGCGGCGCTGCTGAGCGACCCGGGGGCGTTCCGCGGGCCGGTGGTGGCGCTGCTGTCGGGCGGCAACGTGGACCCGTTGCTGATGCAGCGCGTGCTGACCCACGGCATGGTGGCGGCCGGCCGCTATCTGAGCCTGCGGCTGCGGCTGTCCGACCGCCCCGGCGCGCTGGCCACGCTGCTGGGAGTCCTCTCGGTGGCCGACGCCAATGTGCTCGACATCGGTCATGTGCGGACCGACCCCCGGCTCGGACTGACCGAGGTCGAGGTGGAACTCCAGCTGGAGACCAAGGGCCCCGAGCACTGCGAGGAGGTCTCGGCGGCGCTGCGCGAGGCGGGCTACCTGGTCATGGACTGAGAGCGTCATGACTGAGAGCGGCCGAGCCCGTCCGGGGCCGGCCGACGCCGTCCAAGGGACGGTCCGTCCCGGCCACGATCCGCGACGATCCGCCCGGGTACGGGTCGCGATGATCCGGGACGGTCTGTTCCCGGCGATGAGCCGCGACTCCTCGACGAACCGCCCGGCTACGGGGCCGCGACGCGCGGGTGCCGCCGGTCCCGTCCGGGCCGGCGGCACCCGCGCGTCGTCGGTGCGTGCCGTGGGGTCAGCCGGTGTAGGGCTTCGCCTCGAGGATCTTCACGCTGGCCATCCTGCCGTTCGGCAGCTCGTACTCGGCCACGTCGCCCCGGCGCTTGCCGTTGACGCCGGTGCCGAGCGGCGACTGCGGGGAGTACGTCTCGATGTCCGAGCTCGCGTACTCGCGGGAGGCGAGAAGGAAGGTCAGGGTGTCGTCCGGGTCGCCGTCGAACGCGATGGTGACCACCATGCCGGGCTCGACCACGCCGTCGTCGGCGGGGGCCTCGCCGACCTTCGCGTGCTCCAGGAGCTGGGTGAGCTGGCGCACCCGCAGCTCCATCTTGCCCTGCTCCTCCTTCGCCGCGTGGTACCCGCCGTTCTCCCGGAGGTCACCCTCCTCACGGGCCGCCGCGATCTTTACGGAGATTTCCGCGCGCGCGGGACCAGAGAGGTACTCCAGCTCGGCCTTGAGCTGGTTGTACGCCTCCTGCGTGAGCCAGGTGACGTTTTCGCTGGTCTGGGTCACAGGGTGCTCCTCGTCGGTACTGGGAATACAAAGCATCGCCCTACCCGTAAGCATGTGCCTCTACGGGTGGGCGAAACCACGAGCCTAACAATTCACGGGGAAAAGGGGGAGCAGGTAAACCATCAGGACCGCGTCCGCGCAGGTCAGCGGCGATGCGGCCCGCCCGGTGTCGCTGTACGGCGGGTCAGTGGCGCGGGCGTGGCGCCGGGCGCCGCACTCGTCTCAGTGCGTCTCAGTGCGCCGCGCCGTCGTCCGCGGTGCAGCCCATCAGCTCGACGGCCGTCGCCCGCGCGGTGGTGCGCAGCGACACGATGCGGTCCACCCGGTCCGCGCGGTCGTCGAAGCGGAAGTCCTTGCGGGCGACCTCCCTGCCGTCCTCGTGCCGGGCGCGGAGCGTGCAGTAGCCCTTGGCGTCCGCGTCCTTGCGCACCTCCAGGTGCACGTCCACCTGCTCGTCCGAGACGACCTTGCGCTTGATCACCTCGGCGCTGATCTGCTGCCCGGCGATGTAGTCGTAGCCGATCCAGCCGACCACGCCGAGGAGGGCGACGCCGAGCACCGCGCCGACGACCCGGAGCCTGCGGTCGGCGCGCTCGTCCGCGGAGCGGCCGTAGCGGTTCTCCGGAAGCGCGTCGCGCACCGCGGTCATGATCGTTCCTCCCGTGCCGGGACCGAGGAATTTTCCGCCCCCCGGTTCGGTCACTATAGAAGCCCCGGACCGCCGCCCGACGACCGCCCCGCGCCGACGTTCCGCGGGCACGACACCACGTTTGACGTTGACGACACCGCGTAATCGCGGCCGATCACTGAGGAACGAGCTTTGACTGAGCAGCTGCGATTGATGGCCGTTCACGCCCACCCCGACGACGAGTCGAGCAAGGGCGCGGCAACGATGGCCAAGTACGTGTCCGAGGGGGTGGACGTGCTGGTCGTGACCTGCACGGGCGGCGAGCGCGGCTCCATCCTCAACCCGAAGCTCCAGGGGGACGCGTACATCGAGGAGCACATCCACGAGGTGCGCCGGAAGGAGATGGACGAGGCCCGGGAGATCCTGGGCGTCAGGCAGGAGTGGCTCGGCTTCGTCGACTCCGGACTGCCCGAGGGCGACCCGCTGCCGCCGCTCCCGGAGGGCTGTTTCGCGCTGGAGGACGAGGAGAAGGCCGCCGGGCGGCTCGTCCGCAGCATCCGTGCCTTCCGGCCGCAGGTCATCACGACCTACGACGAGAACGGCGGGTACCCGCACCCGGACCACATCATGACCCACAAGATCACGATGATCGCCTTCGAAGGCGCGACGGACACCGAGACCTTCCCCGAGTCGGAGTTCGGCCCCGCCTGGCAGCCGCAGAAGCTCTACTACAACCAGGGCTTCAACCGGCCGCGCACGGTGGCGCTGCACGAGGCGCTGCTGGCCCGCGGCCTGGAGTCCCCGTACGGCGACTGGCTCAAGCGCTGGAAGGAGTTCGAGCGGGCGGAACGCACCCTGACCACCCATATCCCGTGCGCGGACTTCTTCGAGGTCCGCGACAAGGCGCTGATCGCGCACGCCACCCAGATCGACCCCGACGGCGGCTGGTTCCGGGTCCCGATGGACATCCAGAAGGAGGTCTGGCCCACCGAGGAGTACGAGTTGGCGAAGTCTCTGGTCGACACCTCCCTCCCCGAGAGCGACCTCTTCGCGGGCATCCGCGACAATGCCTGATATGTACGCGACTCTGGCACTGACCGACCTCGTTACGCTCGCCGACCCGTTCGACAAGAACAAGGTGACCCCCGGCGTCCTCGGCTTCATCGTCTTCGCGGCACTGGCCGTCGGCGTGTGGATGCTGATGAAGTCCATGAACCGGCACATGGGCAGGGTCGACTTCGAGGAGGCGCCGGACCCCTCGGTTCCGGCCGACGCCGCCATGGCGACGGGCTCCGCCTCCGCGAAGCGGAAGTAACGCGCGAGCGGAGCGGCGGCGGACGCGGAGACCGTCGAGCCGGTCGGCGCGGCGGCGGACGCGGACGCGGAACCTGCTGAGCCGATCGGCGTGGCGGCGGCAGCGGGGGCGGGCGCGGGGGAACGCTCCGTTGCCCCGCCGCCGCTCCGCCCCGACTGCCGGGCCATCGCGACGTCGGCGCGCCCGTCCTGCCCGTGGATCCCGTTGATCCCGTGATCCCGTGATCCCGTGGGCAGGGCGGGCCGCTGTGCTGCCGGGCGCGGTGACCGTCGGCCGTCGTGACCGCGGGCCGTCTCCCGGGCGTGCTGGGCGGCCGCGGGCGGTCTGCCGGGCGTGACGTGCGACTGCGGGCGGTCTGCCGGGCGTGGGCGTGGCGCGCGGGCCGTCTCCTTGGGCGTGGGCGTGGGCGTGGCGCGAGTCTTCGCCCCTCGCCCTTCCCTCCTCGCCCGTTCTCACGTCTCGCCGTCGCGCGCGGCCCGGATCGGGACGGTCCGGGACGGTCGGCCGGGACGGCCCGGGAGCCGTGATCGGGCCGGCTGCGGCGCCGGGCGTCGCTGTGCCCGCCTTCGACAGCTCCTGCCCGCGTGGGCGACTTGACGCGTACGTTCGCCCTGGCCCCTGGCCCCTGGCTCCCGGCGGTCCCGGCTGGTGTCCAGGCGGTCCCGGCGAGTACGTCCCGGGGGCCCGCCGGTCCGCCCCCCCCTCCGCGCCGCCCCTCCTCCCTCGTATCCCTCGTACGACGTGACCTGTGACCACTGTCACATGACCTTTTCGCGGTCGATGTCCTCCGGAACCGGGGCGTCGGGCGTATGCCCGGTGAGACCGAGGAGATCCAGGAGCTGTTTGTTGACCGTCGAGGAGTTCGAAGAGTTCTATGCGCAGACGGTCGCCCGGCTGACGGGGCAGTTGTTCGTGATGCTCGGTGATCTGCACGAGGCGCAGGACGTGGTGCAGGAAGCTTTCGTCAGAGGGTGGAGCCGACGGCGTCAGCTCGACCGCGAGGAGCGGCCCGAGGCATGGATCCGTACGGTCGCCTGGCGTCTGGCGGTGAGCCGGTGGCGGGGCCGACGCCGTACGGCCGACGCCTGGCGGCGCCGAGGCGCCCCGCCCCACACGGAGGCGCCCGGACCGGAGTCGGTGGCCCTCGTGGAGATGCTGCGCGATCTGCCGCTCAGGCAGCGCCGCACACTGGCCCTGCACTACGTGTGCGACCTGACTGTCGAACAGATCGCCGCGGAGACCGGCCTGGCGGCCGGCACCGTCAAGACGCACCTGGTCCGGGGCCGGGCCACGCTCTCGCACCGTCTGCAGGATCCGCGCACCGAGGAGGGGCCCCGTGCCTGAAGCCCACGACCCGTTGCGGTCGCTGTTCCGGGAGGCCGCCGACATCGGCCGGGCCGGGGCCCGTTCCGTGCCGCCGTCGGTCATCACCGCGCGCGGGAGGCGGGTGCACAGACGCCGGGTCCTGACGCTCGCCCTCGGCGCCTGCCTGGCCGTCTCCGGCGCGGGCGCGGCAGCCGCCGCGCTGCTGCCCGCCGGCGCCGGGGCCACCCTCCCCGCCACCACGCCGCCGCTGCCCGGCCGCTCGTCCCCGCCCTCCCCGCCGTCCTCCGGCGCCCCCTCGCCGGGCCGGAGCGATTCGCCGCCGCCCGGAGACCCGCTCCCCGGGCGCGGCGGCACGGACAGCCCGAGCGCTCCGACCCGGAGCACCAGCCCGCCGCCCACAACGCCGCCCTCCTCCACACTGCCGCCGGCCTCCTCCTGGTCCTCCTCGTCCTCCTGGTCCTCCTCGTCCTCCTCGTCGTCCGTCTCGTCCTCGTCGTTCTCCAGCCCCTGAGCCCTCTCCCGCCCCGGCCTTCCGCGTACGGTTCAGGGCGCGCCGTCCCGCCCCCGACCGAGCCCGACCCCGGCCCCGATCCCGATCCGAGCCGATTCGCCCGTCCCGACCCGACCCCGGAGAACTCGCAGTGACCCTCCCCTCCCTCTCCCGCAGGCGTGAGCCTTCGCCCGCCCGGACCGGGACCGCCCCGGGGCCGTCGGCCGCCGTCCCGCCGTCGGACGCGAACGTCCTGGACCGGCTGCTGCTCCGCCCCCTGCGGCGGCTCACGCCCGCCGACCGCGAGGTGCTCTGGCTCTACCTGCTGACCCGGGTGGGCATCTGGACCGTCGCCTACTGCACCCGCTGGCTGTTCGCCGACGACGGCCAGAGCCACCACGCCGCCTCGTTCTTCTCGTCGTGGCAGCGGTGGGACTGGTGGCACTATCTGCACATAGCCCAGCAGGGCTACTTCCCGGACGGGAACGGGCCCTGGACGTCCGAGTGGGACAACCGGGAGGCCTTCTTCCCAGGCTTCCCCTTCCTGCTGCGGGCCGTCCACACCGTGGTCCCGAGCTGGCCCGCGGCCGGCGCGCTGATCTCCTTCGTCGCCGGGGGAGTCGCCGTGCTGGCCCTCGGCCGGATCGCCCGGCTCCGGCTGCCGCAGGACGAGGCCGGGTCCCGCGCGGCCCTGTTCTTCCTGCTCTCCCCGTGCGCGGTCTTCCTCGCCGCCGGTTACACCGAGGCGCTCTTCCTCGCCCTGGCCCTGCCCGCCTGGCTGGCCGCCCAACGCCTCAACTGGCCGCTCGCCGCCCTGCTGACGGCCCTGGCCACCACCGTCCGGGTCAGCGGGCTCTTCCTCGCCGCCGCCCTCGCCGTCCACTTCCTGGTCACCGCCCGCACCGCCGCCCACTGGCGCCGCGTCCCCTGGCTCTTCCTGCCCGCCCTCCCGCCGCTCCTGTACAGCTGGTACCTGCACGCGCACACCGGCGACTGGATGGCCTGGAAGCACGCCGAGGAACGCGGCTGGTACCGCGACTTCCACACCCCCTGGGAAGCCTGGGCGAACACCTGGCACGCCGCCTTCGGCCACTCCCAGGCCACCGGTTACGCCCTGATGAGCCAGGCCGAACTGCTCGCCATGCTGGTCGGCGTCGCCCTCTGCGGCCTGCTGCTGTGGCGCAGGCGCTGGCCGGAGGCCGCGTACATCGGGCTGAGCCTGTGGGCCCTGGGCACCTCCTACTGGTACACCTCCATCCCCCGGGCGACCCTGCTGTGGTGGCCCCTGTGGGTGGGTCTCGCCGCCTGGAGCCTGCGCCGGCCCCGCGTCAAGACCGCCTATCTCGCCATCGCGGCCCCCCTCATGACCGTCGTCGCCCTCACCTTCCTCTCCGGACGCTGGGCCGGCTGAGCACCCGGCCGCCGTCCCGTGGCGTGGGCGCGTCGTTCCGCCGGGTGCGACAGGATGGGGCCATGGCCAACCGACTCGCGCACGCCACGTCCCCGTACCTGCTCCAGCACGCGGACAATCCCGTCGACTGGTGGCCGTGGGAGCCCGCGGCCTTCGCGGAGGCGCGCCGGCGCGACGTGCCCGTGTTTTCCTGAGCGTCGGGTACAGCTCCTGCCACTGGTGCCAGTGAACTCGCGAACCCCGTAGTCGGCGGTATCTACACGTCCCTGATGATCACGCGCGTCCCACAGAGCTTCGACCAGTCGTCACGGTCGGAGGTCAGCACGATCACGGGAGCTGGAACGCGGAGCGCGAGCGCAGCGACGAGGGCGTCGATCGCGTACTTGTGTCCGTGCAACCCGCCTGCGTCCAGAAGAAGCTTCACCGCGGTCAGGGAGTCCTCCTGGCTGACCGGTTCCACCCGCAGCCGGGATAGCACCCACTTCAAGCGCGCCAGATCCGTCTTCCCGTGCACGGCTTCGACGATGGTCAGGGCAGACACGAGGACGGACACCCCGACCTGCCGCGATGCCTCGATACGAGCCACCATCTTGCGGTCGTTGCGCAGGAGCAGGGAGAGCGCCTCGGAGTCGAGCACCAGTGATCGGGCCGGCTGCTCCTTCACGCAGCGCCTCGCTCGGCGTTCTCGTCTCCGAACAACTCGCGTCGGGCGGCTTCGATCTCCTGCTCAGTGAGCGCGCCGTGCACTTCCTCGTGGGCCGTCACGATCTCGGCGAGCCCGTCCATGGCGAGCTGATGTCTGACAGCCTCGGTGATGTAGCTGGACAGTCCCCGGCGGCCGGTTCGAGAGCGGAGCTCGCTGACCAGCTCGACGGGCATGGACACGGAGATGTTCTCGGTGGTCCCGGCTCGGGTCGGCTTCATGTTCAGAGTGTACGACAAGCTCTATTACACGGAGGGCTTCGTCGCTTCCCAGTGAGCTGGTCGACGGCCGGAGCTGCACTCAACCCAGGCGGGCTTTCCCGACCTGGGACAGACGCCTACTGAGGGACGACACCGGTTCGTCCACTTACCGCCGCCCGACATGACTCAACCAAACCTTCAACTCCCGAGAGAGTTACGAAATAGAATTTTCTAGACAAAAGTTGGCTTACTTAGGCAATAGGTATCGCCCTGCGTGGAAGCTGTTCACCGCTGTGCGATTGCGCCCCGCTGCGGCGGTAGAGGGCACCGTCGAGCAACTTGCCGCCCGGCTGAATGAACCTGCACCTGACCGTACTGCCTTGCACGGAGGTACAGACTCGCTGGATCCGATTCCGAGGACTACGAACAGGCGAGCCACGCTCTGCTCATGATCTTTTACTGGAGCGCCTCGGACTCGAATGGCAGGCATCCGAAGCGAGTGAGCCGGACGCTCTGCCCTTGAGTGTGCATGCGGCCAGTGGGCATCGGGAGGTGCGGGAGCGCTGGGGGAACTGGGCGCCCCGGTAAGCCTAGATCGAGAAGGAGCCCCTTGCCCCCTCTGCCGACGCTTCCGGTGTTGCGATCAGCCGCCCTGGGCTGGCCGACCCAGAGCGTGCGACGATGCAGGTATGAATCGACTGGCTAACGAGCAGTCGCCCTATCTCCTCCAGCACGCCTCCAATCCAGTGGACTGGTGGCCATGGGGAGAGGAGGCGATGCAAGAGGCCAAGCGGCGCGACGTTCCCATCCTTCTCTCGGTGGGCTATTCGTCGTGCCACTTAGCCCACTGATCACTGGTGCCATGTGCTCGCCCACGAGAGCTTCGAGGACGAGGAGACGGCGGCCTTCTTGAACGCGCACTTCGTGTCCGTGAAGGTGGACCGGGAGGAGCGCCCCGACGTCGACGCCGTCTACATGGAGGCGTTGCAGGCGGCGACCGGTCAGGGCGGCTGGCCCATGTCCGTGTTCATGACCCCCGACGGCCGGCCGTTCTACTTCGGGACGTACTTCCCGCCCGAGCCGCGCCACGGCATGCCCTCGTTCAAGCAGGTGCTGGAGGGCGTACGGGCGGCCTGGGCCGAGCGGCCCGGCGAGGTGGCCGAGGTGGCGGGGAGGATCAGCCAGGACCTGGCCGCGCGGCGGATGGAGCCGGCGCTGGGCGGGCCGCCCGGCGGGTCGGAGCAGGCCGGGGCGCTGCTCGAACTCACCCGCACGTACGACCCGGTGTCCGGCTGGTTCGCCGGGGACACCAAGTTCCCGCCGAGCATGGTCGTCGAGTTCCTGCTGCGCCACCACGCCCGGACCGAGTCCCAGGGGGCCCTGGACATGGCCCAGGGGCTGTGCGGGGCGATGGCCCGGTCCAGCCTGTTCGACCAGGTCGGCGGCGGCTTCCACCGGTACGTGCTGCGCCAGCGCCCCGGTGGACCCCTGGTCCCGCACTTCGAGAAGATGCTGTACGACAACGCGCTGCTCTGCCGGGTGTACGCGCACCTGTGGCGGGTGACGGGCTCGGCGGAGGCCCGCCGGGTCGCCCTGGAGACCGCCGACTTCATGGTGCGCGAACTACGCACCGCCGAGGGCGGTTTCGCCTCCGGGCTGGACGCCGACAGCGCCGAGAACGCCGACGGGACCGGCCGGCACGTCGAGGGCGCGTACTACGTGTGGACGCCCGAGCAGCTCGGCGAGGTGCTCGGCGAGCGGGACGCGGCCTTCGCCGCCGAGTACTTCGACGTGACGGAGGAGGGCACCTTCGAGGAGGGCGCCTCGGTCCTCCGGCTCGCCGGGACGGGCCCCGAGGCGGAGGCGGGCCGGGCCGACGAGGTGCGGGCCAGGCTGCTGGCCGCCCGTGAGCAGCGCCCGCGCCCCGGGCGGGACGACAAGGCGGTCGCCGCCTGGAACGGCCTGGCGATCGCCGCACTCGCCGAGACGGGGGCCTTCTTCGACCGCCCCGACCTGATCGAACGCGCCACCGAGGCGGCCGATCTGCTGGTCCGGGTGCACCTGGGGGACACCGCCCGGCTGGACCGTACGTCGAAGGACGGGCGCCCCGGCGGGCATGCCGGGGTGCTGGAGGACTACGGCGATGTCGCGGAGGGCTTCCTCGCCCTGGCCTCGGTGACCGGCGAGGGGGTCTGGCTGGAGTTCGCCGGGCTCCTGCTCGACACCGTGCTCCGGCACTTCACCGGCGACGGCGGAGAGCTGTACGACACGGCGGACGACGCCGAGCGGTTGATCCGCCGCCCGCAGGACCCCACCGACAACGCGACGCCGTCGGGCTGGACGGCGGCCGCCGGCGCGCTGCTCTCGTACGCCGCCCACACCGGTTCCGAGGCCCACCGCACGGCCGCGGAGGGGGCGTTGGGCGTGGTGCGGACGCTGGGGCCGCGGGTGCCCCGGTTCATCGGCTGGGGGCTCGCCGTGGCCGAGGCGCTGCTCGACGGGCCGCGCGAGGTGGCGGTCATCGGCCCGGTCGGCGGCGCGCTGCACCGGGCGGCGCTGCTGGGGCGGGCGCCCGGCGCGGTGGTGGCGGCCGGCGAACCGGGGCCGGGCGGGGCGGCTGAACAGGGCAAGGCGGGCGAGCCGGGCGGGGCGGAGTTTCCGCTGTTGGCGGACCGGCCGATGGTGGACGGGGCGCCGACCGCGTATGTGTGCCGGCACTTCGTGTGCGACGCCCCGACGACGGACCCGGACGAACTGGCCCGGCGTCTGGGGGCCGACCCGTCGGGCGCGGGTCCTCGCCCTGCCTGAGGCGCCGGTCCCGGAGCGCCGGTTCCGGAGCGCCGGTTCCGGCGTGCTGGTTCCGGTGTGCTGGTTTCGTCGTGACAGTCCCGTCGCGCCGGTTCCGTCGTGGCCGGTCCCGCCCGGTGCGGCCTACAGCTCCAGGCCGCCTTCGAGCGTGTCCAGCGCCTCGTCGATGAGGGCAGCCAGGTCGTCGTTCTGGCCGCGCTCGCCCCAGCACAGGGTCGCCTCGCGCAGCGCGCCCAGCACCGCCGCGACGAACACCCGGACCACCAGGTCGTCGGGGCGGCGGCCGGTGCGGTCGGCCAGCACCTCGGCCAGCATCCTCGCCGTGACCGAAAGAGACTCCGTCAGGCGCGCCCGGACGGCGGGGACCTCCACCATCAGCCGGGTGCGCTGCCGTACCTCCTCCTCGTTGCGCGTGAGGAACGCCGGCAGCGTCCCGGTCAGGACGGACCGCAGCGAGTCCAACGGGCGTTCGCCGGGCGGCCGTCGGCGCAGCCCGGCTTCCAGGACCTCGTCGTACGCGTCGGTGAGGACGATGTCCTCCTTGGCCGGGAAGTAGCGGAACACGGTGCTCGGCGACACCTCGGCGGCCTCGGCGATCTGCTCGATCGTCGTCGCGTCGTACCCCCGCTCCAAGATCAGCCGGTACGTCGCCCGGCGAATCGCCGCCCGGGTCTTGAGCTTCTTCCGCTCGCGCAGTCCCGGCTGCGGGCGCTCCCCAGCCGGGGAAACGGAAGGGGTACGGGAGATGGCGGCCATGGTCGTCATTGTCGGCCATCGGAGGGCCCGGGGCCATGGACGGGAATGGCCGCGGCTCGGAGACCGCGGCCACCCCACGAAGGGGCACGGCCACCCCACGTCGTCGAACGACGACACCCTTCTCAGGTGGACGACACCCGTCTCAGGTGAAGGCGATGGCCGCGCCGGTCGAGATCGAGAGTTTCGCAGCGTGGAGGAGTTGCAGGCATACATAGGACTCGACGCCGTAGCGCTGCCACCCCTCGGGGGCCGGCGTCTCGGCATCGGCGGCGTCGACGATCTCTTCGGAGTCCGGATCGAGGTCTTGTTCAAACCCACGACCCGATCTTGCCATCGTCCATCGGCCATCGGGCGACCGCACCTTGCCCTGCTGCCGGGGGCACGCCTTGTACGGGCCGAAAGTCGATGCCAAGAACCGGACGGGAGCCGGGTGGCCCCCGGTCAGCCGTGGTTGTACGCCACCAGTGAGATGCCGACGTAGTGCACCACGAAGGCGGCCAGGGTCAGCGAGTGGAACACCTCGTGGAAGCCGAACCAGCGCGGGGACGGGTTCGGCCGCTTGATGCCGTAGATGACGCCCCCGGCGCTGTACAGCAGCCCGCCGACGACGACCAGGACCAGCACCGCGATGCCCCCGGTGCGCAGGAAGTCCGGCAGGAAGAAGACCGCCGCCCAGCCCATGGCTATGTAGCAGGGGGTGTAGAGCCAGCGCGGCGCACCGACCCAGAACACCCGGAAGGCTATGCCCGCGGCCGCCGCCGCCCACACCGCCCACAGCAGCGGCCGACCGGTCGACTCGGGGAGCAGCAGCAGGGTCAGCGGCGTGTACGTGCCCGCGATGATCAGGAAGATGTTCGCGTGGTCGAGCCGACGGAGCACCGCCTCGCCGCGCGGGCCCCAGGTGCCCCGGTGGTAGAGCGCGCTCACCCCGAACAGCAGGCACGCGGTCAGGGTGTACACGGCGCAGGCGATCCGCCCGCGCGGGCTGTCCGTCAGTGCGATCAGCGCGATTCCGGCGACGACCACGGCCGGGAACATCCCGGCGTGCAGCCAGCCACGCAGCCGTGGCTTCGGCGGGATCACCGGATTCGACGGGGTCGCCGGAACGGGCTCGGGCGAGGCGGAGTCCGGTCCGGCCGGCTCGGGCGCGGCGGTGGCGGCAGTCATTCCCGCATCGTACCTACGCGACCGTAGGTACCGGACGGAAGTGGCCATGCTCACGTGTGCGGCCCTCTGGACATATGGGCGCAAGGGTCGGATGATCAAATGAGTGCGGTCGGCACCGGATGAGCGCCAACGGATTCGAAGGGGACGAAGCGTCCGGGTCGCAGCCCCCACGGGGCCTTTCAACACACACCCTCAGCAAGGAGCGATCGTGGCGCGCGACATCGCGGCTCCCCCCACTGCCCCCACCAACCACCAGGAGCTCGTTTCCTGGGTGAACGAGATCGCTGCCCTCACCGAGCCGGACCGGGTGGTCTGGTGCGACGGCTCCGAGGCCGAGTACGCCCGCCTGTGCGAGGAGCTCGTCGCCAGGGGGACGTTCAAGAAGCTGGACGAGACCAAGCGCCCGAACTCCTACTACGCCGCCTCCGACCCCAGCGACGTCGCCCGCGTCGAGGACCGTACGTTCATCTGCTCCGAGAAGGAGGAGGACGCCGGCCCGACGAACCACTGGAAGGCCCCCGCCGAGATGCGGGAGATCTTCACCGGTGAGAACGGGGTCTTCCGCGGCTCCATGCGCGGGCGCACCATGTACGTCGTGCCCTTCTGCATGGGCCCCGTCGGCTCCCCGCTCTCCGCGATCGGCGTCGAGATCACCGACTCCGCGTATGTCGCCGTCTCGATGCGCACCATGACGCGCATGGGCCAGGCCGTCCTCGACGAGCTGGGCGCCGACGGCTTCTTCGTCAAGGCCGTGCACAGCGTGGGCGCGCCCCTGGAGGAGGGCCAGGAGGACGTCCCCTGGCCGTGCAACACCACCAAGTACATCTCGCACTTCCCCGAGGACCGCGAGATCTGGTCGTACGGCTCCGGCTACGGCGGCAACGCCCTGCTCGGCAAGAAGTGCTACGCGCTGCGCATCGCCTCCGTCATGGCGCGCGACGAGGGCTGGCTCGCCGAGCACATGCTGATCCTCAAGCTCACCCCGCCGCGGGGCGAGGCGAAGTACGTCGCGGCCGCGTTCCCGTCCGCCTGCGGCAAGACCAACCTGGCCATGCTGGAGCCGACCGTCCCCGGCTGGACGGTCGAGACCATCGGTGACGACATCGCCTGGATGCGCTTCGGGGAGGACGGCCGCCTCTACGCGATCAACCCCGAGGCCGGGTTCTTCGGCGTCGCGCCCGGCACCGGCGAGCACACCAACGCCAACGCCATGAAGACCATGTGGGGCAACTCCGTCTTCACCAACGTCGCGCTCACCGACGACGGCGACGTCTGGTGGGAGGGCATGACGGAGACCGCTCCGGCGCACCTCACCGACTGGCGCGGCAACGACTGGACGCCCGCGTCCGACACGCCGGCCGCCCACCCCAACGCCCGATTCACCGTCCCGGCCGGGCAGTGCCCGATCATCGCGCCCGAGTGGGAGGACCCGAAGGGCGTGCCGATCTCCGCCATCCTCTTCGGCGGCCGCCGCGCCTCGGCCGTGCCGCTGGTCACCGAGTCCTTCAACTGGCAGCACGGCGTCTTCCTCGGCGCCAACGTCGCCTCCGAGAAGACCGCCGCCGCCGAGGGCAAGGTCGGCGAGCTGCGCCGCGACCCGTTCGCCATGCTGCCGTTCTGCGGTTACAACATGGGCGACTACATGGCCCACTGGCTGAAGGTCGGCGCGGACAAGCCGGACCAGTCGAAGCTGCCGAAGATCTACTACGTGAACTGGTTCCGCAAGAACGACGCGGGCAAGTTCGTGTGGCCCGGCTTCGGCGAGAACAGCCGGGTCCTGAAGTGGATCGTCGAGCGCCTGGAGGGCAAGGCCGAGGGCGTCGAGACGCCGATCGGCGTCCTGCCCACCAAGGACGCCCTGGACACCGAGGGCCTGGACCTCTCCGACGCCGACCTGGACTACCTGCTCACGGTCGACAAGGACGTCTGGCGCGAGGAGGCCGGCCTCGTCCCCGACCACCTGAACACCTTCGGGGACCACGCTCCCAAGGAGCTGTGGGACGAGTACCACGCCCTGGTGCAGCGCCTGGGCTGACCCCACCGGGCCGCGCCCCGCGTGGGCGCGGCCCCGCACACCCCGCGGCCGGGCCTGTGAACATCCGCCCTGACCTGTGGGTCGAGCGCCCGCCGCGGAACGGCCCCCGGAACCCCCTCACGGTTCCGGGGGCCGCCTCTTCCGAGGGGTCGGGGTTCCGGGGCTCGGGGGCGACCGGCGGCGGGGGAGCGGTGGAAGTGGGGCGGGGAGCGGTGGAAGTGGAAGGCGCCCGGTCCACGCGCCTCGGCGGCCCGTGGACCGGGGCCGTCAGCGGGCGCCGACCAGCCGCGACGGGGCGGCGGGGGCGGTCGCGGCGGCGAGCGCCGCGGTGTGGGCGTCCATGCGCTCGGCCGCGAGGATCGCGACGACCGTGTCGGCGCGGGAGGCGGCCACCACCAGCGCCCGGCCCGCGTGGGCGTGCGCACGGCGGTGCAGGGTGAGCGCGGACGCGTCGGTCCGGCCGGCGTGCCGGGCCGGCGGGGCCCCGCGCAGCCGGGCGACCTGCTCCGCGATGCGGTCGCCCGCCGCGCCCAGCCCCAGCTCGTCGGTGACCGCGAGCAGTGCCGCCAGGTGCCCGGCGAGCTGGATGTCCAGCTCTTCCTCGCGCGAACGGTGCGGGAAGTCAGTGGTGCGGTCGGCCGGTGTGTGGACCGATTTGGTGCGGATCGGTTCGTACATGGAGGGCCTCCTGGGGTTGCCGTGAGACCATCCTACCTTGGAATCAATCTAAAGTTGTCTGCGGTCGATGTGGCTGGGCGGTCGGAGGGGGCGGGTCCGGTCACGGCCGGCATCAGGGCTGGCCGTATCCGTCCAGGAAGTGCGCGATCCTGGTCACCGCGTCCGTCAGATCCTCGACCGAGGGCAGCGTCACGACCCGGAAGTGA
This sequence comes from Streptomyces tyrfis, assembly GCF_037034285.1. Classification (NCBI taxonomy): domain Bacteria; kingdom Bacillati; phylum Actinomycetota; class Actinomycetes; order Kitasatosporales; family Streptomycetaceae; genus Streptomyces; species Streptomyces tyrfis. The sequence goes on along the minus strand of NZ_JBAGJZ010000043.1, from coordinate 31,391 downwards.
TCGGGCTCCGGCCAGTTGAAGCCGGTGCCGTGCACCACCATGATCTTCTCGGCCCGCAGCAGGTCGAGCACCATCTGCCGGTCGTCCTTGATCTTGTAGACCTTGGGGTCGAGGCGCGGGAAGAGATACAGCGCCCCCTTCGGCTTCACGCAGGTCACCCCGGGGATCCGGGTCAGCAGCTCGTACGCGGTGTCGCGCTGTTCCAGCATCCGGCCGCCCGGCAGCACCAGGTCCTCGATCGACTGCCGCCCGCCGAGCGCGGCGGCCACCGCGTGCTGCGCGGGCATGTTGGCGCAGAGCCGCATGTTGGCGAGGATCGTCAGCCCCTCGATGTACGAGGCGGCGTGCGCCTTGGGCCCGCAGACCGCCAGCCATCCTGACCGGTATCCGGCGACCCGGTAGTTCTTGGACAGCCCGTTGAAGGTGAGCACCAGCAGGTCGGGCGCGATCGTCGCGGTCGGGGTGTGGACGGCGCCGTCGTACAGGATCCGGTCGTAGATCTCGTCGGAGCAGACGACCAGGTTGTGCCGCCGGGCGATCTCGGTCAGCCCGCGCAGCATCTCGTCGTCGTAGACCGCGCCCGTCGGATTGTTCGGGTTGATGATCACCAGCGCCTTGGTGCGGTCGGTGATCTTCCGCTCGATGTCGGCGAGGTCCGGCAGCCAGTCGGCCTGCTCGTCGCACCGGTAGTGCACCGCGGTGCCGCCGGCCAGCGAGACCGAGGCCGTCCACAACGGGTAGTCCGGCGCGGGCACCAGCACCTCGTCGCCGTCGTCGAGCAGTGCCTGCATCGACATCTGGATCAGCTCGGAGACGCCGTTGCCGAGATAGACGTCCTCGACGTCCAGCTCGACGCCCTTGGTCTGGTAGTGCTGCGTCACCGCACGGCGCGCGGACAGCAGGCCCTTCGCGTCGCCGTAGCCGTGCGCCCCGGCGACGTTGCGCAGTATGTCCTCCAGGATCTCGGGAGGGCATTCGAACCCGAACGCGGCGGGGTTGCCGGTGTTCAGCTTGAGGATGCGCTGACCGGCCGCCTCCAGCCGCATCGCCTCCTCCAGCACCGGGCCCCGGATCTCGTAGCAGACGTTGGCGAGCTTCGTGGACTGGATGACCTGCATGCCCGGGAGCTTACGACCGGGTCTCCCGGGTCGCCGGGCTTTCGCCCCCGGCCCGTCCGCCCGGGTGATCCGGCCGCCGGTCCCGCGTCTTTCATCGCCATGCGCCCGCGCCCCCGGACCGTGGGAAACGTCGGCCGGGGGCGGGTGAGGGGCTTGGAATGGGCCGGAACGGGGACGTGACGCAGACGAACGGGTGAGATGTGCCACGCGGGTGGGGTGGGGAGGGGGCGGGGGAGGGCGGACCCGCCGGAGCCCAGGGGTGTTTCCGGGCGGGTGTTCCGGACGCCGTTCCGGGTGCGTCTTCCGGTTTCAGGTGTGTCTTCCGGCGCCGGGGGTGTCGGGGGTGTCTTCGAAGACAGCCCTTAGGCGCGGGTGAGGTGGGTGAGGGTGGTGCCGTTGGGAAAGGCGGTGCGCTCGGCGACGTCGAAGGCCGTGGGGTCGAAGACGCCGTCGACGACCGGGACTCCGGCGCCGGCGACCACGGGGTAGGTCTTGAGCAGCAGTTCGTCGATCTCGGGCAGGAGGGCGCCCGCGAGCCTGCCGCCGCCGCAGAGCCAGATGTCCAGGTCGGCGCCTTCTTCCCGCTTGAGCTCGCGGACGAGGGCGAGCGGGTCGCCCGGGACGACGGTGACGGCCGGGTCGATCTCCGGGTCGAGCGTGCTGGAGACCACGTACTGGCGCAGATGCGCGTAGGGGCTGGTGATCCCGTGGTCCAGGGCGGGCCGGTAGGAGCCGAGACCCATCAGGACGGTGTCGAAGCGCCGGTTGGGCGCCTCGGCCACACCGGCGGCGGCGCGGTGGGCGGTCGGGACGGTCTCGGGGTACAGCGTGTTCATCCAGGAGAAGTACGCGGCGGCCTGCCGCTCGTCGCCCTGCGGGAAGAAGTCGTACTCGCCGCCGGGGCCCGCGATGCGGCCATCGAGCGTGACGGCGACGTAGTACACGAGCTTTCGCAACTCTGATGACTCCCATCGTAGTACTCTGGTTGGAGTGGTTTGAAAGTAGTACTACGGATGGAGTGGTGTCAATGGTGAGAAGGAACGACCAGCGGCGCGCCGCCCTCGTCGACGCCGCCATCGAGGTGCTGGCGAGGGAGGGCGCCCGGGGGCTGACGTTCCGGGCGGTGGACGCCGAGGCCGCCGTGCCCGCCGGCACCGCGTCCAACTACTTCGCCAACCGCGACGCGCTGCTCACCCAGGCCGGTGCGCGCGTCTATGAACGGCTCCAGCCCGACGAGGCCACGATCGCCCGCCAACGGGCCGCCGGTCGCGACCGGGAGACCTACGCGGAGCTGATGCGCGGACTCGTCGACCGGGTCGCCGCCTTCCGCACCGGCTACCTCGCCCTGCTGGAACTCCGCCTCGAGGCCACCCGCCGCCCCGCGCTGCGTCAGGTCCTCACCGAGCGGGTCCGGGCCGACGTCGACGCCAACGTCGCCTATCACGAGGCGTCCGGCCTTCCCGGCGACGCCATGGCCGTCAAGCTGCTCATCCTGACGCTGAACTGGCTGATCGTCGAACAGCTCACCTTGCCGGACGTCTTCACGGAGGCGGAGCGCGAAGAGCTGGTGGAGGCGGCGGTCGAGCGGATCGTGGCGGCGGGGTAGGTCCGGTCTTCGAACTGCCGTCGACCGTGCCGCCGGTCACCGGGCGCCGTGAGACCGGCCGGCGAGGAGGTCAGGCGGGTCAGGCGGGTCCGGGCGGGGCCTGGGGGAGTGCGACGCCCTCGGGGAGGCGGATGCCGAAGTCCTCCGCCAGCACCCGCAACACCTCGTCGTCGTCCGCCAGTTCACGCTCCCGGTGGGAGCCGTCGTCCATGGTGGTGGTCAAGGTGCGGCCGGTCAGGGACAGATGGCGGTCCGGGGCGAGCCGCTGGACGCGCAGATCGTGGTGGAACGGGGAACGCGGGTTGGTCGCGATGTGCCAGTTGACGACCTCGAAGTCCGGTGCCTCGAAAGGCTCCAGGGTGAAGGCGTACTGTCCCTTCCAGCTGCCGTTAGGGGCCCGCCACTGAAGCTCCCACAGTTCCAGGGGCCCGTCGTGCGGCGGATGCACCAGCCGATGGCGGAGCGGGCCGCCGTCCGGCTCCGGGGCGCGGCCCGGCTCGGGGGCGCGGCCTCGTTCCGGGACGGCGGCCCGCTCCGGGGCGGTGGTCGGCGGGACCGGGGCGGCGGTCAGCGGGACGGGCGGCCCGGGGTGGACGGGTGGCCGGGGCCGGACGGGTGGTCGGATGTCATGTACCGACCGTACGCAACCGGCCCGGGTGGTCGCGCGCGGGGCGCGGGCGGCCCGTCCCCGGGGTGCGCCGGCCCGCCCCGGCCCCGGCCGAGGCACCCCTTACGCGACCGTCCGGGCCGGTGCCGCCGGTGTGGGTGGCCGGAAAACGCCCCTTGTGGGGGTGCCCTCCGTACGTAACCATGCGCATGTCAAGTCGAAGGAACTTCGACAGCCGGGGCCGTCCGGGTCCCGCGCAAGTCACTGGAGGGGACCCCCACATGAAGAAGCCTCTCGTCGGTGCGCTCTTCGCCGTTCTGCTCCTCGGGGCAGGAACCGCGCCGGCCGTCGCGGCCACCGGCCCCGACACGGCGGCGCCCGCCGCGGTCAAGGAGAAGGCCGCGGTCAAGGCGGTCAACTTCGCCGGGACCGTGGCGCTCAGCAACTGTTCCGGCTCCGTCGTCCGCACGCCGTCCTCCCAGCCCTCCGACCCCGCGCTGGTGCTCTCCAACGGGCACTGCATGGAGACGGGTTTCCCCGGGCCGGGCCAGGTGGTGTACAACCGCTCGTCCAGTCGCAGCTTCACCCTGCTGAACGCCTCCGGCAGCGGCGTCGCCACGCTCCGGGCCAGCAAGATCGCGTACGGGACGATGACGGACACCGACATCTCGGTGTACCAGCTCACCAGCACCTACGCGCAGATCGAGAGCAACTACGGCATCAAGGCGCTGGAGCTCGACACCGCGCACCCCGTGCAGGGCACCGCGATCACGGTCGTCTCCGGCTACTGGAAGCGCACGTACTCCTGCAACGTGGACGGGTTCGTCTACCGTCTCAAGGAAGGGCAGTGGACCTGGAAGGACTCGGTCCGTTACACCTCCGCCTGCCAGACCATCGGCGGCACGTCCGGCTCCCCGGTGGTCGACAACGCCACCGGCAAGGTCGTCGCCGTCAACAACACCGGCAACGAGAACGGCCAGCAGTGCACGGACAACAACCCGTGCGAGGTCGACGAGAGCGGAAAGGTGACGGTGCGTAAGGGCATCAACTACGCCCAGCAGACCTACGGCATCGTGCCGTGCATCGGCGCCGGCAACCAGTTCGACCTGAATCGGGCGGGATGCGCGCTGCCCAAGCCGTGAGGCCGGCCAGGGGTGCGGGTCCCTTCCGGGGGCCGCGCCGGTGAACCTCTCCGCCGTCGTGACCGCCCGTCCGTGCCGGGCGGTCACGACGGCGGTGTCCGTGCGGCGACGATGCACCCGCGCCGACAGCGTGCCCGTGGCGGCGGCGTCGTGGTGGCCGCCGCGTCTCATGGGAGGGGCCGGGTCGCGTCCTTGCGCCGGACCGCCGCCTCGACGCCGTCGAGCAGCACGCCGAGGCCGACGGTGAACGTCTTGCGCGCCTCCCGCTCCAGAAAAGGCACCGCCTCCACCTCGCCGTCGTCGCCCTCGACGGGCGGGGCGGCCGAAGGGGCCGGGGCGCTGTCGCGCTCCATCGCGGCCAGGCTCGGACAGCGGTCCGCGAAGTCGGGCGCCACCTCGCCCAGCAGTGCCGAGCGGGCGGACCACCACTCCTCGTCCGACTCGCCCGTCACCGCCGCCGCCTGCCTCGCCTCGGCGATCGTCCCGGCGCAGCCGCGTACGAAGTGGGTGAACGTGCCCACCAGCCGCCGGGTCGACGGCGCGCCGAGCCCGGTCCGGCCCAGCAGGCACACCAGGGTGTCCAGGGCGGTGTACTCGTGCGGACCGAGTACCGGGCGCGCCTGGGAGACCTGGAGCACCCAGGGGTGGCGCAGCAGGAACGCGAGCGTGTCCTCGGCCCAGGCGGTCAGCCCGGCACGCCAGTCGTCGCCGAAGTCCGGGTAGGCGCGGGGGAGTTCGGCGTGGACCGCGTCGTACATCAGGTCCAGCAGCTCGCCCTTGCTGGGGACGTAGGTGTACAGCGCCATCGCCGTGCGGCCGAGCCGTTCGCCCACCGCGCGCATCGAGAGGGCCCCCATGCCCTCCCGGTCCGCGACGGCGATCGCGGCGGTCACGATCGCGTCCACGCTCAGCCCGGGCCTCGGCCCCGGGCCGGGCCCGCGGCGCGGCTGCTCCGGCCGCTCGGGCCGCCACAGCAGGGACATCGAACGGCGGGCGTCGCCCTGCCCGGCATAGACCACCACTTGCAACTCCTTACGGCATAAAGTAACTTCGCCGAAGCGAATTCAATTCCTTATTGCGTAAAGTATCAGTGCTGGTGTCAGGAGAGGTCGGTGCTGTGATGGGGCAGCCGTTGCCCGTGTCGTACGTGCGGGTCGTGGGCGTGGAGCGGATCACTCCACGGGTCGCGCGCGTCTCCTTCGCGGGGGACTCCCCCGCCGGGGGCTCCCGCGCCGGGGACGCGTCCGCGCCCGGTCTCGCGGAGATCCTGGAGGACCGTCCGGACCAGCAGATGAAGCTGTGCTTCCCGAGGGAGGGGCGGGAGGCGCCCCGGCTCCCGCGGCCGGACGCCGACGACGCGTACGGCATGCGGTGGTACGAGGCGTACCTCGCGATTCCCGAGCCCGAACGCCCGCTCATGCGGAGCTTCACCGTGCGCGGACACGACCGGGCGGCCGGCCTGATGACCGTCGACTTCGTGCTCCACGGCGACGACGGTCCCGCCGCCCGCTGGGGCCGGGACGCCCGCCCCGGGGACGTGCTCGGCATGGTCGGCCCGTCGGCGGCCTACGCCCGCCCGCTGCCCGCCGCCGACTGGCTGCTGCTGGCCGGTGACGAGACGGCGCTCCCGGCCATCGGGACGCTGCTGGAGTCACTTCCGGCCGGTGCCCGGGCGGTGGTGTACGCGGAGGTCGCGGACGAGGCGGAGCGGCAGCCGCTCGACACGCGCGGCGAGGTGTCCGTCCACTGGGTGTACCGGGACCGGGGCCGGACGCTGGCGGACGCGGTACGGGCCGCCGAACTGCCCGCCGGGTCCGGCGCCGCCTGGCTGGCCGGCGAGGCCGGGGCGGTGCGGGCGCTCCGCCGCCATCTGGTCGAGGAACGCGGACTTCCCCGTAAGGCCGTGCAGTTCAGCGGCTACTGGCGGGCGAGCCTGACCCAGGACGACGCCCCGACCGAGGAGGACCTGGCCTGGGCGCGGGAGCAGGCGGCGGAGGCCACGGAGGACGCCGGGGCGTAGATCGGTCCGGGCTCACGCCCGACGCCCCGCACCCCCGCCCGGGCCTGTGCCTCCGGCCCGCGCCCCGCGGTTCCCGGCCAGGCCCCGCGTCTCCCGGCCCAGGTCCGTGTCGTGCGGCCCGCGCCCCGCGTCTCTGCCGCGCGGGCCGCCAGGGTCTACGCCGCGCGGCCCGGGCCCCGTACCGCGCGGCCCGCCAGGGTCTGGGTCCGGCGGCCGTCCTCGATGACGAAGCGGCCGTCGATCAGCACGTGCGGGATGCCGGTCGGCAGGGTGCGCGGCCGGTCGTAGGTGGCGCCCGCGCCCACCGTCGCGGGGTCGAAGAGGACGAGGTCGGCGCGGTGGCCCTCGCGGATCTCCCCGCGGTCGGCCAGGCGCAGCCGCCGGGCGGGGCGGGAGGTGAGGTGCGCGACGCACTCCTCCAGTGACAGGATGCCCAACTCCCGTACGTACGTGCCGAGATAGCGGGGGAACGTGCCGTAGGCGCGTGGGTGCGGCTTGTCGCCCTGGAGGATGCCGTCGCTGCCCCCGGTGTGCACCCGGTGCCGCATGATCCGGCGGACGTTCTCCTCGTGGCCCACATGCTGGAGGATCGTGGAGCCGAGCCGGTCCTCGACGAGCAGCCGGCGGGCGGTCGTCCAGGGCGACTCGCCGCGCAGCCGGGCCGACTCGGCCACCGTGCGGCCGACGTACCCGGCGAGGCCGGGCACGGTGACGCCCGAGATCTCGATCGTGTCCCACTCGATCGGCACCCCGTGGCAGCCGTCCGAGCCCACCACCTCCAGATGGTGTCGGATCCGTTCGGCGGCCGCGTCGTCCGCGAGGCGGGCCAGGACCGACTCGGGGCCGCCCTCGCCCGCCCAACTCGGCAGCATCGCCACGAGAGTCGTGCAGCCGGGGGTGTACGGGTAGCTGTCGAGGGAGATGTCGGCCCCCGCGTCCAGCGCCGCGTCGAGCAGGGCGAGCAGCTCCGGGGCCCGGCCCTCGTTCACGCCGAAGTTCATGGTGGCGTGGGCGAGATGGAGCGCGCAGCCCGCGTTCCGGGTGAGCCGCACCATCTCCTCGTACGCGGCCAGCGCGCCCGCCCCGTACGAGCGGTGGTGCGGGCAGTAGTAGCCGCCGTACCGGGCCACCACCCGGCAGAGTTCGGTGAGTTCGGCGTCGTCCGCGTACATGCCGGGGGTGTAGGTGAGGCCGGAGGACATCCCGACCGCGCCCTCCGCCATGCCCCGGGCCACGAGCTCCCTCATCCGGTCCAGCTCGGCCGCGGTGGGCGGCCGGTCCTCCCAGCCCATCGCGTACATCCGGACCGTGCCCTGCGGGACGAGGTACGCGGCGTTGACCGCGATGCCCCGTCCGTCGAAGCCGTGGTCCAGCCGGTCCAGGTACTCGCCGACCGTGCGCCAGTCGAAGTCGACGTCCCGGTCCTCGGGCCCGCCCCCGTTCCAGCCCGCGATGGCGCGGCGCACCTCGGCCAGCGTCCGGTCGTCGGCCGGCGCGTACGACAGGCCGTCCTGGCCGAGGACTTCGAGCGTGACGCCCTGCGCGGCCTTGGCGCTGTGGTCGGGGTCGCGGAGCAGCGCCAGATCGCTGTGCGCGTGCATGTCGATGAAGCCGGGGGAGAGGGCGAGCCCGTCGGCGTCGAGGACACGGCGGCCCGAAGGGCGCGGACCGGGCGCGTGCTCGGGGTGGATCCGGGCGATCCGGCCGCCGTCGACCGCCACGTCGGCACGGCGGCCGGGGGCGCCGGTGCCGTCGATGACGTACGCGTCGCGGATGACCAGGTCCATGGGATCGCCTGTCTGTGCTGTGGTCCTGCTGCGGTTGTGCCGTGCGGTGGAGCGGGCGTTGGGTGGGGTGCGGTGGGGTGGGGCGCGGTCGTGTTGTTGCGGGCCGCGGAACCGGTTGCGCCGCAAGCGATGTGACGATGAGTCAGAAGAATGTGCGGATGTAGTCGGCGACCGTGCCGTCCGCCTCGACCAGCGGGATCAGCTGCCACTTGTCGAAGCTGGTGCAGGGGTGCGACAGGCCCATCCCGACCCAGTCGCCGACCTCCAGCTCCGCGCCGGGTTCGGTGCGCAGCCAGGTGTGCTGGTCGGACAGGCCGGTGACCGTGATCCCCGTCGCGGGCCGCACCGTGCCGTCGCGGCCCGACCGTACGACCTGGGCCTGCGGCAGATCGAGGTCGTGCGCGGCGTCGCGCTTGCCCGCGTTGAGGAACGCCTGCTCGGCGGAGGGGCGGGAGACCACCTGGGCCCAGAGCCGGAACGCCGGGCGCAGGGCGCCCTCCTCGGGGACGCGGTTGAACGGGGTGAGGTGGCGGTAGTGGCCGTCGTCGTGCGAGACGTACGCCCCCGAGCGCAGCAGCTTCAGCGCCGGACGGGACAGCTCGGGGATCTCCGCGAACACCTCGGCGACCGTGTCGAACCACGCGCTGCCGCCCGCGCTGATCACGATTCCGTCGTCGGCGGCGGCCTCCGGAGCTACTCCCGATGCCGATGCCGATGCCGATGCCGTGGCCGGGGGCGATGTCGTGCTCGTGGCTTCACCGCCTCCCGCGGGCCTCGTGGACGGCGTGAAGCGGCCCTCCCGGTCGAAGGCGACGGCCAGTGCGACGAGCCGCCGCAGCCACTCCCGTACCCGCTCGTCGGACGCCTGGGGCACCTCGCCCTCGTAACCGGCCACGCCCACCAGCCGCAGCGTCTCGGCCGCGGCCACCGCGTCCGCGACCGCCGCGCACTGCGCCTCGGTGCGGACGCCGGTGCGCGCCCCCTTGCCCGCGCCCAGCTCCACGACGACGTCCACGGGGCGGGAGGCGCCCGCCGCCCGCAGCGCCTCGTCCATCAGCTCGACGCCGCGCACCGAGTCGACGTAGCAGACGAAACGGAAGTCCGGGTCGCGGTTCAGCTCGTCGGCGAGCCAGCGCAGGGCGGCGGCGTCGACGAGTTCGTTGGCGAGGAAGATCCGCCGGATCCCGTACGCCCGGTACACGCGGGCCTGGTGCGGCACGGCCGCGGTGATGCCCCAGGCGCCGTGCTCCAGCTGCCGGGCGAAGAGCTGGGGGGACATGGACGTCTTGCCGTGCGGGGCGAAGGCGAGCCCGTGGCGTCGCGCGTACGACTCCAGCAGGGCGAGATTGTGCTCGACCGACTCGGCGGACAGGGCGAGCACCGGGGTGGTGAAGCCGCCCGTGAAGAGATCGCGCCGCTGGGCGGCGAGGGCGCCGACGGTCAGGCCCTCGGCGTCGGGCGGAAGCGCCTTGAAGCGGTGGTCGACCAGCTCGTCGGCGAGTCCGGCCACGGGGCGGTGGGCGGCGGGCAAGGGTGCCTCCTCGATCGAAGTGGTCGGCGCCGCGGAAGGGGCGGGCGGGCGGCGCGTCGGACGATGGTGTCAGCGTAGGACGATTGTCGTTCGTTGCATCATATGCAACGAGCATTGCGTATACCGCTTGGGCTGTCTAACATCCCAGCCGATGCCGGGTCAATGGCGCTCCCCGGCACCGCTTCCGTCCCGGGCCGCCCAGCGCATCCCGTCCCGCCGACCCGTCGACCACACGAGGAGCCCCGAGTGCCCGGAACCACGGCCGGCACCGCCGACCCCGGCACGACCGCCGACGTCGTGTGCCTCGGTGAGTCCATGGTGACGTTCCTGCCGTCGCGGCCCGGCCGGCTCGCGGACGTCCCGTCCTTCGCGCGCGGCATCGGGGGCGCCGAGTCCAACGTCGCCTGCGCGCTCGCCGCGGCCGGGCACCGGGCGGCCTGGGTCAGCCGGGTCGGCGCGGACGGGTTCGGGGACCACCTGGTCGAGGCGATCGCCGGATACGGGGTCGACGTCTCCGCCGTGCGCCGCGACCCGACGCGGCCCACCGGCGTCTACTTCCGTACGGCGACGGACCGGGCCACCGATGTGCACGAGGTCGCCTACTACCGGGCCGGGTCCGCCGCCTCCGCGATGTCCCCGGACAACGTCCCCCGCGAGGCGCTGTCCGCCACCCGCGTCCTGCATCTGTCCGGCATCACGGCGGCCCTGTCCGCCGACTGCCTGGCCCTGCTCCGCGACCTGACCGCGCCCCGTCCCGGCCGTCCGACGGTCTCCTTCGACGTCAACCACCGGCCGCGGCTGTGGCGCGGCACCGCCGACGGCCCCGGCGTGCTGCTGGACCTGGCGCGCGGCTGCGACCTCGTCTTCGTCGGGGAGGACGAGGCCGAGCAGGCGTGGGGGCTGAAGGGCGCGGCCGGCGCGATCCGCGCGGCGCTCCCGGAACCGGCGGTGCTGGTCGTCAAGCACGGCGCCGAGGGGGCCACGGTCTTCTCCCGCACCGGCGGGGCGGACGCCGTCACCACCGTCCCCGCCCTCCGGGTCGACGTCGTCGCCCCCGTCGGCGCGGGGGACGCCTTCGCCGCCGGGTTCCTCTCCGCCACCCTGCGCGGCCTCGGCGTACGCGAACGGGTCCGGCACGGCCACCTCATGGCCGCCGCCGTGCTCACCGTCCCCGGCGACCTCACCGATCCGCCGTCCCGCGCCCGCGCCGACGCCCTCGCCGCGCTCGACGACGACGCCTGGGGGAGACTTCGTCTCGGCCCCGGCTGGACGGGGGAGGACCAGGAGGTACCGACGACATGAGCGGACGCGAACGGCGCACCGCCGAGGACGCCGCCCCGGGCGGGCACCCGGCCGTGGGCGGCCGGGGCCCCGGGACCGGCGAGACGCGCAGGGCCGGCGAGGGCCGCCGGAGCGGTGCGACGCGCGGGGGCGGCCGAGGCCCCGGGACCGGCGGGGGCCGCCGCGGCGGCGTGGGACAGAGGCGCGGCGAAGGCCGCCACGGCAGTGAGGCACGCGCATGAGCCAGACCGTCGACCGCGCGCTGAGCATCCTGCCCCTGCTCGCCCAGGGGCCCGCCGACCTCGGGCAGGTGGCCGAGCGGCTCGGCGTGCACAAGTCCACCGCGCTGCGCCTGCTCCGTACGCTCCACGAGCACGGCCTGGTCTACCGCCAGCAGGACCACCGCTACCGTCTCGGCGCCCGGCTCTTCGCGCTCGCGCAGGAGGCCGTCGAGAACCTCGACGTGCGCGAGATCGCCCACCCCCACCTCGTCGCGCTCAACGAGAGCTGCGGGCACACCGTGCACCTCGCGGTGTACGAGGAGAACGAGGTCCTCTACATCGACAAGGTCGAGAGCCGCTACCCGGTCCGCATGTACTCGCGGATCGGCAAGCCCGTCGCGATCACCGTCGCCGCCGTGGCGAAACTGCTCCTCGCCGACCTCCCCGAGCCCGAGCGGCGTGCCGTCGCGGAGAGGCTCGACTACCCCATGTACACGCCCCGTTCGACCCCCAACGCCGGCGCCTTCCTCAAGGAGCTCGCCGTCGTCCGCGAACAGGGCTGGGCCACCGACCTCGGCGGCCACGAGGAGTCCATCAACTGCGTCGGCGCGCCCGTCCGGGGCGCGGACGGGCGCGTGGTCGCCGCGATGTCGGTCTCCGCGCCCAACGTCGTCGTCACCGCCGAGGAACTCCTCACCCTGCTCCCGCTGGTGCGCCGCACCGCCGACGCCATCAGCCGGGAGTACTCCGGCAACGACCAACCCAGGAGAGCCTGAACACCCATGACCGAGAAGACCGCCCTCACCCCGAGCACCCACACCACGCCGCCGGCGAAGTTCTCGCACGGGGTGAAGAAGGGGAACATCCTCCAGGTCGCCGGCCAGGTCGGCTTCCTCCCCGCCGTGGCGGGCCAGGCCCCGACCCCCGCCGGCCCGACGCTGCGCGAGCAGACCCTCCAGACCTTCGCCAACGTCAAGGCCATCCTGGAGGAGGGCGGCGCGACCTGGGACGACGTGATGATGATGCGCGTCTACCTCACGGACGTCGACCACTTCGCCGAGATGAACGAGATCTACAACGCCTACTTCGCCGAGCAGGACCTGAAGGCCCCGCCCGCCGCCCGCACCACCGTCTACGTCGGCCTCCCCAAGGGCCTGCTCATCGAGATCGACGCCCTCGCGGTGCTCGGCTGACCCTCGCCGTACGGCCCGGCACAACACAGCACGGCAGGACAGGGCAGGACAGGGCAGGGCAGGGCCTGGCATGGCCCGGGCGGGGCGTCTCGCCGTACGGAGGTGGCGCGCCCCGCCCGGTCCTCAGCCGCTGTACGTCGTGCACAGCACGTTCTTGCCGCCGTCCACGTCGTATATCCAGTAGGAGTTCCGGTCGCCCTGGCCCCGGGAGCAGTAGCCCTGCGGATAGCTCTTCTGCGCCCGGTAGTAGCCGGTGATCCGCAGGGTCGCGTTGTAGCCCTTGGGCACCTTCTCCGCGTCGCAGCTCCAGACGTTCATCAGACGCGAATCGGTGACCCGGGTGCCGTCGACCTTGGCGACGAAGCACTGACCGGTGCGGAACTGCCGTTCCACGCACAGCGATACGCTGAAGTCCGGCACCGAGCCCGAGTGGTACCAGTACGTGCGGCCGCTGCCGGCCGGGCAGCCCCCGAAGCCGGCCCCCTTCCGCGCGGACGTCACCCGGGTGTAGGCGTCGGCGGCGCCGCAGGAGACCGTGCGCGGCACGGTGGTGGACCAGTCGCCGTAGCCGTCGTCGTACGCCGTGAGGCAGTCCCCGGACGACACGTCGCGGAAGGCGGTGTCGGCGGCGTCGGGCCTGGGGGCGGGGCGCCCGACGGCGGTGGAGGACGAGCCCGAGGCCGAGGTGCCGCCGCCGGCGGTGGTGCCGCCGCGGCCCCCGGCGCCGCCGTCGGCGTCCGACTTCCACGGCTGCCAGACCACCAGCACGACGAAGAGCAACGGCAGGAGCCACCACCCGCTCGACGACCCCTTCTTCGCCGCCGGGGCGGCGTCCCCCGATGCCGAGGAGGCGGACGACGACGGGGACGACGAGCCCGGGGGCGCGGCCCGGGACGCGCCGGACGCCCGGCCCGGCGAAGAGGCCGCCCGGGCGCGGGCCCGCTCCTCGCGGCTCCGCTCCTCGTGCTGCCGCTTCGCCGCCTCGGCCGCCAGGAGACGGGCGGCGCGCTCGCGGGAGGCCCGCCTCTCGGCCCGTTCCCGTTCCGCGCGCTCATGCTCCCGCGCCGCACGCTCCCGTTCCCGGTCCCGTTTCCTCTCCTCCTCCCGTCGCAGGCGTTCCCGTTCCTGTTCCCGCTCCCGTTCCTGTTCCTGTTCCTGTTCCCGTTCCTGTTTCCGCTCCCGCTCGCGGGCCTGCTCCGCTTCCCGTTCGTGTTCCGCGCGTGCCCGGTCCTCCGCCGCGAAGTCCCCGGGGTACATCCGGGTCCGGTCCGGAGGCGGCACCGCCGAGGTGCGCTGATCAACGGTCAGATCGTTCGCCCCCGCAGCCCCCGCAGCCCCCGCAGCCCCCGCAGCCCCCGCAGCCCCCGCGTGCCGCAGGGCGTGGCCCCGGCGCTCGTACTCCTCGATCAGCGCCGTCCAGCGCGGCGGCAGCCAGCGCCTTCCGCTCTGCGTCAGCGGCAGCCCGGCCATCGACCGGCGGAACTCGCGCAGCAGGTCCGCCGGTGCCGGACGGTCCGCCGGCCGTACCGCCAGGCAGGGGCGGATCAGCGGGACGAGGTCCTTGGGCAGCCCGTCCAGATCCAGTTCGCCGCGCTGCACCCGGGCCAGCAGGGCGAGGGTGTCGCCGTCGGCCCGGTACGGCGGCCGGCCCGTGGCGAGGTGGAAGAGCGTGGCGCCCAGGGAGTACACGTCGGACGCCGCCGTGGAGCCCTCGCCGCGCGCCTGCTCGGGCGAGGTGAAGGCGATCGTGCCGAGGGTGAGACCGGTCAGGGTGAGGTCGTCGGCGTGCGAGATGCCGAAGTCGATCAGCCGCGGGCCGGTCAGCGGCAGCAGGATGTTCTGCGGCTTCACGTCCCGGTGGACGATGCCCCCGCGATGCAGCACGACGAGGGCCTCGGACGTGCCGGCGGCCAGCCACCGCACCGCCGAGGCCGGTAACACCCCTGCCGCACACACCAGTTCGGACAGGGATGGGGCGGGGATGTAGTCGATGGCCATCCACGGCGTCGCCGCGTCCGGGTCGGCCGCCCGCACGCGCGCCGTGAACGCGCTGTCGATCCGCTGCGCCACCTTCACCTCGCGGGCGAACCTGCGCCGGTCGGCCGCGCCGACCGCGCCCTCCGCCAACAGCGTCTTCACCGCCATGAGCCGGCCGTCGGCGCCCCGGGCCAGATAGATCCGCCCCATGCCGCCGGACGCCAGCCGGCCCAGCAGCCGGTAGGGCCCCAGCACCGCCGGATCGTTCTCGCCCAGTGCCTCCAGCCGTGGCCCCGCCATGTCGCTCCCCCCGTCGCGCCGCATGGTGCCGTGAACAGCGTCCCACGGGAAGGCCGGACCCGTCCCGTGCCGGAACGGGCCGGACACGCGGCAGCGCCGCCGGGGGAGCGGCGGCGCTGCTGGTCACGGATGCCGCGCGGCGGTGACCGGCGCGGCGGGGGCGGGGGTTACGGCAGGCCGTGGACGTGCGGGGCGACCGCGTTCGACCAGGCGTTGCCCGACTTGGCGTCCCAGTTGGTCGACCAGGTCATCGCACCGCGGATCCCCGGGTACGTCTTCGACGGCTTGAAGCTGCCGCAGTTGGTGCCGGAGGCCAGGCAGTCCAGGGCGGCGTTCACGACCGACGGGGACACATAGCCGCTGCCCGCGCCGCTGGTGGAGGCGGGGACGCCCAGGCCGACCTGCGACGGGTCGAGGCCGCCCTCCAGCTGGATGCAGGCGAGCGCGGTCAGGAAGTCCACCGAACCCTGCGAGTACACCTTGCCGTCGCAGCCGAGCATCGAACCGCTGTTGTAGTACTGCATGTTGACGACGGTGAGGATGTCCTTGATGTTGAGCGCCGTCTTGAAGTACTCGCCCCCGGTCGACTGCATGTCGATGGTCTGCGGCGCCATCGTGATGACCAGGCCGGAGCCCGCCTTCTGCGACAGCTGGCGCAACGCCTTCGACATGTAGGTGGAGTTGAGGCCGTTCTCCAGGTCGATGTCGACGCCGTTGAAGCCGTACTCCTGGATGAGCGAGTAGACCGAGTTCGCGAAGTTGGTCGCCGAGGCGTCGCTGTTGACGGAGATGGTCCCCTTCTCGCCGCCGACCGAGATGATGACGTTCTTCCCGGCGGCCTGCTTCGCCTTGATGTCGGCCTTGAACTGGTCGACGGTGTAACCGTTCAGCCCGGCCGTGTCCAGGTTGAAGGTGACGGCGCCCGGCGTGGTCGTGGCGTCGGCGAAGGAGACCGCGATGATGTCGTAGTTCGCGGGCACGTCGCTGAGCTTCTGCACGGTCGCGCCGTTGTTGAAGTTCTGCCAGTAGCCAGTCACCGCGTGCTTGGGCACGGAGGTGCCGGGGTTGGGGTTGCCGCCGCCCTCCTTGGCCGTACGGGCGCTGACGGCCGCGGACTTGACGGACTCGCCGGCCGCGTTGGTGGCGGTCACGGAGAACTGGTACGCCGTGTCGGCGGCCAGCCCCGTGACGGTGGCGGAGGTCCCGTTGGTCGTGGTCGCCTTGGCGCCGTCCTTGTAGACGGTGTAGCCGGTCGCGCCGGACACCGCGTTCCAGGACAGGGCCACCGAGGAGGTCGTGGTCGTGCCGGCCGTGAGACCGGTCGGCGCGCCGGGGATCTGCGGGGTCTGGCCGCCGCCGCCCCCGTCCGGGCCGCTGACCGAGACGTCGTCGACCAGGTAGGCGGCCTGCCCGTACCAGCCGTGCGTGTACACGGTGACCGAGGTGGTGCTGGGACCGGTCTTGAACGTGGTCGTCAGCTGGGTCCAGCCGGTGGAGCCGGGCGACCACGTCGAGACGTCGGTGGTGCCGGTGCCGCTCGCGCCGAGGTACGCGTACCCGCCCTGCACCCAGGAGCTGAGCGTGTACGTCGAGTCCGGCTTCACGGTCACGGTCTGGGAGCAGCGCGCGTTGTCCTGCCCGGCCGGGGTGGCCTTGAGGGCGCCGGTGCCGCTGTGCACGGGCGAGGAGACGACCTCGCCCGTGCCGCCGGAACACGTCCAGTCGGCGAGCCCCGACTCGAAGCCCGGGTTCTTGGCGACGTTGACGTCGGCGGCCTGGGCGCTGCCGGTGAGACCGGTGGCGGTCAGCGCGCCGGCCGCGAGGACGGCCATCGCTCCGCCGAGGAGCGGCCGGGTGTGACTTCTGCGGAGTCCGCGTCCGCGGGCGGGGGAACGTTCCACTTGCTGCCTCCGTGGGGATTCGGGGGATTCGGGAGGAATCGGGGAATCAGGGCGGTGGGGGGGCGGGTCGGGGTGTGGGGGAGCCGGGCCGTGGGGATCCGGGCTGTGGGAGGGACCGGACCGTGGGGGTGCGGTGCGGTGGTGCCGTGGGGGTGGAGTGGGGATGGGACAGGAGATGCGCGGGTGGGGGACGCCGGAGGCCGGATGCGGGTGGGGGCGCGGGAGGTTGGATGGGGTTGGGGGACGCGGAGGGGGATCGGGGGCGGGTGAACCGGGGGTGAAGGGGCGGGGGGAACCGGGCGACGACGGGTCACCGCTGGCCGATAAGCTGGTCCAGACCAATCGAGTTGTCAAGACCTCTGGCAATGACGACCGTTCGGTCGTGCGTTCGCCCTGTGGGTTCCGGGCCGCGCTCCAGGCGGCACGTCGGCCGTTCGTCAACGCCCCGCGAACATCACGCGAACCCTTCACGACCGCCCCGTCCGACCGCCATGAATTGACGTTCCGTCGACCTCGCACCGGTCCGTTCGAGCGGGGCCGTTCGAGTGCTCGGACAGTGACCGGAGGGCCGCCCTCCGGGCGCCGACTGCCCGGTTCCGCATCGGGGTTGACGTGCGGAGACGAATTCGGGCCCGGAGGTGGCCGGGTGGTGGATTCGTAACACTCCGCAGTGGTACAGGAGTTAACCAATTTCGATTTGATCCGATTTGACGTGTGGAGGTTGGTCCGACGTCCCCCGGACGTTGTCGTACTGACCTCCGGAAAGTGTTCTCTGCCAGGTAAGACGTGGATAAAGTGCTGAGTCAGAACGCGGAGGAGCGATTGCGGCCGACGTCATGACCGGCGCTCGGTCGGAGCCGAAACGGGGAACAGTGTGCCAACCGCAATAGCAGTGACCAGTGCTGATTTGGTACTGCCTCCGACCGACCAGCAGACGCCGACGGCCGCCCTGCTGCAGGCGCCGGACGCCCAGGCGTTGGAGATGGCCATCAGCGACATGCACGTGCTGCTGGAGCAGCACGGCTACGTCGTCGCCGTCTACCCGAGCGGTATCGCGCCCGCCCATGAACGTCGGCTATACTCCGTGCGCTCCGTTCTGGAGAGCGATCGCATCGCTCTGCTCAAGGTGGACCTTCCTCCACTGGCCGTCGCCGTACTCGTGCGGCAGCTGCGCCAGTTGTCCATCTGCGACTTCAGCCCGGGAGTGGTCGCCTCCGCCGCCCGGCTGCTGTCCCATTACATCCACGCGGGCGCCCTGCTGCACTCCGTCACCAAGTTCGACCGGGTACCGGTGGACCTCCGCACCCATGCCAAGTCATGGGTGCCCGGCTCCCAGTTCGCGGTGGTCGCGAGTCCCGAGCCGAGGCTCGTCACGGTCGGTCCGAAGGCGGAACCGCCGGCAGGTCCGGAATTTCCCACGGAACTGATGACGGCCAAGGGGCAGTCGCAGTCCGAGTGGGTGAAGCAGACCCTCGCGCCCGCGTGGAAGGTCCAGTCCATTCACGAGGCCGCACTCCCGTCGGATTCCCCCGCCTGGTGGGGAACCGGAAAGCTGGTGGAATTCGCCGCCTACCTGCCAGACATCTCCGTCCTGTACCAACTGGTCTGCTCCGTCCGCCGGGAGATCTGCCACTGGTGCGGAATGGAACTCATCGGCGACCTCTGCGGGTTCTGCTCCTCGCCGCTTCCCGCAGCCGAGAGCCGAATGCTCCAAGCCGGTGTCCTCGGCCAGGGAACGCCCGCCCCACCGCAGTCCTAGCGCTTCCGCTTTCCTCCGTAGACGCCCTCCTGCCCGCTGCCCCACGCATCCGAATCGAACGAGGTTGTCCGGCCCATGAACTCCCGCCAGCGCCGCGGCGTGATACTCCTGCTTCTGTCGGTTCTGTGCGCCTTCGGCGCCTTTGCCGGTGTGCTATCGGTGATCAGCGACGTCAACTCCAAGGTGGGTCCCGAGGTCTCGGCCTATCAGCTGAAGTCCGACGTCGCCCCCTACACCGCCCTGTCGGTGGGGCAGTTCGAGAAGATCTCGATGCCGAAGCGCTGGCTCTCGGAGAACGCCGTGACCGACCTCTCCGAGGTGAACGGCAAGATCGCCGTCACCCAGCTGCGCAAGGGCTCGCTGCTCCAGTCCGACATGATGCAGAAGCGCCCCGAACTCCAGCCCGGCGAGCAGGAGATCGCCATCATGATCGACGCCGCCACCGGCGTCGCGGGCAAGATCACCCCCGGCTCCACGGTCAACGTCTACGCCACCTTCGCCGGTGAGCGCGACGGCGACCCCTCCACCTCGAAGGTCATCGTCTCCAACGCCAAGGTGCTGGACGTCGGCAAGCTGACGGCCCTGGAGCCGAACCGCGACGGCAAGTCCAACATGGGCACCGAGGCCGTCCCGATCACCTTCGCCCTGAACACGCTCGACACCCAGCGCATCGCGTACGCCGAGTCGTTCGCCGAGCACGTGCGCCTCGCACTGCTGGCCTCCGGCAGCGACAGCACCATCCGTCCGGGCGATCGCTCCTACACGCTCGACAAGGACAAGTGAGGATCGGATGACCACGAGGATCCTCCCGGCCGTCGGTGACGTCGACGCGGCCAGATCCGTCACCACACTGCTCAGCCAGCTCCCCGACGCCGAGCCGGCAGCCCCGGTCGGCGACTCGACCCAGCTCATCGACACCCTCGCCCGGCTGGCGGGCGAGTCGCTCGACGAGCTGCCCGAGGTCGTGCTGGTCCACGAGCGGATCGGCCCGGTGCCGGCACTGGAGCTGATCCGGGAGGTCTCGCTGCGCTTCCCCGCGATCGGGGTCGTGCTGATCAGCGCCGACGTCACCCCCGGCCTGTTCTCGTCCGCGATGGAGTCGGGGGCGCGCGGCGTCGTCACCCTGCCGCTGAGCTACGAGGAACTCGTCAACCGCGTCCAGTCCGCCGCCCAGTGGTCCACCGGCGTCCGGCGCCACCTGAGCACCGGGAACGAGGTCTTCACCGGCCCGGGCGGCACCGTCCTCACCGTCAGCGGCGCCAAGGGCGGCGTCGGGACCACCGTCGCCGCCGTGCAGCTGGCCCTGGCGGCCCAGGCGTCCGGGCGCAGCGTCGCCCTGGTCGACATGGACCTCCAGGCCGGCGACGTCGGCTCGTACCTCGACGTGCAGTTCCGGCGGTCGGTCGTCGACCTGTCGACGATCGCGGACATCTCGCCGCGGGTGCTGTCCGACGCCATCTTCACCCATGGCTCCGGACTGTCCCTGCTGCTGGCCCCGGGCGAGGGCGAGAGCGCCGAGGAGGTCAGCGACCGCTCGGCCCGGCAGATCGTCAGCGCGCTGCGCACCCGCTACGAGATCGTGGTGATCGACTGCGGCAGCCAGTTGCAGGGGGCGAACGCGGCGGCCATCGAGATGGCCGACACGGCCCTGCTGGTCACCACCCCCGACGTCATCGCGGTACGCGGCGCCAAGCGCCTCGTACGGATGTGGGACCGCCTCCAGATCCGCAAGGCGGAGGAGACGGTCACCGTCGTCAACCGCTTCATCCGCAACACAGAGATCCAGCCACCACTCGTCGAGAAGATCACCGGGACGCGGATGGCCGAGACGGCCGTCCCCGCGAACTTCAAGGAACTCCAGAGCGTCGTCGACGCCGGCCGGCTCCACGAACTCGACTCCAAGAGCAGCGTCAAACAGGCCCTCTGGGCCCTTGCGGGCGAGCTCGGCATCGTCAAGGTTCCTGAGAAGACGGAGAAGGGCGCCGCGAAGGGCGCCGCCAAGTTCAAGAACGACCGGGGCTCGATCGGACGCCCGCGCGTCGGCCGACGCGACGGCGAATCCCGGCACCGGGCGACGAACAAGGGGGCAAGTTGACCAATGGCACTCACCGATACGACAGACATGGGGATACGCGGCAGGCGTCGCGGTGACCCTTCCCGCCCGGACGGCCGCGGGGGCGGCCGGGCGGGGGACGCGACGCGGGGGCGGCTGCGCGCCGGGCTGTCCGGCCGCGGTCGCGACCGAGGGCAGACGGCGATCGAGTTCCTGGGCGTGTTTCCGCTGATCATCCTGCTCGCGGTCGCGCTCTGGCAGTGCGCGCTGATCGGGTACACCTTCTCGCTCGCCGGTAACGCCGCGGACAGAGCGGCGCATCGGGGAGCCGTCACGGAAGGCCCCCGGCTGAGGGAATGCCGCGAGGCAGCCGTGGAGCATCTGCCGAAGGCGTGGAAGAAGTCGATGCTGCCGACGGACTGCCGGTCCTCGGCGGGCATGTACAAGGCCGAGGTGAGGCTCCAGGTTCCGGTGCTGGTGCCCGGTGTATGGAACTGGCCGTTCCGTGTCGAAGGCCATGGCGCGTTCCCACTGGAGGGCTGAGCGATGAGCATCCGCATGCACACACCCCGCCCGAAACCGTCCTCGCGTCGTGACCGCGGCCAGGTGGCCATCGAGTACATGGGCTTCATTCCGCTGATGCTTCTGGTGGGCCTGCTCTCGATCCAGCTCGGAGTCGCCGCCTACGCCGTCAGCCAGGCGGGCACCGGAGCCCGCGCGGCAGCCCGGACCGCCACGCAGGAGATGTCGCACGGGGATCCGGAGACTGCGGGACGCGCGGCGATGAGCGACTGGCTCGGCAACCCGAGAATGTCCCGGTTCACCCAGCAGGGCGGCTACGACGAGGTGACGTACACAGCCCGGGTGAAGATTCCCTCCGTCGTGCCGGGCATCGACGACTGGGGCTGGGCCAGGCGCAGCTCCACCATGCCGCGCGGTTGACCCGTCGCCCGCGTCACGCGCAGGGGGCACCACGGTTTTGTCTGAGCGAGGAGTAGAGGAATGAGTCTGCGGGCACGCATGAGCGCCCCCGAGAAGAGCGGCGGGGCGCGGGAGGACGGCCATCTGGTCGCCGTCTTCCGTGCCAAGCTGCTCGAAGAGATCGACCTGGCGGAGATGTCCTCGCTCGCCGCCGCCGACCGGCGGGCGCGGCTGGAACGCGTCCTCAGCCACATCATCAGCCGTGAGGGGCCGGTTCTCTCGACCGCCGAGCGCACCCAGCTGATCCGCCGGGTCGTCGACGAGGCGCTCGGCCTCGGCATCCTGGAACCGCTCCTGGAGGACGCCTCCATCACCGAGATCATGGTGAACGGGCCGGACCAGATCTTCGTCGAGCGCAGCGGCAGGGTCGAACAGCTCGCGATGCGCTTCGGTTCGCACGAGCAGCTGATGCAGACCATCGAGCGCATCGTGTCGACCGTCAACCGCCGCGTCGACGAGTCGAACCCGATGGTCGACGCGCGTCTGCCCAGTGGTGAGCGCGTCAACGTGATCATTCCGCCGCTGTCGCTGACCGGCGCCACGCTCACCATCCGGCGGTTCCCCCGGGCGTTCACCCTCCAGGAGATGATCAGCATCGGCTCGCTCGACGAGCAGATGCTGATCCTGCTGTCCGGCTTCGTCCAGGCCAAGCTCAACGTCATCGTCTCCGGCGCCACCGGCACCGGGAAGACGACCCTGCTCAACGCGCTCTCCGGCCTCATTCCGAACCGCGAGCGCATCGTCACCATCGAGGACTCCGCCGAGCTCCAGCTTCAGCAGAGCCACGTGATCCGGCTGGAGTCCCGCCCGGCGAACGTCGAGGGCAAGGGCCAGATCACCATCCGCGACCTGGTCCGCAACTCGCTGCGTATGCGCCCCGACCGCATCGTCGTCGGTGAGGTCCGCGGCGGCGAGTCGCTCGACATGCTCCAGGCGATGTCGACCGGTCACGACGGTTCGCTCGCCACCGTCCACGCCAACAACGCCGAGGACGCGCTGATGCGTCTGCAGACCCTGGCGTCGATGTCCGAGATCGACGTCCCGTTCGAGGCGCTGCACGACCAGATCAACAGCGCCGTCGACGTCATCGTCCAGCTCACCCGGCACGCCGACGGCTCCCGCAAGATCACCGAGATCGCCGTGCTGGACTCGCACGGCCGCGAGCCGTACCGCATCGTGTCCGTCGCCCGATTCGACGCCCAGCCGATGGACTCCGAGGGGCGGATCAACGGCGACTTCCGGTACTTCCCGATCCCCCGCAGGATCGCGCAGCGCCTCTACATGGCCAGCCAACCCATCCCGCAGGCCTTCGGCGTCGCCGATTCCGCCGACCAGCTCGCCACCCGAGAGGCCAACTAGGTACCGAGCCATGACCAATCTCCCCCTTCTCACCATCGGCGTCACCCTGCTGGCCGGTGTCACGGGCGTCGTGGGTCTGCACGCCTACTCCGGCGGCAAGGCCGACAGCGACGCCCTGGTGGACCGCCTCTCGCGCACCGGGCCCGTCGCGGAATCCGGGCGCCGTCGCCGCTTCCGAGGCATTGACAAGAGGCTGCGCAGGACCGGCCTGGGCAAGAAACTCGAACTGAAGCTGGCCGCCACCGGCCTCGACGTCACACCGGGCGAGTTCTTCATCTACTCGCTGGTCGCCCTGGCCGGCCTCTGGATGATCGCCTCGTCGATGCTCGCCAGCTTCTTCGGCCCGCTTGCCGCGCTCATCGGACTCTGGGGCACCAACGCGTTCCTGAACTGGCAGCGGACCAAGCGCACCGAGCGTTTCATCAACCAGCTCCCCGAGCTCGCCCGCATCCTCGCCAACGCCACCCAGGCCGGCCTCGCCCTGCGTACGTCCATCGGCATGGCCGCCGACGAGATGGAGAATCCGGCCGGCGAGGAGCTGGCCAGGGTCGCCCGTCGTCTCGCCGTCGGCGAACCCCTCGAGGACGCGCTGAGTGAGATGACCGACCGGCTGCCCTCCCGCGAACTCGTCGTCCTCGTGACCACCCTCGTCCTGTCCAACCGGGCCGGCGGCACGGTCGTCAGCTCCCTGCGCAACCTCACCGAGACGCTGGAGGAGCGCAAGGAGACCCGGCGCGAGGTCAAGACCCAGCTCTCCCAGGTGACCGTCACCGCCTACGCCGTGCCGGCCTTCGGCCTGGGCGCCATGCTCCTGATGAACGCGGTGATGCCCGGTGCCCTCGACCGTATGACCGGCTCCTTCATCGGGCAGGTCGCGGTGGTCGTCTCCCTCGCCCTGTATGCGATCGGGTTCATCGTGATCCGTCGCCTGTCCCGGATCGACGTCTGATGAGCGGGGGAACCATGGGCTTGTTGCTCGCCGTCCTCATGGGCCTGGCCGTGTACGGAGCCGCCGCCGGCATCCGCATGTACCGGGCCGACGCCAAGCTTCCCAGCGACATGGCGATCGCTCTGGAGGTCGGCTCCACGCGCACCAACGCGGTCGGCTCCGGCATCGACCGGCTCGGCATGCGCTGGGCCCCCACGGTGCTGCGCATGATGGGTCCGAAGGCCGTCAACAAGAAGCGCCGCCAGATCGACATGGCGGGCAACCCGGGCGGTCTCACCATCGACCGGTACGCCGCCCGTCGCGCCGTCTACGGCGGACTGGGCGCGCTCGGCGCCCTGACCATGCTCATGCGCGGGCAGATCCTCCTCGCCCTGGTACTGGTCGCGTTCGGTCTATTCTGGGTCGAGGTCGGCATCTGGTCCGCGGTGCGCATCCGTCGCGACCACATCGACCGCACGCTCCCCGACTTCCTCGACGTGCTGGCCGTCGTCGTCTCCGCGGGCCTCGGCTTCCGCCAGGCGCTGGCACGCGTCGCGGAGAAGTACGAGGGCCCCTGGGCTGACGAACTGCGCATCACCCTGCGCCAGATGGACATGGGCGTCAGCCGCCGTGAGGCGTTCGACCAGCTGCGCAAGCGCAACGACTCGGAACAGGTCGCGATGTTCGTGACCACGCTCCAGCAGGGTGAGGAACTCGGCGCCCCGATCGTCGAGACGCTGATCCAGATCGCCAACGACATGCGGCGCACCGACGCCCAGAACGCCCGGCGCAAGGCCGCCAGGGCGGTCCCGAAGGCGACCTTCGCGGTCACGACCTTCCTTCTCCCCGGAACGCTGGTGATGCTGACGGTCGGATTCGTCTACGGGGTCAACGTCGACTTCAGCACTCTCATGGGCGGATGACGCGGATGGCGGCAGGGGAGGTGACTGACCCATGGCGTTCCAACTCGGCGCTCAGACCGGACTGGACGCGGAGGTGCGCCGGGCGATAGCGGACCCCGGCTCGCGCCCCACGTTCGCGATCCAGCTCAACGCGCTCCAGGCGATGTGCCGGCAGGTCTTCGGCTTCCGGATCGCGATGATCGCCATGGCCACGCCGTTCGCGATCGCCCACACCGCGTCGGGGCCGCCCATGTGGCTGATCGGCTCGTCCATCCTGGTCACGTTCATGGGCAGTTATGTCCTGTTCCGTGACTGGGAGCGCTTCGGCCCCGTCCTGTTGCGCCACCCCTGGCTGCTCGGCATCGACGCGCTGCTCGGAGCACTGTTGCTGATCACCGCGTCCCCCGAGTCCACCCTCGCGTACGTCACCGTGTGCACCCCGCTGCTGGCCGGGCTCGTCTACGGCTGGCGGGGTGCCGCGGTCTTCGCCGCGCTCCAGACGGCGATCGTTCTCGGTGTGTACGCCACCGACCCGAAACTGCAGCCCGCCGACGCCACGGCGTTCCTCCTTCCCGGCTTCTGCGTCATCGCGGGCGCTGTCGGCGTCACCCTGCGCAACCTGCTTCTCCGCTTCGGGAAAGCCAGTCAGGCCCTCACCGAGACCCGGGCCCGCCTCGCCGTCAACGAGGCCGTCGAAGGCGAACGCACTCGCCTGGCCCGCGAAATGCACGACTCGGTGGCCAAGACCCTGCACGGTCTGGCCCTGGCCGCCGACGGCCTCGCCGCTTCGTCCGACCGCATGGACCCGCTCACCATCAAGCGCCAGGCTGAACTGGTCGCCCGCGCCGCCCGTCGTGCCGCGGCCGAGTCCCGGGAACTCCTCTCCGACCTGCGTCGCGAGTCCGGTCTCGACGGGGGCGTCGACGTCGTGCGCGAGCTCCGGGCCCGGGCCGAGGACTTCACCCGGCGCTGCGAACTCACGACGACCTTCCGGCTGTACAACGACATCCCGGTCCCCAAGGTCCCCCAGGCGGTCGCGCGCCAGCTGCTCACCATCGCCTCCGAGGCGATGGAGAACGCCCATCGCCACGCACAACCCACCTACCTCGTCGTGCTCGCCGGCGTGAAGGGCGATGTCCTGCGTGTCAGCGTGTACGACGACGGCCGCGGCCTGCCTGCGGGCGTCACGCTCGACGATCTCCGGCACGCCGGACACTTCGGCCTCGTCGGCATGGTCGAGCGGGCGGCGTCGATCGGTGCCCGCATACGCATTGGGAAGGGCCAGGCGGCCAAAGGAACCGAGGTCCGCCTGGAACTTCCGGTCGCGGCGCTCAGGACCGCTCCGGACGGGAAGCAACCGAACGAACAGCGAACCGACTGACCAGCTCGAAACTCCACCCTCACCCCCATAGAACCTTGAGAGGAGGTCGCAGATGCCGGACGACGACTCCCGCGCGTCGGGCCAGAACCGGATAACGGGGAACCATGCCCTCCCGCATGAATCCACGCGCGTCAACCCGCTCAACCCGCAGGTCGGCTCCAGTGGGCACCCTGTCCCCGCCTTCACCTCCCAGCAGTCCGCGGCATCCGAGTCCCTGCCGCCCTTCCCCGCTCCGTCGCCCGTACCCGCAGCCCTGCGGGTCGTCGTCGCCGATGACAACCCCGTGGTCAGGGCCGGCCTGGGCGTGCTGCTCTCCGGTCGGGACGACATCGAGGTCGTCGCGGAGGCAACGGACGGCCGTCAGGCCTACGAGATGGCCGTCCGGAACCGCCCGGACGTGGTCCTGCTCGACGTTCGGATGCCCGGCGTCGACGGCATATCCGCGCTGCCGCACCTCGTCCAGGTGGCGCCGGTCATGATGCTGACCTACAGCCGCGAGAACGAGATCGTCCACGAGGCGTTGCGTCTGGGCGCGAGCGGCTATCTGGTCCACGGCGAGTTCACGGCCGACCAGTTGGTACAGGCCGTGCGCGACACGAAGAACGGACGTGCCCACTTCACCGCCACTGCGGCCGACGCCCTGCTCGCCCATATGCGCCAGGGCCCCGGATCACGGGGACGACCGCTTCCGGAGGGACTCGGCACGGCGCTGACCACGGGCGTTCCCTACCGGGTGTCGGGCTATGACGACCATGCCCCGAGTAGCGGCCCGCAATACGCTGCGCCTGCACATGTGCCCACGGCGGAACAGCCCCCACCTGCGGCGCGAGCAGTCCGACACCCGCAGGGTCTTTCGCATCTGCAACCAGTTGTGGCACAGTCTTCCCGGGTCGAGGAGAAGGACGTCGCCCTCAACAGAAGGCAGTACGGGCTGAGTTCACGGGAGGTGGAGGTCATGGAGCTGATCGCGTCCGGCATGAGCAATCAGCAGATCGCCGCCACCTGCTTCATCAGCGAGAAGACGGTCAAGAACCACATCAACCGCATCTTCACCAAGTTGCACAGTGCAAGCCGCAGCGAGGCCATCGCCCGCTGGCTCGGCACGGCCCCCGCGGGGCCGGGAGCGCGCGCGGCCGGTGGTCATCGTGGCTGAGTGGCGCGGCGGGGCCGGCAGCAGGTCCATGGGCGTGGGGCATGGGGCCCAGCGCGTTCCGACAGAGGCCCAACTGACGGTTTGGGCCCGGGAATGGGCCCTGGGACCCTCCGGCGAGCAGGGTGCGCCGCCGTATGTTTCTCATGTCGCCGACGGCTCCGGCCAGGAGGAAGCCGGATCCGTGGGCGACACCCGAGAAACGTGCGAGTCGGCCGACCATCGGTCGGCCGAACCCGGAGGGGAACACCATGTCGAACATCACCCTGAAGACCGCCGTTCGCGTCAACGGCTGGGCCAACACGGCGGTCAGCGCGATCCAGAAGCGCTACGAGGCCAAGGACCGCGGCCAGACGGCGTTCGAGTACCTGGGCATCATCCTGGTCGTCGTGGCGATCATCGGCGCGATCGCCGCCTCGGGCATCGGTGGGTCGATCTCGAGCAAGATCTCCGAGCTGGTGTCCCAGATCAAGGCCGGCTAATGACCGCGAGACTGCGCGGTGAGGCAGGGCAGGCTTTCCCCATCTACGTAGTGATGGTGGCGGGCCTGCTCTTCCTCGCGTTCGCTTTCTTTACCGTCGGCAGGGCCTCGGCCCTGCGCAACGGGGCCCAGGGTGCGGCGGACGCCGCTGCGCTGGCGGCTGCTCAGCAGGCTCGTGAGGACATGGAGGCGCCGTTTCTCGCGTCGCTTCCCGAGCGCATGCTCGATGTCTTCCTGGACAGCTACCAGTTCCCGTCGGCCATGCCCTGTGCTTCGGCCCAGCGGCTGGCCTCTGCCAATGAGGCAGATGTCAAAGAGTGCACCCCGCAGTACGGCGGCCGCCGCGACAAGATCACGGTCGAGGTCGAGACCCGTAAGCCGGTGGGGTCGCCGGTCATTCGCGGCATGGATCGTGAGTACGCGAAATCTCGCGCCACCGCCATTGTCGAGTTCCGATGCAGTTGGCATTCCGTGGACTTGAACGATGACAGCATCGAAGACGTGTACTACTTCAGTTGCGGGAGTGCCGGAGCGGTCGAAATCAGGACGAGCAGTCCGCCGTCCTGGTCCTCGGTGAGCAAGATTCTCTTTGACGTGCACCTGGTCGATTCATGACAGCGAACGACGAGTAAAGGAATCAGAACCCATGAGCATTCGGCGCTCCACCAAGTCCCGAAGGGCCGTGGCAGCCGTCTCTCTGGCGGCGGCCCTGGCGCTGGCCGTGACCGGCTGCGGCACTGACGACGGTGGGAAGACGAACGATGGCGGTTCATCGACGTCTTCCGAGCCCTCGAAGCCCTCCGAGGAGGACAAGGGGGCGAAGCAGGAGGACACCGCCGTCGGGGACAATGTGGACCCGAATGTGAAGCTTGCGGAGATCAGGGGCGACAAGGGCATGCTGCTCGTCGTCAACGAGGTGAAGAGGGACTCCGGCGGGTTCGTGACGGTTCAGGGCGAGCTGAAGAACCAAGGGGACACCACGGTCAACCCGTCCGCGTGGGCCGGTAGCGAAAGCGCCATCGTCAGCAAGAATCTGAACTCGGTCGGTGGAGCGACCCTGGTGGACAAGGCTGGGAAGAAGCGCTACTACATCCTCCGGGACACGGACGGCCGCTGTCTCTGCACGACCGGGATGTCGGCGGTTCAGCCCGGCAAGTCGGTTCCTGTGTTCATGCAGTTCCCGGCGCCGCCCAGTTCCACGACCGAGGTGGACTTCAATCTGCCGACGTTCACCACTACGTCACTGAAGATCTCCGGGTGACCGACGTCATGACACACATGGTTAGCAGGCGTCGCCCCATTCAGCTCGTGGGAATGGCCATGGCGACCGCGGCTCTGATGGCTGCCACGTCAGTCGTAGGTGTTTCCTCCGCGGTTGCCGACGACGGACCGAGCGTGCCGCCGGGCACCGAGGCGTCGGCAACACCGCCGGTCGAGGTGGACGGGAACAGCTCCGGCCTCCGCATGGTCGAGGGTGCGACGCTCGCCCCCGCGAAGGTCCTCGACATAGTGCAGGTGATCGAGGACGAGGGGGGCGAGGAGCGCCGCGAGGACAGCAACGCGAACGTCAAGTTCGCGCTGCAGGCCGAGGTGCTCTTCAGCAAGGACAGCGCCGCGCTGAGTCCCGCAGCGCACTCCCGTATCGCGGCCATCGCGGCCGAGATCAAAAAGCAGAACGCCACCAAGG
Source organism: Streptomyces tyrfis (assembly GCF_037034285.1). NCBI lineage: Bacteria > Bacillati > Actinomycetota > Actinomycetes > Kitasatosporales > Streptomycetaceae > Streptomyces > Streptomyces tyrfis. The sequence goes on along the minus strand of NZ_JBAGJZ010000043.1, from coordinate 2,026 downwards.
TGCGGGTGTTCGGCTTCACGGACAACCTCGGCTCGGCGGCCCACGGCGACGTGCTGTCCAAGCAGCGCGCCAACGCGGTGCAGTCGGTGCTGGTCAAGGATCTCGGGTCGACCGTCACCTTCGACATCCGGGGGTACGGCGAGCAGTACCCGATCGCGAGCAACGCGACAGAGGAAGGCCGCAAGAAGAACCGCCGCGTGGAGGTCTCCTTCCCGCGCGGCGGCTCTTCCTGAGCCGACCGCTCCAGTGTCAGGGCCCGGCCCCCGCGGAACGCATCCGCGGGGGCCGGGCCCGTTTACGCTGGTCGGCGGAGACCATGACAGCGGCCCCGAGGACGGCGGGAGGCCGGCCGGGGGACCAGGAGGAGCGGACCGGGCATGAGCGGCGACGAGCAGGGACCGAGTCACGGACCGAGCCGGGGAGCGCGTCACGGATCGAGACGGGGAGCGTGTCGGGAACCGGGCGAGGTCCGGCACATGCCGCCGCCCGCGGGCCTCACCGTCGACGGCACCGGCCTGTTGTGCGTCACGCTGCTGCTCCGCCTGCGGAAGGCGATCGACGGCGCGGCGGCGGGCACCGTCGTGCACGTGATCGCCACCGATCCCGCCGCCCCGCTCGACCTGCCCGCCTGGTGCCACATGACGGGGCACGAGTACCTCGGGCCCGTTCCCGGTGAGCGGCCGGTGTACGCCCTGAGGCTGGCCGTGGACGCCCGCGCCACCCGGCCCGACCGGCCCTGGCACCGGGCCGAGGCCGGTCGCTGACGCCGCCGCTGCGCCACGCCGCCACCCCGCCATTCCGACCCCCAGGGGCCCCAGCGCTCCCAGGACTCAGCGTCCCCAGGACCCAGCGCCCCCGCGCCGCTGTCCCGTTCACCCGGCCGCCGCCCCCGCCCCACACCCCCGCAACGGAAACGCCGCCCGCCCCACCCGGACCGTTCGCCCGAACCGCCGCCGGCCGGGCCCTGACCCGTTTGCGCCGGTCGGGCGGCCGGAGGCGTGCGGCCTCGCATAGCGTGACCGGTGGACGCCCGGAGCGCCGGCCGGGCAGGCCGGGCCGGCCCGCCCGCGCCGCCCGCCCTCCTTCACCCGTGAAGGCCGTACCGGAGGTCGTACGTGAAGCTCGGCTTGCACTACTGGAACTACTCGGCGCCGGCCGACCCCGCGCTCATCGCGCCGACCCTCGCGGAGTCCGTACGCGTCGCGGAGCAGGCGGACATCGCCTCGTTCACCGTGATGGACCACTACTTCCAGATGGAGACCGGGCAGACCACCGCCGACGAACCGATGCTGGAGGGATACACCACCCTCGGCTACGTGGCGGCGCTGAGCGAGCGCATGACGCTGGGCCTGATGGTCACGGGCGTGATGTACCGGCACCCCGGCCTGCTGGCGAAGATCGTCACCACGCTCGACGTCCTCTCCGGCGGCCGGGCCAGGCTCGGCATCGGCGCCTCCTGGTACGAGCGGGAGCAGTACGGGCTCGGCGTGCCCGTCGTCCCGGTCGCCGAACGGTTCGAACGGCTGGAGGAGACGGTCCTCATCTGCCTCCAGATGTGGAGCGACGACAACGGCCCGTTCCGGGGCCGCCACTACCGGCTCACCGAGACGCTCTGCGTGCCCGAACCGATCGGTGAACGCCCGCCGATCCTGATCGGCGGCGGAGGCGAGCGGAAGACCCTGCGCCTGGTCGCCCGGTACGCGGACGCCTGCAACCTGTTCGCCACCTCCCCGGAGGAAGTCGCCCACAAGCTCGACGTGCTGCGCGCGCACTGCGCGGAGACCGGCCGTGACTACGACGCCATCGAGAAGACCGTGATGTACAACGGCGCGGTACTGGACCGGCCGGACAGGTTCCTCACCGACGCCGAGGCGTACGCGCGCCTGGGCGTCGGCGAGATCCAGGTCCTCCCGGACCGGCACCCGGTCAGCTTCACCCACCAGCTCGCGGAGCACATCGTGCCCCGGGCCGCGACGATCGGCTAGGGGGTGTCTGATGAATGAGTGCGGGAGAAGGAGCGGGGTCC
>NZ_JBAGJZ010000042.1:0-74544 GCF_037034285.1 Streptomyces tyrfis | reverse complement strand
GTGTTTTTCTTGTGGGGTTTCCCGGGAGATACGAGGGCCGGGAAACCCCATGACGTACTGGGGAGGAATTCCGAACTGGTGCAACAGCAGGGCGGGGGTACCGGGCCGACCTGCCGACCGGGCTCAGAGGCGACCGGCAGCCTTGAGGGCCAGATAGGCGTCGGCGAGGGCCGGCGGTAGATCGTCGGGGGCGGCATCGACGACCAGGGCACCGTGGCGGCGGAGCTCCTCCGCTGTGCGAAGCCGCCTTGCTTGGGTCTGAGCGCCCGCAGCGGCCTCGTAGACCGCGTCCACGGTTCCTCGGGCATCCGCCATCTTCTTGACGTATGGGTCGGCCACCGAGGCCACCAATACGGTGTGGCGTCGGGTCAGGCGGCGCAGGACCGGTAGCAACCCCTCCTCCACATGCGTGGCGTCCAGGCCCGTGAGAAGCACGACCAAGGACCCACGAGGGGCGTCGGCCAGGGCCGCTGCACCGAGGCCCTGGGCATCCGTCTCCACCAGCGTAGGCTCGACCGACGCCAGAGCGTGCACCATGGCCGGCAGAACCTCACCCGCGGACTTCCTCTGCACACGTGCCCGGACGCGGCGATCGTAGGCGAGCAGGTCCACCCGGTCGCCCGCGCGGGTCGCGAGCGCCGCCAACAGCAGAGCCGCGTCCAGAGTGGCATCCAGGCGTGGAACATCCCCGACCCGGCCGGCCGACGTCCGCCCCGTGTCGAGGACCAGGAGAATGTGTCGGTCACGCTCGGGACGCCAGGTGCGCACCGCGACGGAGGACTGGCGCGCCGTGGCCCGCCAGTCGATGGAACGGGTGTCGTCGCCGGGGACGTACTCACGGAGGCTGTCGAATTCCGTTCCCTCCCCGCGTGTGAGCACGCTGGTACGGCCATCGAGCTCACGGAGTCGGGCGAGGCGCGACGGCAGATGCTTGCGACTGGTGAAGGGCGGCAGGACACGCACCGTCCACGGGACCTGGTGATTGCCCTGCCGGGCCGCGAGCCCCAGGGGACCGAACGAGCGGACCGTGACCCGCTCGGCTCGACGGTCGCCACGACGCGTCGGCCGCAGGAACGTGGTCAAGCGTCGGCGTTCGCCCGCCGGGACCGTCAGCGTCTGCCGAGACGCGTTCTGAGCCTCGCCGACCGGCCAGCTGCTGGGCGGCCAGGCATCGCGCAGGTGAGCCCGCAGACGCCGACGCGAAGGATTGGTCACGGTGAGTTGCACCTCGGCCGCTTCGCCGAGTCGAACGCTTGTGTCACCGGATCGGGTGAACTGAAGGCTTCGCACTGGTGCGGCCAGGGCATAGTCGCACAGAATTGCCAGGGAAAGCGGTGCGTTGACTGCGAGCAGACCGGTCCAGCTGGGAGCCAGGATGCCTACGGGGAGTGACCCCAGGGCGGCCAGCAGGGCGGTTCGTCCGGTAAGGGCCACGGTCAGCGCCTCAGCGGGGTACGGGGACGTGGGCGAGGACCGAGGTGATGACGGAGTCGGGCGTGACTCCTTCCATCTCCGCCTCGGGCCGCAAGTGGATGCGATGACGAAGAGTGGGGAGGGCGAGCGCCTTCACATCATCCGGAATGACGAAGTCACGGCCGGTGAGCCAGGCCCAGGCACGGGCCGTGGACAGCAGGGCGGTGGCGCCTCGGGGAGACACCCCGAGGGAGAGGGAGGGGGACTCGCGTGTGGCGCGACAGATATCGACGACATAGCCGGCGATCTCGGGAGAGACCTTGGTCCGGGAAACGGCCTCACGGGCCGCTTCCAGGTCGCCCGGTCCTGCGACCGGGCGTATGCCCGCTGAGGCGAGGTCGCGCGGGTTGAAGCCGTCGGCATGGCGGGTGAGGACGTCGATCTCCTCCTCGCGCGACGGCAGGGGAACTGTCAGTTTCAGGAGGAACCGGTCCAGCTGGGCCTCGGGGAGCGGGTAGGTGCCCTCGTACTCGACGGGGTTCTGCGTGGCCGCCACCAGGAAGGGGTCGGGCAGAGGCCGAGGAGTGCCGTCCACGGTGACCTGGCGTTCCTCCATCGCTTCCAGAAGGGAGGACTGCGTCTTGGGAGGCGTGCGGTTGATCTCGTCGGCAAGCAGCAGATGCGTGAAGACAGGGCCGGGCTGGAAGGAGAACTCCGCAGTGCGGGCGTCGTAGACCAGGGAGCCGGTGACGTCGCTCGGCATCAGATCGGGAGTGAACTGCACGCGCTTGGTCTCGAGTTCGAGCGAGGCGGCGAGAGCCCGGACCAGAAGGGTCTTGGCCACGCCGGGAGCGCCTTCGAGGAGGACGTGGCCCCGGCACAGCAGAGCGACGACGAGACCGGTGACCGCCGGGTCCTGGCCGACCACGGCCTTGGCGATCTCGGAGCGCAACGCTTCCAGGGACGCGCGGGCGGTGTCGCCGTTCGCGAGGGGCTCGGTGGTCCCGGCGGGCACCGGGGGCGGGGCGCTCATGAGGTGCGTACCTCTCTTTCGAGGGTGTCGAGTTGGTCTGCCAGTTGTACAAGGGCCGCGTCATCGGAGGGGGTGGGGCCGAAGAGCAGCGCGCGGACCCGGGTCTCGGCTCCGCCGAGTCGGGTCGAGACGGCGGGGACGAGCGAGGAGGGGGAATCGGAGTCCCGGGCGGGGACGCCGAGAAGGGCGGCGAGACGGACCCTGGACGCGGTGCGCAACGCGTCGGCGGCCCGGCCACGGGCGTTCGCCCTGCGGTAGAGACGGGCTCGGCCCTCGGCGGACTCGGACGCGCGGATGGCGACGGGCAGCCGTTCGCTCACCAGGGGGCCCAGGCGGCGGGCTCGCCACACGGCGGCCAGCAGAGCGGCGAAGGCGAGCTGCAGGGTCCCCCACAGCCAGCCATGAGGAATCAGATCGGTGAAGCCGCGTTCGGCCCGGTCGTCGTCGGACGACGCGGCAGCGGCATCGGTGAGAGAGGGGAGGTACCAGACCAGATGCGGGCGGGAACCGAGAAGTTGCAGAGCCAGGGAGGCGTTGCCCTGCTTGGCGAGACGGGAGTTCTGGAGGAGATCGGAGGAGCCGAGGAGCACGGTGTCCCCGGTGCCCTGACCGAACAGCAGCAGGGTGGGGAGACCGCCGCTCGGGAAGCAGGAACTGGTGGCGGGGGCGTCCGAGGCATAGCGGAAGCCCCCCGCCTCGATGGCGCCGGCGCGCCGGGCGGCCGGAAGGGAACACTGCGGCGTGCGCGTGGCCGTCGGTGCGGCCGTTTCGGCGCGGACGCCGGGGACCAGGGCACCGACGGACGAAGGGCCTGCCGCGACGATCACGGTGCGGCCGCCCGAGTGGGCCGTCCTGGACCTCAGTTCTTCCAGCCGCGGCTGTGCCAGGAAGTCGGGGGCGGCAACGAGCAGCGTGGTGTCGGGGCCGGTCCGGGCCGTGGCCTCGTCCAGGGTGGTGGCGACGTGCACGGAGACGCCGCGGTCCTTCAGGAGTTCGGCGACGGCCCGGCTGCCGGCGCGGTCGGCGGAACGCGGGTCGAGCCGACCGTGCTGATCGCCGGAGCGCACGGTCGCCAGCGCGACCCCGGCGGCGACGAGTACGAGAAGGGCGAGCAGCACACCGCGGACGCGGGACCAGATCTGCCGCGTGGTGAGCGCGGTCGAGGTGGCGGAGCCGGCGGAGAGCGAGGCGGCGGTCCGGGTCATGCGGACGCTCCCGGGGCCGCGGCGGTCGTCAGGAGCGGCTTCGCGGCTTCGAGGTCGGTGTCCAGGTCGCGCATGGACAGATACGCCCGCTGGTCAGCGGCGCGGTCGCCGTATGTGACCTCGTCGAACTCCTCGGCGGCGGCACGAAGGCGTGGGGCGTGCGAGGGCAGCAGGCGTGCGGCTTCGGCGGCGGCCTCGTCGGCGGTGCGTCCCGGGCGGGGATCGAGCAGGGCCCGTTCCTCCAGGGAGCGGACGATGGCACGCATGCGTTCCTGGACCGCTTCGTTCCAGCGACGGGCGTCGGCGTGGCTCTCGGCGGCGGCCCGGTGCTCGGCGGCCGTACGCGGGGCGTCGTCGAAGAGGGACGTGGTGGAGCGCGCGGCCCGGCGCGGGCTGCCCAGCCGCCACCAGAGCGCGGCCAGCAGGCCGATGACGACCAGGACGAGCACGACGAGGCCGAGCGGACCGCCCGGCGCCGCGCCGGAAGCCGCGTCGAGGAGGTCGCCGATCCAGTTCCAGAGCTGGTCGAGGCCTCGGCGGAGCAGGCTGGGGTCGTTCTCGTGGTACATCGGTTTGGACAACTCGTGCTCCGCGGCCTCGCGGGCCGGGACCCGCGGAGTGTCCACGGGTACGTCGCCGCTCGCACGGATCAGCAGGCGCGCGGCTGTCGAACCCCCCACCCCCGACACGACATCAGCTCCTGGTCTCGTATCCGGGCACGCCCGCCGCCCGGGCGAGTTCGAGGTCGAGCGCCTCGCGGCGGATGCGCTGGTCGATGTAGAGCAGGGCCATCACGCCGGCGGAGAGCGGATAGGTGATCGTCGTGGCGATCACCTGGCCGATGCCGGAGACGATCAGGAACGGCCAGCTGAAGGAGAGGGAGCCTTCGTCGAGGAGGGAGCCGGCCGCGTCCCCGTCCATGACCATGGCGACGATGGTGAACGGGATGACGACGACCATGGCCACGACGGCGGTCAGCACCCCGGTGAGGGCCAGCACGCCGAAGGTCCGCCACCACGCGTTCTTGACCAGCTTCGCGGAGCGGCGCATGGAGGTCGTGATCGACTGGCGTTCCAGCATCAGGGCCGGGGAGGCCAGGCAGAAGCGGACCATCAGCCAGATCATGACGACGACCGCCGCGAGGAAGCCGATGACCATGAGTCCGGCGCCGGCGATGGAATCGACCAGCAGGCCCGGCAGCAGGCCGAGGGCCATGATCCCGGCGCTCATCAGCGCCAGCAGCAGGGTCAGCCCCAGCAGATGCGGCAACCTGGGCCGGGCCTCGGCCCAGGCGTCGGCGAGCGTCACCGGGCGGCCCAGCACCGAGCGGCTGATGACCACCGTCAGCACGGATGTGGTGATCAGTGTGGCGATCAAGGTGATGAACATGGCCGGCACGTCGTTGATCAGCGTGGACTGGGCGGAGTCCGCGCTCTGCCGGAGCGCTTCCGCGCCGGTCGCGCCCGGGTCGATCACGACCGGGTCCGGCATCAGATAGCGCTGAATGAGCAGCGTCATGATCTCGGCGACCACGGACACGGCCAGGCTGACGCCGAGCACGGTGCGCCAGTGGGCGCGCATGGTGGAGACGGCGCCGTCGAGGATCTCGCCGATGCCGAGCGGACGCAGCGGGATGACACCGGGCTTGGCGGCGACGGGCGGCTGCCCCCAGCCCGGCTGGGGAGCGCCGCCCCAGCCGGGGCCGGGAGGAGGCATACCGGGACCGGCGCCGGGAGCGCCGGGCGGGGACCACTGTCCTGCCGGCGGCTGTGCGGACGCCCAGTCGCCTGTCGGACCGGCGCCGTCCACGGGTTCGGCGGGCCGGGGCCCGTCGGCCCCCTGACCCTCGGAGGGGGCAGATCCGGGCGAGGCCCAGCCCGGAGTGTCGTTCATTCTCGCTCCTTAACGGTCCCGTCCGCTCATCGGCATGGCAGGTCGGCAGCCCATCGTGCCACGCGTCGCTACGGCGCGGGCCGGGCCCAGCGTCTCCTTCCGCCTTCGTCAAGGGGCGGCCCAGCGGGCAGACTGGGCGGATGGCTGATCAGGACGAGCAATCTCCGGTGGGCGCCGAGCCTTCCGCCCTATCCGTACTCCGCTGGGACGAGCTGCCGGAGGGGCCCGTACTGGTGCTTCTCGACCAGACACGGCTGCCCGCGGAAGAGGCCGAGCTGGTGTGCCCGGACGCGCCCGCGCTGGTGCGGGCGATCCGGACCCTGGCGGTCCGCGGGGCGCCGTTGCTGGGCATCGCCGGCGCCTACGGGGTGGCGCTCGCGGCCGCGCGGGGGGACGACGTCGAGGCGGCGGCCCGGCTGCTGGCGGAGGCGCGGCCCACCGCGGTGAACCTGGCGTACGGGGTGCGGCGGGCCGCAGCCGCGTACCGGGCGGCCGGGGAGACGGCCGGGGAGAAGGGGGCGGATGCCAGGAAGGCCGCGCAGGCGGCGCTGGCCGAGGCGAGGGCGCTGCACCGGGAGGACGCCGAGGCCAGTGCGCGCATGGCGCGGCACGGGCTCGCGCTCCTGGGCGAGCTCCTGCCGGCCGGCGGCCACCGGCTGCTGACCCACTGCAACACCGGCGCGCTCGTGTCGGGCGGGGAGGGCACCGCGTTCGCGGTGGCGCTCGCGTCGCATCGGCAGGGGCGGCTGAGCCGGCTGTGGGTGGACGAGACGCGCCCGCTGCTGCAGGGCGCCCGGCTGACCGCGTACGAGGCGGCGCGCAACGGCATGCCGTACACGCTCCTCACGGACAACGCCGCGGGGTCGCTGTTCGCCGCGGGGAAGGTGGACGCGGTGCTCATCGGCGCCGACCGGATCGCGGCGGACGGCTCGGTGGCGAACAAGGTCGGCAGCTACCCGCTGGCGGTGCTCGCGAAGTACCACCACGTGCCGTTCGTCGTGGTGGCGCCGACCACGACCGTGGACCGGGGCACCGCGGACGGCGCGTCGATCACCGTGGAACAACGACGGGGGGATGAAGTGACCGAGTTCACAGCCTTGCGGGGCGGGGCGGAGGAAGGGGGTCCCGGCGGGGCGCCCGTGGCACCCGCCGGGACCGCCGCGTACAACCCCGCGTTCGACGTCACGCCGCCGGAGCTGGTCACGGCGATCGTCACGGAGGAGGGAGTCGTCTCCCCGGTCACCGGGGACGGACTGGCGGAGCTGTGCGCCAGGTCATCGCAGGTAACGATTGGCTGATGGGATGATGTCGATTATGAAGGGACGCGTCCTTGTCGTCGACGACGACACCGCACTGGCCGAGATGCTCGGGATTGTGCTGCGTGGTGAGGGGTTCGAGCCGTCGTTCGTAGCGGACGGCGACAAGGCGCTCACCGCGTTTCGTGAGGCCAAACCGGACCTGGTGCTGCTGGATCTGATGCTGCCCGGCAGGGACGGCATCGAGGTCTGCAGGCTGATCAGGGCCGAATCCGGGGTGCCGATCGTCATGCTGACCGCCAAGAGCGACACGGTCGACGTGGTGGTGGGGCTGGAGTCCGGGGCCGACGACTACATCGTGAAGCCGTTCAAGCCCAAGGAACTGGTCGCCCGGATCCGGGCCCGACTGCGGCGGACCGAGGAACCGGCGCCGGAACAGCTCGCCATCGGGGACCTGGTCATCGACGTGGCCGGGCACTCGGTGAAGCGGGACGGGCAGTCGATCGCGCTCACCCCGCTGGAGTTCGACCTGCTGGTCGCGCTCGCCCGCAAGCCGTGGCAGGTGTTCACCCGGGAGGTGCTGCTGGAGCAGGTGTGGGGGTACCGCCACGCCGCCGACACCCGTCTGGTGAACGTCCACGTCCAGCGGCTGCGTTCCAAGGTGGAGAAGGACCCGGAGCGGCCCGAGATCGTGGTGACCGTCCGAGGGGTCGGGTATAAGGCCGGACCCAGCTGACATGTCTCTGGGCAGCGCTGCTCCGCAGCCCGGGGAGGAGGTCCGCGCCGAGCGGGCCGCCGCCCCGGGGCGCGGCGTGTTCTGGGCCGGGAGCCTGCTGAAGGGCGGTGGGCTGTTCCACGACCGGGCGCCCGGCGGTCCGGTGCCGCGGCTCCTGATGCGCTGGGTGCGGCGCCCGCTGCTGCCCGTCGTACGGCTGTGGCGGCGCAACCTCCAGCTGCGGGTCGTCGCGGGCACGCTGCTCATGTCGCTCGCCGTCGTGCTGCTCCTCGGCATCGTCGTGATCGGGCAGGTGCGCAACGGTCTGCTCGACGCGAAGAGCAAGGCCGCCCAGACCCAGGCCGCCGGCGGCTTCGCCGCGGCCCAGGAGAAGGCGAACGCCCCGCTCGCCCCCGGCGGGCCGGGCACCGACACCTCGGACGGCACGACCCCCAACAACTCCTGGCGGACCGAGCTCGTCGACCAGCTCGCCAGCGGCGGGAAGAACGCCTTCAACGTGGTGGCGCTCAGCGCGGACGAGGGCACCCGCGCGCCGCGCGGCTCGGGCAGCGTGGAGGCGTCGAGCGTCCCGCAGAGCCTGCGCGACGCGGTGAACAAGGGCCCCGGCGCGTTCCAGACGTACTCCCTGATCCGGTACGCGAACGGTCAGGACCCGCAGCCCGGACTCGTCGTCGGCAAACGGCTCTACGACATCGACCACAACCCGTACCAGCTCTACTACCTCTTCCCGCTGACCCAGGAGGAGAAGTCGCTGACACTGGTCAAGGGCACGCTGGCGACGGCGGGGCTGTTCCTCGTCGCGCTGCTCGGGGCCATCTCGTGGTTCGTGGTGCGGCAGGTCGTCACGCCAGTGCGGATGGCGGCGGGAATCGCCGAGCGGCTCTCCGCGGGCCGGCTCCAGGAACGGATGAAGGTCACCGGCGAGGACGACATCGCCCGGCTCGGCGAGGCCTTCAACAAGATGGCGCAGAACCTCCAGCTGAAGATCCAGCAGCTGGAGGAGCTGTCCCGGATGCAGCGGCGCTTCGTCTCCGACGTCTCCCACGAGCTGCGGACACCGCTGACCACCGTGCGCATGGCGGCCGACGTCATCCACGAGGCGCGCAGCGACTTCGACCCGGTGACGGCGCGTTCCGCGGAACTCCTCGGGGACCAGCTCGACCGATTCGAGTCGCTGCTCTCCGATCTGCTGGAGATCAGCCGGTTCGACGCGGGCGCCGCGGCGCTGGAGGCCGAGCCGATAGACCTGCGGCAGGTCGTGCGCCGGGTGATCGGCGGTGCCGAGCCGCTGGCCGAACGCAAGGGCACCCGGATCAGCGTGGTCGGCGACGGGCAGCCGGTGATAGCGGAGGCCGACGCGCGCCGGGTGGAGCGCGTCCTGCGCAACCTGGTCGTCAACGCGGTCGAGCACGGCGAGGGCCGGGACGTCGTGGTGCGGATGGGCGCGGCCGGCGGAGCGGTCGCCGTGGCCGTCCGCGACTACGGGGTGGGGCTCAAGCCCGGCGAGGCGACACGGGTGTTCAACCGCTTCTGGCGGGCCGACCCGGCCCGTGCCCGGACCACCGGCGGCACCGGGCTCGGGCTGTCCATCGCCGTGGAGGACGCCCGGCTGCACGGCGGCTGGCTGCAGGCATGGGGCGAGCCGGGCGGCGGTTCGCAGTTCCGGCTGACCCTGCCGCGCACGGCGGACGAACCGCTGCGCGGCTCCCCGATACCGCTGGAGCCCGAGGACTCCCGGCGCAACCGGGCGAACCGGGAGCGGCCCGTGCCCGGTGAGGGGCACCGGCTGACGGCGGTCCCGGTCCAGCCCGCGGGCAGCGACCGTCCGGCGTTGCCGGGCCTGCCGCGCTCCGCCGCGGCTCCCCGGACGGCGCCGCCGTCGGTGCATCCGGCAGCCCTGCCCGGCAACGGGGCACGGGTGGTCGCCCGGCCCGCCGAGGACCGGACGGGCGGCGGCCCCGGGAGCGGGGGCGGCCCCGGCTCCGCGGCACACGAATCGGAGCGGGGGGACACCCATCGTGGGAACTGACCGCCGTGCGGGCGTCCGCCGACGCGCGCCCGGGCTGTTCGCGCTGCTCGGGTGCGGCGCCCTGCTGCTGACCGCGTGCAGCTCGATGCCCGTCACCGGGGACGTCAGGCCGGTCGGCGGCGGCTCGCAGCCCGGCGACTCCCAGGTGCAGGTGTACGCCGTGGCGCCGCGCGACAACGCCACCCCCAACGAGATCGTCGACGGCTTCCTGGAATCCATGACCAGCGACGACTCGAACTTCATGACGACGCGCAAGTACCTGACGCGGAAGGCGGCGAGCACCTGGAAGCCGAGCGCGTTCACGACGGTGCTCGCCCAGGCGCCCAACCGCAGCGACCGCCCGCTGAATGACAGCGATCCCGGCGTCACGGAGCTCGCCTACACCCTGACCGGCGAGAAGGTGGCGACGGTCGACGGCCAGAGCGCGTATCAGCCGCTCGCGCCCACGGAGTACAACGAGACCCTGCGCCTGGTGCGGGAGAACGGCCCGGGCGGCAAGGAGTGGCGCATCGACGGCGTGCCGGACGGGCTGCTGCTGGGGCAGTCGGACTTCCGACGCCTCTACCGCTCCGTCGACACGTACTACTTCGCCGCCGGGGCCCCGGCGGAGCGGCCGACGCTGGTCGCCGACCCCGTCTACCTGCGCAGCCGTACGGACCCGGTCACCGGCATGGACACCGTGACGCAGGCGGTCCGCAGCCTTCTGGCGGGGCCGACTGACTGGCTGCGCCCGGTGGTCCGCTCCCGTTTCCCGGCCGGTACGACGCTGAAGAAGGACGTCACCTCGCTGACGCTCGACGACCGCAACGTGCTCAAGGTCCCGCTCGGCAAGAAGGCGGACGGCGTCGGCCAGGGGTCCTGCCGCATGATGGCCGCACAGGTCCTGTACACCCTGCGGGATCTGACGTCCGCGCGGATCGAGCAGGTCCAGTTGCTGCGTTCCGACGATTCCCCGCTGTGCGTCCTCGGGGCGGACCAGGCCGAGGAGTTCGCTCCCGACGGTTCGTCGAGCGGGCCGGACAGCCAGTACTTCGTCGACGACAAGGGGCATGTGGAGCGCATTCCCGGCAGCACCAAGGGGAGCGGCGTTCCCGAGCCCGTGTCGGGTCCGTTCGGGAACGGGCCGTGGATGAGCGAGGTCGGCGTGGCCCGGGACGAGCAGTGGGCCGCGGCGGTCTCGCGGGAGGGCTCCTCCCTCTACGTGGCGTCCATCGTCTCGGACGGCGAGCTTCCGCCGCCCCTGGTGACCAGCAGGGCCAAGAAGCAGAGCGACCGACTGTCGGCGCCGAGCTGGGACGGGCGGGGCGACCTCTGGGTGGCCGACCGGGACCCGGCCGGCCCTCGGCTGCTGCGCCTGGTGGGGGGTACGGGCAAGCCGCAGGAGGTCGCCGTGCCGAGCCTGGCCGGTGAGCGGATCGAGTCCCTGCGGATGTCCGCGGACGGGGTGCGCATCGCGCTCCTGGTGACCACCGGGGACAACCGCCGGAGCCTGAAGATCGGCCGGATCGAGCGCCGGGGCACGGGGGAGACGCAGCAGCTGTCGGTGGTGGATCTGCGGCAGGCCGCGCCCCAGCTGACGGACGTCACCGCGATGTCGTGGTCGGGCCGCAGCCGTCTCGTGGTGGTCGGCAAGGAGGAGGGCGGCGTGCAGCAGGTGCGCTATGTGCAGGCGGACGGTTCGACGCCCGCCTCCGGCGTCCTGCCCGGTCTGAACGAGGTGTCCTCGATCGCGGCGGCGGACGACGAGCAGCTGCCTCTGATGGCGGCGACCCGGAACGACGGGATAGTGAAGCTGTCCCCGGGCGACAACTGGCAGACCGTGGTCAAGGACGGCACCTCGCTGGTCTATCCGGGCTGAGCAGGGCGTCGGACGCGGTCGGCGGGGCTGAGGGGCTGGTCCCCCGGACCGCCGCCGTCCCCTGGCCGATGTCGGCTGCCGGGCCGGTCCGGCCGGACCGGCGGTTTTCCACAGGGGTGGCCGGGTGTCCCGGGCCGGGGCACAGTGGAGCCATGCGGGGATGGTGGCGGGAGATCTCCGGACTGGTCCTGCCGGTGTCCTGCGCCGGTTGCGGCACGCCGCGCGTGGAGCTGTGCGAGCGGTGCGGCGCGGAGCTGTGCGGCCGGGCGCCGCGCCGGGCGCGGCCGGCGCCGGAGCCGCCGGGCCTGCCCGTGGTGCACGCCGCGGCCGCGTACGAGGACGCGGTGCGCGCAGTGCTCCTGGCCCACAAGGAGCGCGGGGCGCTGGGCCTGGCCGGGGCGTTGGGCAGGGCGCTGGCCGCCGCCGTACGAGCCGGGGCGGGCCGGGGCACGACGACGGGACGGCCCCGGGAGGTCGGGCCGCTGCTACTGGTGCCCGTGCCGTCGGCGCGGCGGGCCGTGGCGGCGCGGGGGCACGACCCGACGCGGCGGATCGCGCTGGCCGCCGCCGGGGAGCTGCGGCGCGGCGGTGTCGCGGCACGCGTGGTCCCGGTGCTCCGGCAGCGGCGTGCGGTGGCCGACCAGGCGGGGCTGGGCGCCCGGCAGCGGCTGGCGAACCTGGCGGGGGCGCTGGAGGTCGTGCCCGGCGGCGAGCGGCTGCTGGCGGACGGGCGGGCGGTGCTGGTGGACGACCTGATGACGACCGGCGCCTCGCTGGCGGAGGCGGCGCGGGCGCTCGGCGCGGCACGTGGGCACGCGGACGGAACCGCCGAGGACGGGCGGAGCCGGGGGCAGGCGGCCGTCGTCGCAGTATCCCCCTCGGCGTTCGAAATAAACCGGAACTCTCTTTGAACCTGCGTCGTTGCAGGTAGTGAGTAGGTAAATAGACCTGAGCGGAGGTACGCGCGAGTAGCGGGTGCCGAGATCAGGCCGGGCAGGCTATGTTCAGTGGTGAGGAATGGTGAATGCCGGACCTCAATGAATGCACCGCCAGGTTTCGGGCAGGTACTCACCAGTAGCCCAGAAGCGGGAATTCGGTGGGGCGGAGACCTCGCCGATGGGGGAGGAGGTGGAGGACACCGAGTCCGCGGCTCCGGTCGTCACCGGGGCCTGGTGCAAAAGGGAGATGCTCCGCCGTCGAGCGGGGCGATCCGGGAACGGAGTTCTGCGTGGACATCGTCGTCAAGGGCCGCAAGACCGAGGTGCCCGAGCGGTTCCGCAAGCACGTGGCCGAGAAGCTGAAGCTGGACAAGATCCAGAAGTTCGACGGCAAGGTGATCAGCCTTGACGTCGAGGTGTCCAAGGAGCCGAATCCCCGTCAGGCCGACCGTTCCGACCGGGTGGAGATCACGCTGCGCTCGCGTGGTCCGGTCATCCGGGCGGAGGCGGCGGCGGGGGACCCGTACGCGGCGCTGGACCTGGCCACCGGCAAGCTGGAGGCGCGGCTGCGCAAGCAGCACGACAAGCGCTACAGCCGCCGCGGCAACGGCCGGATTCCCGCCGCCGAGGTCGCCGAGGCCGTGCCGGAAGCGGCGTCGTTCAACGGCGAGGGCGAGCTGGTTCCCGGCGAGACGGCTCCGTCCGTACCGACGACCAGGTTCGGTTCCCTGGAGGTGCAGGGCGAGGGCCCGCTGGTGATGCGGGAGAAGACGCACGTCGCCGCACCGATGTCGCTCGACCAGGCGCTCTACGAGATGGAGTTGGTCGGGCACGACTTCTACCTGTTCGTCGACTCCGAGACGAAGGAACCCAGTGTCGTCTACCGGCGGCACGCCTATGACTACGGTGTCATCCACCTGAGGACCGATCCGCTCGCGGCCGACGGCGCAAGTGGCGCGGGCGGTGCGCTCGGCGGCTGACGTCCACCCTCCACCGTGCCCCTGGAGCGCCTGTGCGCCCCCAGGGGCACGCGTGTGCGGGGAGCGGGAACAACGCTTCGGCGGCCGGGCATGAAATCATGTCGTCCCAAGCCAACCGAGGTTCCATGAACCGCCGTTGGCGGACAGTTCGTGAACTTCAGGCCATGGCCTTCAGGGGGAGGAACGATGGCGGACACCTTCGGGCCCGCGCGCGACGCGAACCATGCCGATGCGGCCGCTGCGGACGCGGAGAGCGGTTTCCGCAAGGAGCCGATCCGCGTTCTCGTCGTGGACGACCACGCGCTCTTCCGCAGAGGCCTGGAGATCGTCCTCGCCCAGGAGGAGGACATTCAGGTCGTCGGCGAGGCGGGCGACGGGGCGGAGGCGGTGGACAAGGCGGCCGACCTGCTGCCCGACATCGTGCTGATGGACGTGCGGATGCCCCGCCGCGGCGGCATCGAGGCATGCACCTCGATCAAGGAAGTGGCTCCCAGCGCGAAGATCATCATGCTGACGATCAGCGACGAGGAGGCCGACCTCTACGACGCGATCAAGGCGGGCGCCACCGGTTACCTCCTCAAGGAGATCTCCACCGAAGAGGTGGCCACGGCGATCCGCGCGGTCGCCGACGGGCAGTCCCAGATCAGCCCGTCCATGGCGTCCAAGCTGCTCACCGAGTTCAAGTCGATGATCCAGCGGACGGACGAGCGCAGGCTGGTCCCGGCACCGCGACTCACCGACCGGGAACTGGAAGTCCTGAAACTCGTCGCCACGGGCATGAACAATCGCGATATCGCGAAGGAGCTGTTCATTTCCGAGAACACCGTGAAGAACCACGTCCGCAACATTCTGGAGAAGCTCCAGCTGCACTCCAGGATGGAAGCCGTGGTCTATGCGATGCGGGAGAAGATCCTGGAGATCAGGTGACCGGTCCGGTGCGGGGGCCGACGGCCCGTCGGCCCCCGCACCGGGCGCTGCGGCTCATGCCAGGGCGCGGGCGATCTCCTGGGTGAGCGGCGCGCGCAGCTCCGGGGCGTCGACCCGCTCCAGCCGGACGTCCGTGCACCCGACCCAGGAGGCGGCCTCCACCAGCGCCTCGGCCATGGGCGTCACCGCCTTCCGGCCCGTGAGGGACACCTGGCGGGCGACCAGCGTGGTCCCCTCACGGGCCGGGTCCACGCGGCCCATCAGCCGGCCGCCCGCGAGCAACGGCATCGCGAAGTACCCGTGTATCCGCTTGGCCCTGGGGACGTACGCCTCCAGACGATGGGTGAACCCGAAGATCCGCTCGGTGCGCGCCCGCTCCCAGATCAGGGAGTCGAACGGCGACAGCAGGGTCGTGCGATGACGCCCGCGCGGCTCGGAGGCCAGGGCCGCCGGGTCCGCCCAGGCGGGCTTCGCCCAGCCCCGAACCGTCACCGGTACCAGCCCGGAGTCCGCCACCACCGCGTCGAACTGCTCGCCCCTGAGCCGGTGGTAGTCCGCGATGTCGGCGCGGGTGCCGATGCCGAGGGACCGCCCCGCGAGCGCCACCAGCCGGCGCAGGCACTCCGCGTCGTCCAGATCGTCGTGGAGCACGGCGTCCGGCAGGGCCCGCTCGGCGAGGTCGTACACCCGCTTCCAGCCGCGGCGCTCGGTGCACACCACCTCCCCATACATCAGGGCGCGCTCGACGGCGACCTTCGACTCCGACCAGTCCCACCACTCGCCGCCGTTCTTCGCGCCGCCCAGCTCCGTGGCCGTCAGCGGGCCCTCGGCGCGCAGCTGCTCGATCACCGCCTCGTAGGCGCTCTCCGGCAGGTCGTGGTGCCACTGGGTACGGGAACGGTAGGCGCGGCGGCGGAACGCGAAGTGCGGCCACTCCTCGACGGGTAGGACGCACGCCGCGTGCGACCAGTACTCGAACGTGCGGCCGCCCGACCAGTACGCCTCCTCCACCGCGGGCCGGCCGACCGCGCCGAGGCGCGCGTACGGAATCAGCTCGTGCGAGCGCGCGAGCACCGAGATCGTGTCGAGCTGGACGGAGCCGAGATGCCGCAGCACCCCCGGGACCCCGGCCCTGCGGTTCGGCGCGCCCAGGAAGCCCTGGGCGCGCAGGGCTATCCGGCGCGCCTGGTCGGCGGAGAGTTCGACGGCGGGAGCGGGCACAGACGTCATGCCCCGCACCTTAGAGCCCGGCACCGACAATCGGCCCCGACGCCTCCTCGCCGGGCGTCTCCCCGCCCGGGGCGGCCGGGCGGGGCGGGGAGACGCCCGGCGGCGTGGACGGCGGCCGGTGCCGCGGCGCCGACCGGCCCCGGTCAGCCGCTCGCGGGCAGATAGGTGTGGTTCCCCGGCAGGCCCAGGTCGGACGGGAGCAGCGCGCCGACCCAGGCGTCCCGCCGCACCCCCTTGTTGAGCAGGCCGGACCGCTGCTCGCCCTCCATCCGGAAGCCGCACCGGAGCGCCACGGCGCGCGAGGGGGCGTTGCCGGTCTCGGCCCGCCACTCCAGCCGGTCGCAGCCGAGCTCGGTGAACGCCCAGCGGGCGGCCGCGAGCACCGCCTCCCGCATGTAGCCGCGACCCCGGTGCTCCCGGGCGGTCCAGAACCCCACCTCGTAGGCGCCCGGCAGGGTGCGGCGGCTGATCCCGAGCGCGCCGGTCAGCGTCCCGCCCTCGCGCAGCACCACCGCGAAGTTGTACATGGAGTCGTCGCGCCAGCCGCCCGGGCACAGCTCCCCGGTGAAGAACGCCGCGTCGCCGCGGCCGTACGGGGAGGGCACCACCGTCCAGCGCTGGATGTCCGGATCCTGGCAGGCCGCGTGGACCGGCTCCGTGTCGG
The DNA here is from genome assembly GCF_037034285.1 of Streptomyces tyrfis. Taxonomy (NCBI): domain Bacteria; kingdom Bacillati; phylum Actinomycetota; class Actinomycetes; order Kitasatosporales; family Streptomycetaceae; genus Streptomyces; species Streptomyces tyrfis. Next base: position 58,382 of record NZ_JBAGJZ010000042.1, on the reverse strand, counting down.
CGGGGGTGAAGGGGCGCAGCAGCAGGCGTTCGGTCGTGAGGGTGATCGGCTCCATGGAGGGATTCTGGTGAGCGGGCGGCCGGGAGGCGAACACTTTTCGGACTTCCCGGCACCTTCGGAGCCTCCCGTCCGTTGTCCGGGAGGGGACGGCGCAGCCGACGCGGCGGCAGCCCTCCCGGCGTGACGGGGTCCTCGCTTACGATGGCCGTTGCGGTGGGGCCCGCCTGCCGTGCCCGCGCCAACGTCCACACACGACCCAATGCCAGGCCCGACCGGCAAGGAGACCAGCCTCAGTGTCCGTCTTCAACAAGCTCATGCGTGCAGGCGAAGGCAAGATCCTGCGCAAACTGCACCGCATCGCGGACCAGGTCAGCTCCATCGAAGAGGATTTCATCAACCTCTCCGACGCCGAGCTGCGGGCGCTCACCGACGAGTACAAGGAACGGTACGCGGACGGCGAGAGCCTGGACGACCTGCTCCCCGAGGCGTTCGCGACCGTCCGCGAGGCCGCCAAGCGCGTCCTCGGCCAGCGCCACTACGACGTCCAGATCATGGGCGGCGCGGCCCTGCACCTCGGTTACGTGGCCGAGATGAAGACCGGCGAGGGCAAGACCCTGGTCGGCACCCTGCCCGCGTACCTCAACGCGCTGTCCGGCAAGGGCGTGCACCTGATCACGGTCAACGACTACCTGGCCGAGCGCGACTCCGAGCTGATGGGGCGGGTCCACAAGTTCCTCGGCCTGACCGTCGGCTGCATCGTCGCCAACATGACGCCGGCCCAGCGCCGCGAGCAGTACGCCTGCGACATCACGTACGGCACGAACAACGAGTTCGGCTTCGACTACCTCCGCGACAACATGGCCTGGTCCGCCGACGAGCTCGTCCAGCGCGGCCACAACTTCGCCGTGGTCGACGAGGTCGACTCGATCCTCGTCGACGAGGCCCGTACGCCGCTGATCATCTCCGGCCCGGCCGACCAGGCCACCAAGTGGTACGGCGACTTCGCGAAGCTGGTCACGCGCCTGACCAAGGGCGAGGCGGGCAACCCGCTCAAGGGCATCGAGGAGACCGGCGACTACGAGGTCGACGAGAAGAAGCGGACCGTCGCGATCCATGAGTCCGGCGTGTCGAAGGTCGAGGACTGGCTCGGCATCGAGAACCTCTACGAGTCGGTGAACACCCCCCTCGTCGGGTACCTCAACAACGCCATCAAGGCCAAGGAACTCTTCAAGAAGGACAAGGACTACGTCGTCATCGACGGCGAGGTCATGATCGTCGACGAGCACACCGGCCGTATCCTCGCCGGCCGCCGCTACAACGAGGGCATGCACCAGGCGATCGAGGCGAAGGAAGGGGTGGACATCAAGGACGAGAACCAGACGCTCGCCACGATCACCCTGCAGAACTTCTTCCGCCTCTACAGCAAGCTCTCCGGCATGACCGGCACGGCGATGACCGAGGCCGCCGAGTTCCACCAGATCTACAAGCTCGGCGTGGTGCCGATCCCGACGAACCGGCCGATGGTCCGCCTCGACCAGTCGGACCTGATCTACCGGACCGAGGTCGCGAAGTTCGCCGCCGTCGTCGACGACATCGCCAAGAAGCACGAGAAGGGCCAGCCGATCCTCGTCGGCACCACCTCGGTCGAGAAGTCCGAGTACCTCTCGCAGCAGCTGTCGAAGCGCGGCATCCAGCACGAGGTCCTCAACGCCAAGCAGCACGACCGCGAGGCGATGATCGTCGCCCAGGCCGGACGCAAGGGCGCCGTCACGGTCGCCACGAACATGGCCGGCCGAGGCACCGACATCAAGCTCGGCGGCAACCCCGACGACCTCGCCGAGGCCGAGCTGCGCCAGCGGGGCCTCGACCCGGTCGAGCACGTCGAGGAGTGGGCGGCCGCGCTGCCCGCCGCGATGGAGAAGGCCGAGCAGGCCGTGAAGGCGGAGTTCGAAGAGGTCAAGTCGCTGGGCGGGCTCTACGTCCTGGGCACCGAGCGCCACGAGTCGCGGCGCATCGACAACCAGCTGCGCGGTCGTTCCGGCCGTCAGGGCGACCCGGGCGAGTCCCGCTTCTACCTGTCGCTGGGCGACGACCTCATGCGGCTGTTCAAGGCGCAGATGGTCGAGCGCGTCATGTCGATGGCCAACGTGCCGGACAACGTGCCGATCGAGAACAAGATGGTGACGCGGGCCATCGCGTCCGCCCAGTCGCAGGTCGAGCAGCAGAACTTCGAGACGCGCAAGAACGTCCTGAAGTACGACGAGGTGCTCAACCGCCAGCGCGAGGTCATCTACGGCGAGCGCCGCCGGGTCCTGGAGGGCGAGGATCTGCAGGAGCAGATCACGCACTTCATGGACGACACGATCGACGACTACATCCGCCAGGAGACCGCCGAGGGCTTCGCGGAGGAGTGGGACCTGGACCGGCTGTGGGGCGCGTTCAAGCAGCTCTACCCGGTGAAGGTCACGATCGAGGACCTGGAGGACGCGGCCGGCGACCGGGCCGGGATCACCGCCGAGTTCATCGGCGAGTCCATCAAGGACGACATCCACGAGCAGTACGAAGCGCGTGAGAAGCAGCTGGGCTCGGACATCATGCGCGAGCTGGAGCGTCGCGTGGTGCTGTCCGTGCTGGACCGCAAGTGGCGCGAGCACCTCTACGAGATGGACTACCTCCAGGAGGGCATCGGCCTGCGCGCCATGGCGCAGAAGGACCCGCTGGTCGAGTACCAGCGCGAGGGCTTCGACATGTTCAACGCCATGATGGAGGGCATCAAAGAGGAGTCCGTCGGCTACCTGTTCAACCTGGAGGTCCAGGTCGAGCAGCACGTCGAGGAGGTTCCGGTGCAGGAGGAGGCCGAGCGGCCCTCCCTCGCCAAGGAGGACCTCGTCCCGGCGGCGCGTCCGGAGATCCGGGCCAAGGGGCTCGACGCCCCGCAGCGCCCCGACCGGCTGCACTTCTCCGCCCCCACGGTGGACGGCGAGGGCGGGGTCGTCGAGGGCGACTTCTCCAACGGCGACGGCGCGGCCGCCCCGTCCGGGGCCTCCGACGGGATGACGCGCGCGGAGCGGCGCAAGGCGCAGAAGAGCGGGGGCGGCCGCCGCCGCAAGAAGTAGGCGGGCGACCCCTGACGCGAGGCCCGGCGGCCGACGCCGCCGGGACCGGGCCGGGGCCGGGCATCCCTCATGGGTGCCCGGCCCCGGCCCGCTCGCTTTCGCGGGGCCCGGCTGTTTCCGTGGCTCCTTTGCTTTCGCGGTCCGGTCGCCTTCGTGGCCCAGCCGCCTTCGCGGCCCGGCTGATTCCGTGGTCCGGCCGCTTCCGGCCTCGGGCCCTGACCCGGCTTCGGGGCGGGGCCGCCGTTCTCTGTTCCGGGTTTCCGTGACCAGGGCCGCCGTCCTTCGCCCCGGCTTCCGCAGCGGGTCCGCCGTCCTTTGCCCCGGCTTCCGCAGCGGGTCCGCCGTCCTTTGCCCCGGCTTCCGCAGCGGGGCCGCCGTCCTCCGTCCCGGTTACGGCCCGCTTTCCGCCGTGGTCACGGCTTGTCCGACACGCCCGAACGTTGCCGTCTCTTCCTCTTCCCGGTGCCGGTATCGGCACCGGGCCCGGAGGCCTGAGACGGCGGGGACGGGGCCACAGGGCGCGGCGGGTCCTGATCGGCCCGCGCGGTGTCCGCCCGGCCGCTCCGAAGCGGGGCCCGGGCGGACCCGGCCGCTCCGAGGGGCCCCGGCCGCTCCCAGGGGCCCTGGCCGCTCCGGAGGGGACGTACAGGCGGAGCACGTCCCTGCCGTCCCTGCCGTCCCTCCGGGGCGGAGACGGCCCCGCGAGCCGCAGGAGCGGCCCAGGTGCCCCGTGCGGCCGCCGGGCTCCGGGGCCGGCCCCCGAGCGGCTCCCCGGCGTGGTGCTTCCGGAGCGGGGCCCGGGAGCGCCCGCGGTGCGGGGCCGCTCATCGGGCCGGGGCCATGGGCTGGTGTTCGTCGCCCAGTTCCACCGCTGCGCAGCGCCAGCGCAGGTCCCTGCCCTGTTCCAGGCGGAAGGCGATGGCCCGTACCCGGTCGCCCGCCGCGATGCTGGCGCACGCCTCCACCACGCCCGGAACGGGCTGCGCGCCGTGGCACATGCGGATCACGGGGCGGGCGCCGCGGGATCCGAGCGGGGTGCGGGGCGCCAGTTCGGCCAGTTGGTCGTACGCCTCGCCGATGGTGTGCCCGAGCATCCAGTGCACCGGACGCTGGCCGCTGAGCACGGCCACGAGGCGTTCGGCGAACCAGTGATGCGGGCGGACGCGCCGCGGCGTCCTCGTGCGCTGCGCCGGTACGGCTTCGGGCCTGCGCCGGTCGTGCCGTCCGGCGGGCCGGGTCCTGTTCGTGCTCAACATGTGCTGCCCCCGTGCTTCATGTACTGCCCCCGTGCTTCAGACGGCCCGGCGAATACCGGGCAGTAACTTCTGACGGGGATCTTCTACGGGGGCGGGCGGGCTCTCGCAAGCGCCCGTGTGGCGTGGGACACGTCGGGGCGGATCACCTGTCCGGGTGACGCGGGCGGCGTCGCACGGGCTGTGAGGCGGCCGAACGGGGCCGCGAGGCGGCGGCGGGCGGGGCGGGGCGGGCCCGGTGGGCGTAGCTCCAAAGGGGGAAGCCCGCACGTATCCTGGGGGACGTTCCGACTACGAAAGCGGCCAGCCATGCGCGTGTACGTCCCTCTGACCCTCTCCGGTCTCGCAGCGGCGCACCGGGCGGGCGAGATCGGTCCCGGCCCGCTGACTGCCTACGCGGTGACCCCCGGACTGCGCGAGTGGTACGTCTCCGACGACATCGAGGAGCTGGAGTACGCGGCCCTCAACCGGGCCGCCGCCGCCTCGCTGCGGCTGATCGCCGGGAACCCGGACGCCGTCCGCCGGCGGGTCGTCGTCGCCGTCGACGTGCCGGACGGCGCGGCCGTGGCCGACCCGGACCGCAGCCTCGACGCCTCGTCGCTGGGCGAGGTGCGGATCGCGTCCGCCGTCCCGCTGACCGACGCCGCCTCCGTGCACGTCGACGGGGACGAGGCGGGGAAGGACGTCGGCGCGGCCGCGGCGGCGCTGGGCGCGGCGGACCTCGGGGACGACGACGCCCAGTTCACCGTGGACGGCGCAGAGGACCACGAGCTGCTGTGGTTCGGCATCCAGGAGATCCCGAACCTGATCGGCTGACCGGTTGATCGGCTGAGAGCGGGCGGACGGGGGCCGGCCCAGGGGGCGGTCCCGGAGCGCCCCGCCGTGCCGCCGTCCCGCCCGGCGTTCCGTGCCGCCCCGGGCGTCTCATGCGTCGCCCACGCCCCGACCGTGGCCGTTCCGGCGTGGGCTGTCGGACCCGGGAGGTACTTTCTAGGGCATGGGGACGCACGGGAAGCACCGCACACATCTGGTCTGGGACTGGAACGGCACTCTGCTCGACGACACCGCCGCGGTGATCGGGGCGACGAACGCGGCATTCGGCGAGGTCGGCCTGGAGCCGATCACGCTGGAGCAGTACCGCGAGATGTACTGCATCCCGATACCCCGCTTCTACGAACGGCTGATGGGCCGGGTGCCCACGGACGCCGAGTGGGAGCGGATGGACGTGATCTTCCACCGGCACTACACCGAACAGCGGGCCGCCTGCGGGCTCACGGCGGGCGCCGAGGAGCTGCTCGCGCAGTGGCGGCTGGCCGGCGGGAGCCAGTCACTGCTGAGCATGTACGGACACGAGCAGCTGGTCCCCGTGGTGCGGGGGTACGGCATCGAGCCCCACTTTCTGCGGGTCGACGGGCGCACCGGCCCGTCCGGCGGCAGCAAGGCGCGCCACATGGAGCGGCACTTCGCCGCGCTGGGCGGCATATCGCCGGAGCGCACGGTGGTCATCGGCGACGCCGTGGACGACGCCGTGGCCGCGGACCATGTCGGCGCGAAGGCCGTGCTCTACACCGGGGGGTCGCACAGCAGGGCCAGCCTGGAGGCCGCCGGGGTGCCGGTGGTCGACAGCCTGGCCGAGGCCGCGGACCTGGCCACGACGATGACCGCGTGACCTGCGGCCGTCAGTCGGTCACCGGGGCCTTCGTGCGCAGCACCTTCAGGAATTCGCGCATCCACGCCGAGTGGTCCGGCCAGGCGCGGGACGAGACCAGCGTGCCGTCCACCACCGCCTCGTGGTCCTGGAAGTCGGCGCCCGCTGCCTGCATGTCCAGCTCCAGCGCGGGATAGGCGGTGACGTGCCGGCCGGCCAGCGCGCCGACCGCCGCCGTCATCAGCGGGCCGTGGCAGATCTGGGCGACCGGCCGGTCCGAGTCGAAGAACGCCTTGAGGATCTTGCGCAGCTCCGGGTCGTTGCGCAGATACTCCGGGGCCCGGCCGCCCGGCACGACGAGGGCCGCGTAGTCCGCCGGGGCGACCTCGGCGAAGGCGAGATCGGCCGGCCAGGTGTAGCCGGGCTTCTCCGTGTACGTGTCGAAGCCGGGCTCGAAGTCGTGGACCACGAAGCGGAGCGTCTTGCGGGCCGGGGCGGCGATGTGGACGTCGTAGCCCTCCTCCCGCAGCCGCTGATAGGGATAGAGCACTTCCAGCGACTCGGCGGCGTCGCCGGTGACGATCAGGATCTTCGGTGCCATGGCGGGGCTCCCACGGGTCTCGGCCTGTTCCGTCTACCAGAGTGCGGCAGCTCGGGCCGCCGCGCTGTCCAGAGTGTCAAACTTTCCGACCATCTTTTGTACACAAGCGGCTCGTGACGGTCATGGGGGCGGGCGAGATAGCCTGGACCCCGTGATCAGCGCGATACGCCTCGGGGACAGCGGAGCCCCCGGCCTGCGCCCGGAGTGCCAGGAGAGCACCCGGGCCGCGACTGATTCGTCTCACCCGGGCCGACTGTCAAAAATTCCTGATACGGCCCCGGAAATCCCTCATGGCGGCATAGCGTCGACTCGGAACGGAAAAGCCGTGTCGTGGCGGTACGCCGCTGTTTACACCTACGTCACGCAATGGCGCGCGACAGGAGCCAGAGGACATGCAGACCAAGCTGGACGAAGCCAAGGCCGAGCTGCTCGCACGGGCCGCCAAGGTAGCTGACAACAGCCCGGGCGGTGGTGTCGGCGGCCCGGGCGGTACCCCGCGGATGAGCGTCGCCGCCGGGGCCGACGTCACCGCGGCCCGGCAGGGGCGTCCCGGACAGGACGCGATCCTCTCCTACCTCCAGCGCTACTACCTGCACACCGCCCCGGAGGACATCTCGGGCCGCGACCCGGTCGACGTCTTCGGCGCCGCCTCCTCCCACTACCGGCTCGCGGAGATCCGCCCGCAGGGCACCGCGAACGTGCGGGTGCACACCCCGACCGTCGAGGAGAACGGCTGGACGTGCAGCCACTCCGTCGTCGAGGTCGTCACCGACGACATGCCGTTCCTGGTCGACTCCGTCACCAACGAGCTGTCCCGCCAGGGCCGCGGCATCCACGTCGTGATCCACCCGCAGGTCGTCGTGCGCCGCGACGTCACCGGCAAGCTCATCGAGGTCCTCGCCGAGGGCAACGGTCTGCCGACCACCCCGCAGGACCGCAAGGACGCCAAGGGCGTCAAGGCCGCGAAGACGGCCAAGGGCGCGAAGGGCGTCAGGAGCGGCAAGGGCGCCGCCACCGGCACGGAGCTTCCGCACGACGCGCTCGTCGAGTCCTGGATCCACGTCGAGATCGACCGCGAGACCGACCGCTCCGACCTCCAGCAGATCGCCACCGACCTGCTGCGGGTGCTCTCCGACGTGCGCGAGGCCGTCGAGGACTGGGAGAAGATGCGCGACACGGCGCTGCGCATCGCCGACGACCTGCCCGGCGAGCCGCTCGACGGCCTCCCCGACGACGAGGTGAACGAGGCCAGGGAGCTGCTGCGCTGGCTCGCCGCCGACCACTTCACCTTCCTCGGCTACCGCGAGTACGAGCTCAAGGAGACCGACGCCCTGGCCGCCGTCCCCGGCACCGGCCTCGGCATCCTGCGCTCCGACCCGCACCACAGCGTCGACGAGGCCCACCCGGTCAGCCCGTCCTTCGACCGGCTGCCCGCCGACGCCCGGGCCAAGGCCCGTGAGCACCGGCTCCTCGTCCTCACCAAGGCCAACAGCCGGGCGACCGTCCACCGGCCCAGCTACCTCGACTACGTCGGCGTGAAGAAGTTCGACGCCGACGGCAACGTCATCGGCGAGCGCCGCTTCCTCGGCCTGTTCTCGTCCGCCGCCTACACCGAGTCCGTGCGCCGGGTGCCCGTCATCCGCCGCAAGGTCGCCGAGGTGCTGGACGGCGCGGGCTTCTCGCCCAACAGCCACGACGGCCGCGACCTGCTCCAGATCATGGAGACGTACCCGCGCGACGAGCTGTTCCAGACGCCCGTCGATCAGCTGCGCTCCGTCGTCACCTCCGTGCTGTACCTCCAGGAGCGCCGCCGGCTGCGGCTCTACCTGCGTCAGGACGAGTACCGGCGCTACTACTCCGCGATCGTGTACCTGCCGCGCGACCGCTACACCACCGGGGTGCGGCTGCGCCTGATCGACATCCTCAAGGAGGAGCTGGGCGGCACCAGCGTCGACTTCACCGCCTGGAACACCGAGTCGATCCTCTCCCGGCTGCACTTCGTCGTCCGGGTCGCCCCCGGCACCGAGCTGCCCGACCTCACCGACGCCGAGGCCGACCGCATCGAGGCCCGGCTGGTCGAGGCCGCCCGCTCCTGGGCCGACGGCTTCCAGGAAGCCCTCACCGCCGAGTGCGGCGAGGAGCGCGCCGCCGAGCTGCTGCGCCAGTACGGCCACTCGTTCGCCGAGGGCTACAAGGCCGACCACTCGCCGCGCTCGGCGGTCGCCGACCTCCTCCACCTCGAAGCGCTGAAGAAGGACGAGAAGGACTTCGCCCTCAGCCTGTACGAGCCGGTCGGCGCCGGCCCCGGCGAGCGCCGCTTCAAGATCTACCGGACCGGCGAGCAGGTCTCGCTGTCCGCGGTCCTCCCCGCCCTGCAACGGCTCGGCGTCGAGGTCGTCGACGAGCGCCCGTACGAGCTGCGCTGCGCGGACCGCACCCACGCCTGGATCTACGACTTCGGTCTGCGGATGCCGGAGACCAACGGCACCGGCGCCTACCTCGCCGACGACGCCCGCGACCGGTTCCAGGACGCCTTCGCCGCCGTGTGGACCGGCGCCGCCGAGAACGACGGCTTCAACGCGCTGGTGCTCGGCGCCGGACTGACCTGGCGCCAGGCCATGGTGCTGCGCGCCTACGCGAAGTACCTGCGCCAGGCCGGTTCGACCTTCAGCCAGGACTACATGGAGAGCACTCTCCGCAACAACGTCCACACCACCCGGCTGCTGGTCTCCCTCTTCGAGGCCCGGATGTCCCCGGAGCGGCAGAGCGCCGGCACCGAGCTCACCGACGGGCTGCTGGAGGAGCTGGACGGGGCCCTGGACCAGGTGGCCTCGCTCGACGAGGACCGGATCCTGCGGTCCTTCCTCACCGTCATCAAGGCCACCCTGCGCACCAACTTCTTCCAGAAGGGCGCCGACGGCCGGCCGCACGGCTACGTCTCGATGAAGTTCGACCCGCAGTCCATCCCGGACCTGCCGGCGCCCCGCCCGGCGTTCGAGATCTGGGTCTACTCGCCGCGCGTCGAGGGCGTGCACCTGCGCTTCGGCAAGGTCGCCCGAGGCGGTCTGCGCTGGTCGGACCGGCGGGAGGACTTCCGTACCGAGATCCTCGGCCTGGTCAAGGCGCAGATGGTGAAGAACACCGTCATCGTGCCGGTCGGCGCCAAGGGCGGCTTCGTCGCCAAGCGGCTCCCGGACCCGTCCGTCGACCGCGACGCCTGGATGGCCGAGGGCGTCGCCTCCTACCGCACCTTCATCTCGGCGCTGCTCGACATCACCGACAACATGGTGGCCGGCGAGGTCGTGCCGCCGGAGGGCGTCGTCCGGCACGACGAGGACGACACGTACCTGGTCGTCGCCGCCGACAAGGGCACCGCGAAGTTCTCCGACATCGCCAACGAGGTCGCCGTCGGCTACGGCTTCTGGCTCGGCGACGCGTTCGCCTCCGGAGGCTCCGCCGGTTACGACCACAAGGGCATGGGCATCACCGCCCGGGGCGCCTGGGAGTCCGTCAAGCGGCACTTCCGGGAGCTCGGCCACGACACCCAGACCCAGGACTTCACCGTCGTCGGCGTCGGCGACATGTCCGGTGACGTGTTCGGCAACGGGATGCTGCTCTCCGAGCACATCCGGCTCGTGGCCGCCTTCGACCACCGGCACATCTTCCTCGACCCGAAGCCGGACGCCGCCGCCTCGTACGCGGAGCGGCGCCGCCTCTTCGACCTGCCGCGCAGCTCCTGGGCCGACTACGACAAGGACCTGCTCTCCGCGGGCGGCGGCGTCCACCCGCGCACCGCCAAGTCCGTCCCGATCAACGCGCACGTCCGCGAGGCGCTCGGCATCGAACGCGGCGTCACCAAGATGACGCCCAACGAGCTGATGCAGGCCATCCTCAAGGCCCCCGTGGACCTGGTGTGGAACGGCGGCATCGGCACGTACATCAAGTCGTCCGCCGAGTCCAACGCGGACGTCGGCGACAAGGGCAACGACGCGATCCGGGTCGACGGCCGGGACCTGCGGGCCAAGGTCGTCGGCGAGGGCGGCAACCTCGGCGCCACCCAGCTCGGCCGGATCGAGTTCGCCCGCGGCGGCGGCAAGATCAACACCGATGCGATCGACAACAGCGCCGGTGTGGACACCTCCGACCACGAGGTGAACATCAAGATTCTGCTCAACGGCCTGGTCCGGGACGGCGACATGACGGTCAAGCAGCGCAACAAGCTGCTGGCCGACATGACCGACGAGATCGGCCGCCTGGTCCTGCGCAACAACTACGCGCAGAACGTGGCGCTCGCCAACGCCACCTCCGAGTCGGCCTCCCTGCTCCACGCCCACCAGCGCTTCATGCGCCGGCTGGGCCGCGAGGGGGACCTGGACCGCGGTCTGGAGTTCCTGCCCAGCGACCGGCAGATCCGGGAACTGCTGAACGGCGGCAAGGGGCTGAGCCAGCCGGAGCTGGCCGTGCTGCTCGCCTACACCAAGATCACGGCGGCCCGGGACCTGATCCGCACCAGCCTGCCGGACGACCCGCACCTCCAGCAGCTGCTGCACGCCTACTTCCCGAGCAAGCTGCGCGAGCAGTTCCCCGAGGCGGTCGACGGGCACGCGCTGCGTCGCGAGATCATCACCACGGTGCTGGTCAACGACACCGTCAACACCGGTGGTTCGAGCTTCCTGCACCGGTTCCGCGAGGAGACCGGGGCGTCCATCGAGGAGATCGTGCGGGCGCAGTTCGCGGCCCGTGAGATCTTCGGCCTGGGCCAGGTGTGGGACGCCGTCGAGGCGCTCGACAACGAGGTCCCCGCCGCCGTGCAGACCCGGATCCGGCTGCACTCGCGCCGGCTCGTCGAGCGCGGCACGCGCTGGCTGCTCGGCAACCGGCCGCAGCCGCTGGCCATCGCCGAGACGGTCGACTTCTTCAGGGCGGGCGTCGAGCAGGTCCGGGGCGGGCTCCCGAAGATGCTGCAGGGCGCCGACCTGGAGTGGTACCAGTCGATCCTGGACGACCTCACCGAGGCCGGCGTCCCGGACGAGCTCGCGCAGCGGGTCGCCGGATTCTCCTCCGCCTTCCCGGCGCTGGACGTCGTGGCGATCGCGGAGCGCACCGGCAAGGAACCGCTGGCCGTCGCCGAGGTGTACTACGACCTCGCGGACCGGCTGGGCATCACCCAGCTGATGGACCGGATCATCGAGCTGCCGCGGGCCGACCGCTGGCAGTCCATGGCCCGCGCCTCCATCCGCGAGGACCTGTACGCGGCGCACGCCGCGCTCACCGCGGACGTCCTGTCCGTGGGCAACGGGGCCTCGACGCCCCAGGAGCGGTTCGAGACGTGGGAGGAGACGAACGCGGCGGTCCTCACCCGGTCGCGCTCCACCCTGGAGGAGATCCGGAGCTCGGACTCGTTCGACCTGGCGAACCTGTCGGTGGCCATGCGGACGATGCGAACGCTGCTGCGCACGCACGCGTAGGGGTGTACCGAATCGCTCGACGGGGCGGGGCGGTCACCGGTTCTCCGGTGGCCGCCCCGCCCCTTTCCTCGCCCGCCCTCTCACCGCGCGGGAGGCGGGGGCGGGGGGGAGAGGGGGAGGCCGGGGAGGGGCTCACTTCCCGCCGGAGGTGAACTTCTCGTACGCGGCGACGACCTCGTCCGCCGGGCCGTCCATCCGCAGCGTGCCCGCCTCCAGCCAGAGCGCCCGGTCGCAGGTCTCGGTGATCGACTTGTTGCTGTGGCTGACCAGGAAGACCGTGCCGGCCTCCTCGCGCAGCTCCGCGATCCGGTCCTTGCTGCGCCGCTGGAACTTGGCGTCCCCGGTGGACAGCGCCTCGTCGATCAGCAGCACGTCGTGGCTCTTGGCCGCCGCGATGGAGAACCGGAGCCGGGCCCCCATGCCAGAGGAGTACGTCCGCATCGGCAGCGTGATGAAGTCGCCCTTCTCGTTGATGCCGGAGAAGTCGACGATCTCCTGGTAGCGCTCGCGGACCTGGGCCCGCGACATGCCCATCGCCAGGCCGCCGAGCACCACGTTGCGCTCGCCGGTCAGGTCCCCCATCAGCGCCGCGTTCACGCCCAGCAGCGAGGGCTGGCCCTGGGTGTGCACCCGGCCCTTCGTCGCGGGCAGCAGGCCGGCGATCGCCTTCAGCAGCGTCGACTTGCCCGAGCCGTTGGAGCCGATCAGGCCGATGGCCTCGCCCCGGTACGCGACGAAGCTCACCCCCTTCACGGCGTGCACCTCGCGCGCCCCCGGAGTGCGCCGGCGCGAGACGATCCGGCTGAGCGCCGAGGTGGCGCTGCCCCGCCCGGTGCGGGCCCCGTTCACCGTGTACGTGATGTGCACGTCGTCCACGACGACGGTCGGCACCCGCCCGCCGTCACCGGTCCCGCCGCTCGTCCCCGCCGAGTCGCCCATGTGGTCAGCCACGTCCGTACCGCTCCTCCGCCTGCCAGAAGTACACGAAACCGCCCACTCCGCACACGAGCGCCCAGCCCGCGGCGATCGCCCAGACGTGGGGCGGCAGATGGGAGGCATCGAAGCTCTCGATGAGCGCGAACCGCATCAGATCGATGAAGACGGCGGCCGGATTGCACTCCAGCATCACCGCCACGTAGTGCGGGACCCGGTCGCCCTTGAGCATCTGGTCCATGCTCCACATGACGCCCGAGCTGTACATCCAGGTGCGCAGGACGAACGGCACCAGCTGGGCGATGTCCGGGGTCCGGGCGGTCACCCGGGCCACCGCCATCGAGACGCCGGTGTTGAACACCGACTGGAGGAGCAGCGCCGGGATCGCCAGCAGCCAGGAGGGCCTGGGGAACTGCCCGAACGCCACCAGGATCAGCACCAGGGCGCCCAGGGAGAACAGCAGTTGCTGGAGCTGCTGGAGGGCCAGCGCGATCGGCAGCGAGGCGCGCGGGAAGTGCAGCGCCCGGACCAGGCCGATGTTGCCGGTGATCGCCCGGGTGCCCGCGGTGATCGAGCTGCTGGTGAAGGTCCAGATGAACACGCCCGTCACCAGGAAGGGGACGAAGTCCTCGACGTTGCGCTTGGTGTTCATCAGCACGCCGAAGATGAAGTAGTAGACCGTCGCGTTCAGCAGCGGGGTCATGATCTGCCAGACCTGACCGAGCTTCGCCTGGCTGTACTGGGCGGTCAGCCTGGCGGTGGCGAACGCCGTGATGAAGTGCCGCCGGTCCCACAGCTGCCGGAGATAGGCGCGCAGCGGGGGCCGGGCCCCGCTCATGGTCAGACCGTGCCGGGCGGCGAGCGCGGCGAGCTCACCCGGCGCGTACGCCGGGAGAAGCGCGCCGACGGAGGGGGCGGCCGGGGCCGGTGGGGTCGTTGTCTGGCTCACCACGATCGCTTTCGACGGGAGGGGGGATCACGAGACGGCCGATGGAACGGGACCGTATCGTCGCAACGCCGAGAGTAGGACGCGCCCACGTCGCAACGCAACCGTTCCGTCGTGACGCACTATGATTCGCCCATGACCACCGACCCGGGAACCCGGCGCCGCGTGCCCGCCGGGGCCGCTGTGCTGCGCGAGGACGTCACCGACGCGATCCGCGGCGCGGTCTTCGAGGAGCTGGCCGCGGTGGGCTTCGCCCGGATGTCGATCGAGGGCATCGCCCGGCGCGCGGGCGTCGGCAAGACCGCCGTCTACCGGCGCTGGAAGTCGAAGCTGGCCCTGGTGCTCGATCTGGTCTCCGCCGTGGCCGTCCAGGGCATGCCCGCCCCGGCCACCGGCTCGCTGCACGGGGACGTCCGCGCCGTGCTGGAGCTCGCCTCCTACGCCCTGCGCCACCCGGTCGCCTCGCAGGTCATTCCGGACCTGCTGGTCGAGGCGGCCCGCAACCCGGAGATCGCCGACACGATCAAGGCCGCCCTGCTGGACCCGCAGCAGGGCATCGCCGCCGTCGTCGTGCGCGACGCGGTCGCCCGCGGCGAACTGCCCGAGGACAGCGACCCGGACCGGGCCCTGGATCTGATCGTCGGCCCGCTCTACTGGCGGCTCGCCGTCGTCCGCGGCCCGCTGCCCAAGGGGTACCTCGACGACCTGGCGGCCTCGGCGGTGGCGGCGCTCAAGGCGTGAGCGGCGAGCCGCGAAGGCGTGGGCCGCGGGCCGCGAAGACGCGGGCCGCGAACCGCGTGGGCCGCGGAGGAGAGTGAAAGCGGGGGAGCGCGCGGGCGCGTGAAGCGGCGGGGCGCGCGGGCGTGAACGGGTGGGTACGCGCGGGCGCGTAGAGGCGCGAGATGCGCGGCGGCCGGTGGTTCTCAGTCCCCGACGGGCAGGTCCCGCGCCGCGTAGTAGGCGCGCAGCGCGGCCTCGCCGCCGGAGCCCAGAGCGGTCGTGATCCGTTGGAAGCGAGCGGAGCGCAGGTCCCCGGCGACGATGACGCGCGGGTGCTGGTCGCCCGGCGGGCAGTAGCCGTCCGCGCCTCGGACGAGGTCGCCGGGCGGGGCGGTCGGCGCGCTCCCGAGACTCAGATACGCGGCGTCCGCCGCGACGGTCCGCCGCCCTCCGCCGTCCCGGCCCACCGCCTCCGCCGTCACCGCCGCCCCCGGCGAGGGGCGCAGGGTCAGATGCTCGACGGGCAGGAGCGTCACGCGCGGGTCGTCGTGGATCTCCTCGGTCTTGTACGCGTCGGCCTCCGGATACGCCACCAGCAGCCGGGCGCCGGTGTCCGGGTGGGCGCGCAGAAACGTGCCGATCGGACGGTCGCCGCCGAGGACGAGGAGGACGCGGCCCTCGGCGTCGGCCGCGCCGGCCCGCCAGAGCGGGGGGAGGACGAGGCCGGCGGGAGCGGTGATCCAGCCGACGTCGCCCGGCTGGAGGGGCCCGACGCCGGTGGCGACGACGGCGTGGGGAGCGGTCAGCACGGTCCCGTCGTCCAGGGTGACGGCCACCCGGTCGTCGTGGGCGCGCAGACCGGTGGCACGGCGGCCGAGTTCGAGACGGCACGGCCCGGTGCTCCGCAGGTCCGCGGCGATGGAGTCGGCGAGAGCGGGGCCGCTGGTGTGGCCGCCGAGGACGTTGTTCAGGGCCGGGACGCGAGAGAGACTGCGGCACAGGGCGTCCGGCTCGATCAGGATCGAGCGCAGGCCGACGCCCGCGGCCATGTGGGCGGCGGCGCAGCCGGCCGGGCCGCCGCCGATGACGATCAGATCGGTGTCGTGGGCGGCGGGCGAACCGGTGCGGTGCGGGGTGTCGGCCATGGGGCCATTCCAGCACCGGAGACCCCGCGCGCACAGGGCCCTGCGGTCCGGACGGCGGCGCGCGGCCGGTCCGGACGGGGGTCCCCGCGCGGGGCCTCGCGGCCCATGGCGACCACTTGCCGGCCGGTCTCGGGGCGACGGCTTTCCGGCCGTCCGGGGTGACGGTCTACCGCCTTCGGGGCGACGGCTTCCCGGCCGTCCGGGGTGACGGCCTACCGGCCTCGGGCGACGGCTTTCGGCCGTCCGGGACGACGGCGCGCGTCACCCCGCGGCGAGGAGCCGGTCGGCGACGCGGGCCGCGGCCCGGCCGTCGTCGAGGTCGCAGAAGTCCCGGCGGAAGGACGCGTACGCCTCCGCGTACCGGGCGGCCGACGCGGCCAGGGCGCCGGGGGCGCGCAGCACACCGGCGACCTCGTCGGCGCGCGGGAGCAGCGGGCCGGGCGCGCGGGCCTCGAAGTCCAGGCAGAAGCCGCGCGCCGTGTCGCGGTAGTGCGCCAGGTCGTAGGTGTGGAAGAGCATCGGGCGGCCGGTGTGCGCGAAGTCGAACATCATCCCCGAGTAGTCGGTCACCAGCACGTCCGCGATCAGCAGCAGCTCGGCGGCGTCCGGGTGCGCCGACACGTCGCGCACCCCGTGCTCCCCGGGCACGCTGCCCGTGACCCGGGGATGGCGCCGCACCAGCAGGGTGTGGCCGTCGCCCAGGGACCGGGCCAGGGCGGTCAGGTCGAGTGCCGGGTCCCAGCGGTAACGGGGGTGCTCGCCGTCGGCCCCGGACGCGTGGGCGAGCTGGTCGCGGTAGGTCGGCGCGTACAGCACCACACGGCGGCCCTCCGGGATGCCGAACCGGCGCCGGAGCCGCTCGGCGGTCTTGGCCCGGTCGGCGGCGAAGAGCAGGTCGTTGGCGGGCGAACCGGCCTCCAGGACCTCGCCGCCGTAGCCCAGCGCGCGGCGCAGCAGCGGGGTCGAGTGACGGCTGGGGGAGACCAGGACGGACCACTGGGCCGCCCGGCGCGGCAGCGAGGCCAGCCGGTGGTGGTCGGCGTACCGGGTGCCGCCCAGATCCGTGCCGAAGCGGCCGAGCGGGGTGCCGTGCCAGGTCTGCGCCACGGTCTGGCCGGGGCGTCGCTCGAACCACTCGGGCAGCTGCCCGGCGGCGACGATCCGGCGGGACCGGGCCAGCGCCTCGTACCAGGCGGCGCTGTGCTCGACGACCGGGGTGGCGCCGGGCGGCACGTGTCCATGGAGCCCGTCGGTGACCCAGAGGTGCCCCGAGCGCACGCCCCGGCGCACGAGTTCGGCGTGGATCGCGCGGGAGGCGCCGCCGCCCGTGCCGCCGCCCGTGTAGAGGACGGTGTCCCGCAGCGGCAGCGCGCGCCGGGCCGGGTAGTGCGCGCCGCGCAGTTCGGCCCGGCGGTACGCGCCCCGCTCGGCGACCGCGAGCACCGGCCCGGCCCGCAGCGTCAACCGGTCGCCGAACCGGCGCTCCAGGGCGAACTCCCGCCCCGGAGCCGGGCCCGCCGGGTCCGCGCCGGCGCGGGACAGCGGCAGTCGGGCCCCGAGCGCGGCCAGCACCCGGACCGGCCGCCCGCCCAGGTAGGCGTCCCAGCGGCCCTCGGACAGCCCGGCCGCCACCGACGGCGCGAGGAACGCGGTGAAGCGACGCCCCTCGTACGCCGCGGTGTCCGCGCCCTCGTACGTCCGGGCCCGCGCCCGCGCCTCGGCGGTCGTCTCCCCGTACGCGCCCGTGCTCGTGCCCGCGTGCGCTCCGGCGGCCGGCTCTCCCAGCGTGCCCGCGCGCGCTCCGGCGGTCGTTTCTCCGTACGCGCCCGCGCCCGGGACCGTTCGCGCCCCGGCGGCCGGCTGTCGTCCGTACGCCCGCGCACGCGTCGCGGCGTCCGGCTCCGTCCGCGCCCGCGCGCGTGATCCGCCGACCGGCTCTGCGTATGACCCCGCCCCCGACCCCGCCCCGGCGGTCGGCTGCTGTCCGTGCGCCCGCGCGCGCGCCGCGATGTCCGGCTCCGGGTACGCCCGCGCACGCCGCCGGGTGTCCGGGCCGTCGTAGGCCGCCGTCCCGGCGCGCGGCGAGACATGGGTCACCGGGACCGTCACCGTCTCGCGCAGCGTCTCGTGCCGCAGCACCAGGCGGGCCGGCCCCTCGTCCGGCCGCAGGCCGGTCCCGGCCCCGGTCACGCCCTCGATCCGCAGGGCCCCCTCCGCCGTCCACACCGCCGCGTCCACGAACGGCCGGCCGCTCAGGTCCAGCACCAGCTCGCCCGACGCGTCGGCCACCGCGGGCGGCGCCGCCTCCGGAGCCGCGGCCAGGGGCACCCGCGACCCGTCGGCCAGCACCAGCCGTGCCCGCCACTGCCGGCCGGACTCCGGCTCCACCTCGCGCGGCGCCCGGTGCGGGGCCGCCGGGGCGGCCGCCATCCTGGCGAGGTCGGCGAGCGGGATCCGCACCCGGAAACGGCCGTCCGCCCGGCACTCGACCGGGCGGACGGACTCCTGGTCCGGCACCCCGTCGCAGGTCAGCACCACGGCCTGCGGCCGGGCGCCCGCGTACAGCCGGCCGGTCAGCTCCAGGTTCCGGCCGAAGCGACGGTCCTCGCACCGGGCCGGGAGCCGCGCCAGGGTCAGCAGGAGCCGCCCGCGCCGGTAGTCGAGCACCGCCCGCAGACCGTCGCCCAGGTCGTGCACGAGCGGCTGGACGGCCCCCTCCTCCGCCGCGCGCACGGCCACCCGGCGGACCGTGCCCTGGGCGGCCACCATGACGCCGACCAGCCAGCCGCCGGGCCGCAACCGGCGCGGATCGAGGGTCAGTTCGAAGCCGGAGTGCTCATAACTGTGCACCTCCTGACCGGAGTCGATGGTCGCCTCGGGCGCCGGAACGTTTCGCACCGGCACGGTGCGCAGCTGCCGGCCGCGGACCGCGCGCACCATGCCCATCTTCAGCGAGTGCCGCGCCGAGGCCACCGGAAGGTTGCGGACGTACGCGTAGCCCCGCAGCCGCAGCTTCCCGTCCTCGCCCCACCGCGCCTCCAGCAGCCGTGCCACCGCCGGGAGGTCGGAGCGCGTCAGCCGCGTCACGTCCGGCAGCCCGGGGAAACCGCCCTGCCGCCGCCCCGGCACACCGCCGACCATGAACGTCCCCGCGCCGTTGGCCCGTTCGAAGGCCAGCACCGACAGCAGCTCCGCGAGCCTGCGCTCCCGCACCAGCCGCCACTTGATCCGCAGCTCCACCGGCAGTTCCTGGAGCGCGTCCCGGCCCGGCGGGTCCGCCCGCTCCATCCGGTCGAGGAACGCGCCCGCGCCCGCCATGAACGCCTCCCGGTAGGCGGGTCCGCCCCTCGACAGCCCCTCCAGGAAGGGCCCGAAGTCGTCGCGCAGGCACGAGAGGTCGTAGCGCCGCCGGGCGGCGGCGCCCGCCATCCCGCCCCGGCCCGCCAGGAACGCGCTGACCTCCTCGCAGGCCGCGATCCGGTCCAGGGCGCCCCGCACGTCCGTGCCCCGACGGGGGAGCGAGCCCTCCCGCGCCCGCCGGTAGCAGACGTGCTCGCGCAGCACGTCCACCGCGTCCGCGAGGTAGTGCGCCGGGATCACCACCGGGGCGTCCTCGCACAGCCCGCCCTCCGGGAACGTGAAGGAGTGACGGTCCCAGAAGGAGCGCCGGAACACCTTGTTCCAGGCGACCCGGTCGCCGAGCAGCCGGGGCTCGCGGCCGATGTGGGTGCGCGTGCGGGTGGCGGTCAGCCAGCGGTACTGCCACGCCTGCCGCCGCCCCCGCTCGTCCAGCCGCCACACGTTGCCGGCCGCGAGGTCCGAGCCGGTCGACTCCAGGGAGGCCAGCAGCCGCGCGAACCCGTCGTGCGCGACGACGTCGCCGCCGTCGACGAACGCGAGGTACGGCACGTCCGGCGAGGTGTGCCGCACGCCCGTGTTGCGGGCCGCGCCCAGCCCCGCGCCCTCCTGGCGCACAGAGCGGAAGCGGCGGTCCCGGGCGGCGAACCGGCGGGCGACGGCCGCGCCGCCGTCCGTCGAACCGTCGTCGACCAGCACCACCTCGATGCCGGAGACCGTCTGCCCGGCCAGCGACCGCAGGCAGTCCTCCAGGAAGTCCTCGGCGTTGCGGACCGGGACGACGACACTGAGGCGCGGTTTCATGCCCGGACAACCGGGGCGAACCCGCCGGGTCACCGGCTCTGCCCCGATCGGGTGAACTCCCGGCGTGGCACGCGGAGGACGGCCCCCTCCGTACGACGACGGGCACGCGGCCGGACGCGTGGCGCGGAGGTTCCTCCCGCGCGCCGGCGAGGACGGCGGCGGCCCCGGAGGTGACGGTGCGTAAGCGCGGTGCGGCCGATGTCACCCGTAAGGGAGGGTTCGTGCCGGTGACCCCCGGCCGTCCAGGGGGTTGAGCCGTACGGACAGTCACAGGCCCCGAGGAACGGACGTGCCAACATGCCGCCACGGCTCAGTGTCGTCGTACCCGTCCATGACGTGGAGCTCCATCTGACGGACTGCCTGAAGTCCCTCGCCGAGCAGACCATGGGCGACCTGGAAGTGGTGATGGTCGACGACGGATCCACCGACGGCAGCGCGGCCCTGGCCACCGGGTTCGCCGCCCGGGACCGCCGCTTCCGGCTCGTCAGCCAGGCCAACGGCGGCCTCGGCCAGGCCCGTAACACGGGGGTGCGCCACTGCGACCCGGGCGCCCGCCACCTCGCGTTCGCCGACGGCGACGACGTGGTCCCGCCCCGCGCGTACGAACTCCTGCTCGGCGCGCTCGACGAGACCGGCTCCGACTTCGCCTCCGGCAACGTGCTGCGGCTGCGCCCCTCCGGGAAGCTCCGGCAGGCGCCCGACCTCCGCGCGCCGATGGCGAGGACCCGGCTGCGCACCCACATCTCCCGCGACTGGGCCCTCGCCGCCGACCGGATCGCCTGCAACAAGGTCTTCCGCCGCTCCTTCTGGGACGAGCACGCCTTCGCCTTCCCCGTCGGAGCGCTCCACGCGGACATCCCGGTCGTGCTGCCCGCCCACTTCCTGGCCCGGTCCGTCGACGTGCTGAGCGCCCCCGTGTACCACTGGCGCGAGCGGGCCGGCTCGCTCGACTCCCGTCGCGCCGGCGTGCGCGCCGTCCAGGACCGGGTCACACACCTCCTCGGCGTCTGCGCCTTCCTCGACGAGCACCGCGGCGCCGCCGACAAACGGCGCTACGAGGAGCATGTCCTCGCCCACGACCTGCGATACGCCCTGGAGGCGCTGGCCGACGGCGACGAGGACCACCGGCGCGCCTTCCTCGCCCACGCCGACGAGTTCACCGACCAGGCCGACCCCGCCGCCCTGGACGCGCTGCCGCTGCCGACGCGCCTGATGTGGCATCTCGTCCGCGAACGCCGGATGGACGAACTGCTGGCGCTGCTCGCCCACGACCGGGCCGAACCGGGCGCGTTCGAGGTACGGGGCGTCCGGCGCCGCACCGCCTCCTTCCCGGTGCTCACCGGCCCCGTCGCGCGCCGGGCGCTCCACGTCGGCGAACGGGACCTGCCGCTCATCGCCCGGCTGCGGGACGCCCGTTGGCGGGACGGCCGGCTGCATCTGTCCGGGTACGCGTACCTCCGCAACCTGCCCGCGGCCTCGCGCGCCGACGAGTTCCGGGCGGCCTGGCTGCGGGCCGGGCGGCGGCGCCCGGTGCCGCTGAGGCTGCGCACCGTCCTCGACCCCGAGGCCACCGCCCGGTCCCGGCAGAGCCTGCACGACTACGACCGTTCCGGGTTCGAGACCGTGGTCGACCCGGCGCGGCTGCGCGTCGACGCCCGCCGCGGGCCCGAACGCCTCACCTGGCGAATGGAGATCGGCATCGCCGGGCACGGCAGGCTGCGCCGCTCCGCCCTCTCGACCGAGGAGGCGGCCGCCCCGCCGCCGGTGCACCGGCCCGACGGCGACCACCGGATCGTGCCCGCCTTCGAGGACGGCACGCTGGTGCTGCACGCCGAACGGATCGACGCCCGCTTCGAGTCGCACCGGGCGGGCGGCCCGGACGGCCGCCGCGACCACGTCGTCGTCGACGGCATGGTCCGCGCCCGCCTCTGCTCCGGACCGCTGCGCCTCGCCCTCGCCCACCGCCCCTCGGGGACCTCCTTCGACTGTCCGGTCACGGTCCGCACGACCACCGGAGCCATGGCGTCCGGCTGGCGCCGCTTCACCGCCGCCGTGCCGCTCGACGCCTTCCCCAAGGCCCGCGCGGGCGCGGGGGAGGGGGCCTCGCCCGCTCGGATCGTCTACCAGGTGCACCTGGTGGGACCGGACGGCCGCCGGACGCCGGTCGACGTGCCGGGACCGGTGCTGCCGGGCCGCTACCCGCTCGATACGGACGACACCGGGAGCGGGGACGGCGGCGGGGACGCGGGCGGCGCCGGCGCGGCGGACGGCGTACGGGATGGCGTACGGGACGCCACCGGCGCCGGCGCACGGGACGGCATCGGCGCCGGCGCACGGGACGGCGTGCGGCGTGAGCTCGGGCTCACCGCGAGCGCGCGCGGCGACCTGCTGATCAGCGACCGCGCCGCGGAGCCCGCCGTCGACCTGGCGGCCTGGACGGAGGACGGGCGGCTCGTCCTGGAGGGCGGCTTCCCCGACCACCCGGAACGGTCCGTCGCGCTGGTGGCCCGGCACGGTGACCACGACGAGGAGGCCGTCCTCCCCGTCGCGTTCTCCGGGCCCGCCGGGGCGCGGCGGTTCCGGGCCGTGCTGCGGCCGGACGCCGTCGACGGACCGGGCGGGCCGCTGCCGCTGGGCCGGGGCCGCTGGCACCTCCTCCTCCGCGAACGCGGCGCGGACGGCGAGGCGTACGAGACCGCGCTGCGCGTCCCGGCCGCCGCCCACCGCGCCCTGCCCGCCGCCCGCGCCCTGAAGGGCCGGGAGTTCGTCGTCGAACGGCACGGCTACGACCGGCTGCTGATCCGCTCCGGCCCGGTGCTCCCCGCCGCCGAACGCGGCCCGCGCGGCGCACGGCTGCTGCGCGCGGCGTACCGGAGCAGGCGCGGCGCGCCCGCGCGCGACACCGTGCTGTACAGCAGCTTCGACGGCCGCCAGTACTCCGACTCGCCGCGCGCCGTCCACGAGGAACTGGTCCGCCGGGGCATCGGCTCCGAGCACCTGTGGGTGGTGCGCGACCAGCAGGCGCGCCTCCCGGAGGGCGTCACCGCCGTCGAACACGGCTCCGCCGCCTGGCACGAGGCCCTGGCGACCAGCCGGCACATCGTCACCAACACCCAGCTGCCCGAGTGGTTCGAGCGGCGCGAGGACCAGTTCGTCGTCCAGACCTGGCACGGCACACCGCTCAAGCGCATCGGGCTCGACCACGCCGGCGCCGGACGGGCCGACGCGGCCCGCCTCGCCGCCGTCGAGCGGCTCGCCCGCCAGTGGAGCGTGCTGGTCTCCCCGAACAGCTTCGCCACCCCCGTCCTGCGACGCGCCCTCGGCTACCGGGGCGAGGTCCTGGAGTGCGGCCTCCCCCGCAACGACCTGTTCCACGCCCCGGACCGGGCCAAGGTCGCCGCCGCCGTACGGGAGCGGCTCGGCATCCCCGAGGACCGGCGCGTCGTGCTGTACGCGCCGACCTGGCGCGACGACCAGCCGTGCGGCGGCGGCCGGTACGCCCTGGGCCGGCACCTCGACCCTCTCGCCGCCGAACGCGAACTCGCCCCGCACACGGTGCTCCTGGTGCGCCGCCATCACCTCGTCGCGGGCCGGATCGCGGACCGCGGCAGCGGCTTCGTCCGCGATGTCTCCCGCTATCCGGACGCCGGCGAACTCCTGCTGATCAGCGACGTCCTGGTCACCGACTACTCCTCGACGATGTTCGACTTCGCCCGCACCGGCCGCCCGATGCTGTTCCACACCCACGACCTGGCGCACTACCGCGACGCGGTGCGCGGCTTCTGCTTCGACTTCGAGGCCCGCGCCCCCGGCCCGCTGATCCCCGGCTCCGCCGCGCTCGTCGAGGCGCTGCGCGATCCGGCGCGCGCCGTCCGGGGCCATGCGCGGGCGTACGCGGCGTTCCGCCGGGACTTCTGCGACCCGGGCGACGGGCGCGCGGCGGCGGCCGTGGCCGACCGCATGCTGCGGGAGCCCGGCGACCGGCCCCGGCCGGACCGCCCCGGGGCCGGCGAAGGGGCCGCGTCGGGGCCCGCGCATTCCGGCTGAGCCGTCCGGGTGATTCAGGAATGCGGACGCCCGTACAACTCCGCAGGGAATGGACGAGGCGATCCGCATGCCTGGAGCATCGTTGCGTCACTCGGCGTCCTCGGGTTGCTACGTTCTGTTTTCATGGGTATCCGAACGCGGTGCGAGACCTGGGACGTGCGACGAGCCAGAACAATGGTGCTCGTCGCCGCGGCCGCGGGTCTTCTCACCCGAATGCTGATCGCGGCGAACAAACCGGGACCGGCCGACGTCCACATCTTTCGCGGATTCGCCGAGGCGGTCGCGCGTTACGGCCCCATTCGCATCTACGAACAACCGCTCCCGGGACTGCCCGTCTACAACCATCCGCCGCTGGCCGGATGGATGCTGCTCGGTCTGCACGAACTCTCCGACCTCGGAATTCCGTTCGGAATCCTGATCAGGTCGCCCGCCTCGATCGCGGATTTCTGCTGTGCGCTCCTCGTCTTCGGCATCGTGCGCCGGCGCCGCTCCATGGGCGCGGCGGTCGCCTGCGGGGCGGGCGTGGCCCTCAGCCCCGTGCTGATCGCCACGTCCGGCTACCACGGCAACACCGACGCCGTCGCCATCACCTTCGCGCTGGCCGCCGCGTACCTGCTGGTGGACCGGAAGGCCCCGCTGGCGGCCGGGGTGGCCGCGGCGCTCTCGATCAGCGTCAAGTTCATCCCGGTGGTTGCCCTTCCGGCGCTGTTCGTCGTCGCGCTGCGGGCGGGCCGCCCCGCCCTCCTCCGGTTCACCGCCGCCTTCACCGCGCTGATCGCCCTGGTCTGGGGGCCGGTGCTGGCCACCGTGCCGGCGGACCTCAAGGAGAACGTCCTGGAGTACGCGGGCGGCGACTACCGCCTGTGGGGCATCGTCCGGTTCGCCGACCTGGCCGGGCTGCCGGACGCGTTCATCGCCTTCGTCCAGGGCGACGGGCACTTCCTGTTCGTGCTGGTCTGCGCGGCGGCCGGGACGTGGCTGGCCCGGCTGCGCCCCGCGCAACTGCCCCTCGTCGTCGGCTTCACGATGGGACTGCTGCTGCTGCTCTCCACCGCGTCCGCCCTCCAGTACCTGACCTGGGCGGCGGCCGGGCTCTTCGTCATCGGCTTCTGGGAGGGCGCCGCGTACGGCTGCCTGCTCGGACTGACCGCGCTCCTCGGCTACATGGGGCGTTCCGCCGTGCGTTGGAGCGACACGGTGATGCACCTCGGCGAGGCGGGCTGGGCGGTCCTCGCCGCCGGACTCGTCGGCGGCGTCCGCGCGATCCTCGCCGCGCCGCCGTCCGTGCCCCCGCAGTGCGCCGGCGAACGCGCCCCGGCCGCCGCGCCCCCTCCCACGCGCCCCACCGGCACCCCCGTCAGCTGACCGCCCACCCCGTAACCCCGGGCCCCGCGCCCCGGATTCCGGTACCCCGCGCCCGCGCCCCCCGGGGCGCCGAGCACCAACTGGAGAACCCCCTGTGAAGGAAAGCCCGAGCCCCAGGATCGGCATCCTGGTGGTCGCGTACAACGCCGAGGCGACGCTGGAGCGGACCCTCGACCGCATCCCGGAGGACTTCCGGTCCAGGATCGCCGAGATCCTCATCCTCGACGACGCGAGCCATGACGCGACCTTCACCGCGGGCTGCCGCTGGTCGCAGACGGAGGGCATGCCGCGCACCGTCGTCATGCGGCACACCAAGAACCTCGGCTACGGCGGGAACCAGAAGGCCGGTTACGCCCTGGCCGCCGCCCACGGGCTCGACATCGTCGTCCTGCTGCACGGCGACGGCCAGTACGCCCCCGAATTCCTGCCCGACATGGTCGCGCCGATCGAACGCGGCGAATGCGAGGCGGTGTTCGGCTCGCGGATGATGAATTCCGGGTCCGCGCTCAAGGGCGGCATGCCGTTGTACAAATGGCTGGGCAACCGGATTCTCACCCGCCTGGAGAACGCCCTGCTCGGCTCGCGGCTCACCGAATTCCACTCCGGATACCGCGCGTACAGCGTCGCCGCGCTCAGGAGGCTGCCGATCGACCGGAACACCGACGCGTTCGACTTCGACACCCAGATCATCGTCCAGATGCTCGACGCCGGAATGCGGATCAAGGAGATCCCCGTCCCCACCTACTACGGCGACGAGATCTGCTACGTCAACGGAATGAAATACGCGAAGGACGTCGTCAAGGACGTCCTCGAATACCGGCTCGCCGTCAAGGGATTCGGCACCTGCGCCTGGATCCCCAAACCCGTCGAGTACGCGTTCAAGGAGGGCGACGGCTCCTCGCACGCCGTCATCCTTGAACAGATGCGCGGCATGCCGCCCGGCCGGGTCCTCGACCTCGGCTGCTCCGGCGGCCTGTTCGCCCAGCGGCTGGAGGCCCTCGGCCACGAGGTGACGGGCGTCGACCTCGTCGAGGTCCCCGGGGTGCGCGAGCGGTGCAGCCGCTTCCACCGCGTCGACCTGGAGGCCGGACTGCCCCCGGAGATCGGCGCCGGCTACGACTACGTGGTCGCGGGCGACGTCATCGAGCACCTCTCCCGCCCCGAGCGGCTGCTCGCCGAGGTCGCCGAGGTGCTGCGGCCCGGCGGCCGGTTGCTGCTGTCCGTACCGAACTTCAGCCACTGGTACTCCCGGCTGCGGGTCGCGCTCGGGGTATTCGACTACGACCGGCGCGGCATCCTCGACGAGACCCATCTGCGCTTCTTCACCCGGGCCAGCCTGCGCCGCACCGTCCGGGGCGCCGGCTACGACGTCCTGCGCCTCACCTCCACCGGGGCCCCGTTCTGGGCGCTGCTCGGCGGCGGGCCGCTCCCGGCGGTCCTCGGGGGGCTGTCGAAGCTCCTCACCCGGATCCGGCCGACGCTGTTCGGCTATCAGCACGTCGCCCTGCTCACGCCGCACGCGGCCGAGACGATCATCGCTGGAGAGCACGTCGATGTACAGGACATCCTCAACCGGCAGTACGTCCACGCGGACCGGGTCGGCGTCTGAGCCCGCCGTCCCCCGCCCCACCCCCGCCCCGGAGGCCGCGCCCCCGGCCGCCGCAGTCAGGAGCACCGCCTTGACCGTCCCCAGTCTGCTGCTGCTGCTGTTCGCCGTGTTCTCCTCGGCGGGCGGCCAGATCATGCTCAAGCACGGGATGAAGGGGGCCGCGGCCGCCGCGGCGCACGGCGGCGGGTCCGTCGCCCTGCGCGCCGCGACCAGCCCCTGGGTCGTGCTCGGCCTGCTGGTCTTCGCGGTGTCCGCCGTCGCCTGGATGACCACCCTGGCGAAGGTGCCGCTCTCCCTCGCCTACCCGTTCAACGCCCTCGGGTATCTGCTGATCGTGCTCGCCGGGGCGACCGTGCTGCACGAACGGACCTCGCTGTGGACCTGGGGCGGCTCGCTGCTCGTGGTCGTCGGCCTGGTCACGGTGATGGCGGGCCAGCAACGCTGAGCGCGCGCCGCCGGACGGCGCCCGTCTCCCGGGCCCGTCCGGCGGCGCGCGCTCCCGGCCGCGCGTGCTACTTGACCGCGCCCGCCATCACGCCGGAGACGAACTGGCGCTGGAAGGCGAAGAAGACGGCCAGCGGGATGGCCATCGACACGAAGGCGCCGGGCGCCAGCACGTCGATGTTGTTGCCGAACTGCCGCACCTGCTGCTGGAGCGCGACCGTGATCGGCGGCGAACCGGAGTCCGCGAAGATCAGCGCGACCAGCATGTCGTTCCACACCCACAGGAACTGGAAGATGCCGAGCGAGGCGATCGCCGGACCGCCCAGCGGCATCACGACCCGGGTGAAGAGCCGGATCTCGCCCGCCCCGTCGAGCCGGGCCGCCTCCAGCAGCTCCCTCGGGATCTCCGCGAAGAAGTTCCGCAGCAGGAAGATCGCGAACGGCAGCCCGAAGGCGGTGTGGAAGACGACCACGCCGGCCGTGGTCTCGAAGATCCCGATCGCGCCGAAGAGCTTGGACACCGGTACGAGGGCGACCTGCACCGGCACCACCAGCAGCCCCACCACCACCAGGAACCACCAGTCGCGGCCGGGGAAGTCCATCCAGGCGAAGGCGTATCCGGCCAGCGAGCCGAGCACGACGACCAGGACGGTCGACGGGACGGTGATCAGGACCGTGTTCAGCACCGAGTGGGTGATCGTCGGGTTGTCCAGCAGCCGGGCGTAGTTGTCGAAGGTCAGCTGGGACGGGGCGGTGAAGACCCGCCACCAGCCGCTGGAGGCGATGTCGTCCGCGCCGCGCAGCGAGGACAGCAGCAGCCCCACGGTCGGCAGCAGCCAGAACAGGCCCACCAGGACGAGGAACACCCGCATCGCGCCGCCCCCGGCGCGGGCGGCGGCCCGGGCGGCGAGGGACCGCCCGGCCCGCGCCGGGCCGGTCCCGGCGGACGTGGTCGAGGCGGTCGTCATCGGCGCCCCTCCTTCCGGATCCGGCGGATGTTGACGTACATCACCGGGAGCACCAGCAGCAGCAGGAGCACGGCGATGGCGCTGCCGACGCCGAGATCCGCGTCGGTGCCGAACGAGGAACGGTAGAGCTGGAGCGCCAGCACGTTCGCGTCGGCCACCGAGGAGCCCGGCGAGATGATGAAGACCAGGTCGAAGACCTTCAGTACGTTGATCATCAACGTGACCAGCACCACCGAGAGGACCGGCGCCAGCATCGGCACCGTGATCCGGCGGAACACCTGCCACTCGTTGGCGCCGTCCACCCGGGCGGCCTCCAGGAGTTCACGGGGCAGCCCGGCCAGACCCGCGGCGATCAGCACCATCGCGAACCCGGCCCACATCCACACGTACGCGCCGATGATCGCGGGCGTGACCAGGGTCGGGCCCAGCCACTCGACGCCGTTGTACGGCTCCCGGAAGTTCGAGGCGGGGAGCCTGAGCTCGGCGCCGTCGGCCGAGGCGGGCAGGGTGAACACCCCGTCCGCGCCGGCCCTGGCCGAGGCCACCACCTCGCCGCCCCTGACCGCCTCGACCTCGATGCCCCGGAGCCCCGGCTCCCCGGCGTCGATGACGTTCGGCCGCCCGCCGCCGCCCTTGGTGAAGTCCAGCCACACCGTGCCGGTGATCTTCCCCGGCTCCGCCTCCGCGGCCTTCGCGGGTCTCGCGTCCGAGGGCATCTTCGCCGGGGCCACGCCGACCAGCGGCAGCCGCACCGGCTGCCCGGCGCGCACCGGCTCCTTGGTGACGAACGAACCGCCGCCGCCCGCCTTCAGCGGATGCACCGGCAGCGGATGCGCGTTCGGGTAGCCCGCCGACTCGGCGAAGGTGTCGTGCACCCCCACCCATACGGCGTTGGCGACCCCGCGCTCCGGGGCCTGGTCGTACACCAGCCGGAAGATGATGCCCGCGGCGAGCATGGAGATCGCCATCGGCATGAAGACGACCAGCTTGAACGCGGTTCCCCAGCGGACGCGCTCGGTCAGCACGGCGAAGATCAGCCCGAGGGCGGTGGCGACCGTCGGCGCGAACACCACCCAGATCGCGTTGTTCCTGATCGCCGTGCGGATGGTGTCGTCCGTGAACAGCGCCCGGTAGTTGTCGAGTCCGGCGAAGCCCGTGCCCGCCTGGTCGAGGAACGACCGGTAGACGGAGTACCCGATCGGATAGACCACCAGGGCCCCGAGCAGCACCAGCGCGGGCGCCAGGAAGAGCGCGGCGACGACCCGGCGGGTGCCGGTCACGCTCCGGGAACGCCGCTTCGGGGAGCCCCCGTAGGCGTCGGCGGGGGCGCCCGCCGGACCCGGACCCGGACCCGGGCCGCCGGAGGGCCTCCGGGGCGCGGGCGCCGGCGGCCGCGCGGACGATGGCGTGTCGGCGGAGGACGCCTCGTCGGCGCCCCCCGCGGCGGCTGTCGTCATCGCGTCAGCTCTTGTACGCCTTGGCCGCGTCGGACTCCAGTCTCGCCTGGGTCCCCGCGATGTCCTTCGGGTTCTTCAGGAAGTCCTGGAGGGTCTTCCACTCACCCTTCCCTGGCGTCCCGCCGAACGACTGCGGGGCCTGGTCGGACATATCGAACCGGACCGCGTCGCCCGCCGCGACCAGCGCCTTCGCCATCGTGCGCTGCACCTCGTTCGGGTACGCGGCGGGGTCCAGGGCCTTGTTCGGGGAGATGAAGCCGCCCTGCCCGGCCATGATCTTCGCCGCGTCGACCGAGCCCAGCCAGGTCAGCAGCGCCTGCGCGCCCTTGCCGTCCTTCAGCGCCACCGCCGCGTCGCCGCCCGTCACCACCGGGGACTCGGCGCCGACCGCCGGGAACGGGAACACCTTGGCGTCGGTCCCGATCTTCGCCTTGGTCTGCGCGATGTTGACGCCCACGAAGTCGCCCTCGAAGACCATCGCGGCCTTGGGCTGGTCGCCGCCGGTGAAGGTCTGGGTGACCGAGGCCGGGAACTCCGTCTGCAGCGCGCCGTCCGCGCCGCCCGCGATCAGCGAGGGCTTGCCGAAGAGTTCGGCGAGGGTGGTCAGCGCGTCCCCGACGGACGGGTCCGTCCACTTGATCTCGTGCCTGGCCAGCTGGTCGTACTTCTCCGGGCCCGCCTGGGAGAGGTAGACGTTCTCGAACCAGTCGGTGAGGGTCCAGCCGTCCGCGCCGCCCACCGAGACCGGGGTGACGCCCGAGGCGGAGACCGTCTCGGCCGTCGCCAGGAACTCCTTCCAGGTCTTCGGCTCGGACGCGCCCGCGTTCTCGAACGCCCGGGCGTTGTACCAGATCAGGGACTTGTTGGCGGCCTTGAAGTAGACGGCGTACGGGGTGCCGTCCACCGTCCCGAGGTCCTGCCAGACCTTGCCGTAGTTCTTGGTCAGCTGGTCCCTGGCCTCGGCGCCGACGGGCTTGGCCCACTTCTTCTCGGCGGCCTGCCGGATCGCGCCGACCTGCGGGATCATCGCGACGTCCGGCGGCTGACCGCCCGCGATCTTCGTACCGAGGAAGTTGATGATCGGGTCCTGCGCCGGGACGAAGGCGACCGTCGCCCCCGTGCGCTTCTCGAACTCCTTGAGCACCTTGACGAAGTTGGCCTGCTCCGCGCCCGTCCAGACCGCCGCGACCGAGAGCTTCTCGCCGTCGAGCTTCGGCAGCGCGACGCCCGGCGCGTCCTGGGCGCCGCTCCCGGAGCCCTGGCCGGACTTCCCCTTCCCGCCGTCGTCGTCGTTGCCGCCGCAACCGGTGAGGGCGAGCGCGCCGAGGGCGGTGAACACCACGGCGGCTCTGCTGATCCGATGGGTTGTGCGCATAGCTTCCCCGTCTCTCACATCGTCGTGTGCGCACAGTCCTACGCCGGGTGCATGATGCCCGCAATACCGCTTCCCGGGCCAACTCCTTGATCGTAATGGGCTCGTGACGTGCCGTCAGTGGTCGAGACGGGACGTTCGGCCCGTCCCGGACGGACCCGGCCGGGGCCCCGCAAAGGGGTCGGCGCCGGGGCCGTGACACAGGGCGGACGGGACGGGCGGGGCGGTGCGGGAGTGGTACGAGGGGGTACGGGACGGCCCGGGGCGAGTGTTCGCGCTCGGGAGCGGTACGCGGTACGCGGTGCGTGATGGGCGGCGGGCGGCACGCGGGTGCGGGACGGCGGGGTTCGGTGCGGGGGCGTTACGGGGCGACAGGGCGGCCCGAGGGCGCGGGCGCGCCCAACCGCCGGGCGCGGGCGCGCAAGGCGGTCCGGGGGCGGTGCGGGGCCGTTACGGCCCGGGGGCGTGCGGGGCGGCCGGGCGGTGCGGGGGCGTTACGGGGCGGGCGACGGCGTGCGGGGCGGCCCGGTGGCGTTCGGCGGCCCGGGGCGCGCGCCCGCGCACGCCCCGGGCCGCGTCGGGTGTCAGGAGGGGTCGGGGCCGAGCGGGGCGAGCGGTTCCGCGTTCACCGACCGGGCCGCCCGCTCCAGCGCGCTCGCCAGCAGCGCCAGATCCGTCGGGCCGTTGCCCAGCTCGCGGACCTGGCGGCGGGCCGGCGGGTCCCCCATCCGCTCCCACTCCAGCGGGACGACCACGGGGCGCGAGGTCGCCGTACGCGGTATGCGGCCCGTGACCCGGCCGCCCTGGAACGGGGTCACCCGCCCGTCCGGATGCCCCAGGCGGCCGCGCCCCGGCGCCGGGTCCTCCGGCGAGCGCGGGACGGCCGGGGCGTCCAGCACGATGCGCAGCCGGGCCCCGTGCGCGAGGTCGGTGTCCTCCGTGCGCTCCGGGCGGCCCGACGCGGCGACCAGGTGGACGCCGAGCCGGCCGCCCTCCCTGGCCACGGCCTCCAGGGCCCGTACCACCGAACCGGCGGCGGGGCGGCCGGTGCTGCCGAGCGCGGGGGCGACCAGCGCGTCGAAGTCGTCGACCAGGACGACGATCCGGGGCAGCGCGGCCGGCTCGGGGGCCGCGGGCCGCGCACCGGCGGGACGCAACCGGAGCGTCCCGCTCATCGGGGAGTCCACGTCGCCGCGCCGCTCCGCCGCGCTCGGCGGACGCTGGCCCACCAACCGCCGTGCCAGCTCCCGCCGTTGGTGCCACCCGGCGAAGTCGTCCGCGCCCAACAGCTCGGCGCGCCGCTTCAGCTCACCGCCCAGCGCCTGCGCGAACTCCCGCATCCGCACCGGATCGGAGGCCACCAGATGCGTGAAGGCGTGCGGGAGCTCGGCGCACGGGCCCAGGCCCTCGCCCCGCTCGGCGCCGGCGCCGTCGACCAGCACGAGGCCCAGCCGGTCGGGCCGGTCCGCGGCGGCCAGCGAGGCGGCGACGGCGCGCAGCAGCTCCGTACGGCCGCTGCCGGCCGGGCCCTCGACGAGGAGATGAGGACCCTCCTCCGTCAGGTCCACGCCGACCGGGCCCCGGGGCCCGGCCCCGAGCACCACGAAGGGACGCCCGAAGACCGTCACGGACGACCCCCGGCCCGGGGCGGCCCCGGACGCGTCCGCCCCCGCCGCCGCTCCCGCCCCCGGGTCAGGGGCCGTGCGGGCGGGCGCGGCCACGGCGGCACGCCCCGCCGGGGCCTCGCCCGGACCGCCGGACCGGGGCGCGGCCGGCGGCGCGTCCCCGTGCGGGCCGGCCGTGTGCTCCGGGGCCCGCCCGGACCCGTCGGACCGGAGATCGCCGGACCCCCGCGCGTCGCCGCCGGGCCAGGAACCGGCCCCGGAGAAGGTGCGGGCGTCCGGGCCGTCCCCGGGCAATCCGCCGTAGCGCCCGCCGCTGACCCTGGGAGTGCCGGAATCGGCGTATCCCGGGTGCCCGGAGCGGCCGGTGTACGGGGCGCGGACGCCGGTCGTCCCGCGCCCCTCGCCCGCCCCCGGAGCGCCGGAGGCGCCGGAAGCCCCGAAGGTCCTGTGGTCCCCGCGCGCCTCGTCGCGGAGCAGGCCGGGGGTCACCGTGCCGACATGGGTGACGGTGTCGCCGCCGGGGTACGGGCCGGAGCCGTGTCCGCCCGGCCCCTCGACCGTGCGCTGGGCGCCCACCCGGGGCGTCGCGCCGCGCGGCTGCGGGGCGGACACCCGCGCGCCGCCCGGCGCTCCCATGCCACCGGATCCGCTTGCCCGGCGGGCCGCGGCGGAGGCGACGGACACGGCCGGGGCCCGCTCGTCCGCGGCGGAGGCCCAGCGGGCCATCAGGGAGGCCGGGGTGGCCCGGGCCAGGCCCAGCTCGTCCAGCAGCCGGGCGGAGAGCGGCAGCGCGGTCGACGCGGGCCCGCCGTGCGCCGACGCCGAGGCGTCCGTGCGCAGCGGGGCCAGCGCCCGGCCGAACCGCTCGGCCCAGTGCGCCGACACCGCGTCCACCGCGGCGACCGTGCCGTGCCCGGCGGCCCGGCCGTCGGCCGTGCGCAGCAGCCGCAGGGCGGTGGCCACGTCGCCGCTCAGCATCGCCACCGCCCCGCACTCGCGGAACGCGATCGAGGCGTGGCAGGCGGCCTCGTACGTCGCCGCGACCGGCGAGGTGGAGGTGGCGGCCGGCGTCTGGGCCAGGCAGATGAGATGGATCCCGGCGGCGGCCCCGGCTGCGGCCAGCCGGGCGGTGCTCTCCCGCAGCGCCGCAGAACCGGGGTCGCCGTCGACGATCACCACCGTGAACGGTCCCGTGTACCGCGCGGCGGCCTCGGCGATCACGGCCCGGTCCAGGCTCGCCCAGCCGGGGCCGAGCGGGCCCTCGTCCAGTCGGCGGGTCAGCTCGGCCGTACGGGCGGCGGCCTGCTCGCGGTCGTGGGCCAGCAGCAGCCGGCAGTCCTGGCCGTGAGCCGGGCGCACATGCGGCAGCCAGCCCAGCCAGGCCCACTCGCGTGCGCGCTCCTCCGCGGTGCGCGTCCGGTCCGTGCTGATCAGCACGATCTCCAGATCGGCGGGGGAGTGCAGCGCGGCGAGCTGCGCCACCGCCGAGCGGGCCAGCCCGGCGAGCCTGGCCCGCGGCCCGGCCAGACCGAGCGAACCGGCCTCCCGCAGTCCCACGGTCACCGGGACGGCGGGCAGCTCGGCCCGGTCGGTCGTGCCCAGCCGCACCACGAGCGCCTCCGGATGCGCGGGGCCGCGCTCCCAGAGCCGGGGACCCGGGCCCAGCGCGGTCAGCAGCACGGCCGCGGGGTCGGGCCAGACCCCGCCCGAGGCCGGCCGCGCGGGCGGCGCGGCGGAATCCGGGTACGACGGCCCGGCGGCCCCCGCCCCGTCGGGCGCCGCCTCATGGACGGGCTCCCCCCGGTGGCCCGCGAGTCTGCGCGCCCAGGCGCCTATCCCGCGCCGGGGCGCCTCGCCGTCCGCGGTGCGAGGGGAGTCGTCGGGCCCGCCGTCGCCGCCCTCCCGCGGGGCGTGCGGGGCCGGTCCGGCCCCGGGGAGGACGGCCGGGGCGTATCCATGGCCGGAATCGTGCTCCTCGGCCCGTCCGTCGCCGCCCGCCCCGCCGGACACCCGCAGATGCCCCTCGCCGTCCGGCGTCGTCGGCAGCGCGGGCGCGGGCGCGCCCGAGGTCAGCAGCAGCGTCGACTCGCCCAGCCGCAGCAGGGCGCCGGGCTTCAGCCGGACCGGGCGGTCGCGGACCACCCTGCCGTCGAGCAGGGTGCCGTTGGTGGAGCCCAGGTCCGCCACCGAGACCAGGCCGTCCTCGGCGACCGTGACCGCGCAGTGCAGCCGTGAGACGTCGGGGTCGTCGATCGGGACGTCCGCGTCGGCGGAACGGCCGATTCTGATCTGTCCGCCGTGCAGCAGATGGACCCCGCCCGCGTCGGGCCCCGCCACCACGTGCAGCTGGGCCGGGACGATCTCGTCGGCGGCCTCGTCCTCGCCCGGGACCTGGAGCGAGAGGACCGCCCCGTCGACCAGCGGGGGCTCGCCCAGCGCGCACCGCCCCGCGTCGAGCCGCGCCCGCCCGGCGAACAGCGCCACGGGACCGCCGGGCGATCCCTCGGGCCCCGAGACGGCGGCGGCCAGCTCGGCCGCCACGGCGGCGAGCGCCGTCCCCGACGGGGCGGTGACCAGCACGTCGCAGGCGCGCGCGGGGGTCTGGCCGCTGCGCGGCGCGAGGACGGTCAGCCGGATCTGCATCGCCGTCGGCGGTCCCTTCTGCGCGGGGCGCCGGGCAGGGGGAACGCCCTGTGATCTCCCCCCACCCGACCCGGACGCGTCGTCCGGTACAGGTTCGTCACGGGCCGCGGGGACACGACCCCACAGTCCGTGCTGTAGGCATCCTCGCACCTGTCGCCGACAATCCGCCCGGCGGCCACCGGTAAACGATCTTGATTGGCCGAGTGTGTGCGCCCCGGCCGCCCGCCCGGAACCGCCGGAGGGCCGCCGGGAGCCGCCGGAGGGCCGGTGGGGCCCCTCGGACCCCCGCACCCCCGGGCGCCCGCCGGGACTCCTCGGCCGCGCGCGGCAACCTCCGGCCCGGAGCGAGCGTCTTGTATCCAGACCGGACGATTCCGCTCCGGGAGCCCGCCCGGACCCCTCCGGGCGGTCCCCGGAACCCGTGGCGGGGTCGGCGCCGGCGGCCGGAAGGGCGCCCGGGCCCGCCGGACCGGCCGCGCCGAGCCCGGGTCGCGCCCGGCGGGGCGGTGCGCCGGACACCGCCGGGCCGCCCTCCGGATGACGGCGCCGGTTTGACGACAGCCTCTAGAGTGGGCCGGAACGCCTGGTGCGAATCCGGGAACACCGTGAACACCACGATCTGCAGGGAGCGCATGACGTGCGGCCGGTAGGCAGCAAATACCTGCTTGAGGAGCCGCTGGGCCGCGGCGCCACGGGCACGGTCTGGCGGGCCCGCCAGCGGGAGACCGCGGGCGCCGAGGCGGCCGTCGCCGGCGAGCCCGGCGAGACCGTGGCGATCAAGGTCCTGAAGGAGGAACTCGCCCACGACGCGGACGTCGTGATGCGGTTCCTGCGCGAGCGCTCGGTGCTGCTCCGGCTCACCCACGAGAACATCGTGCGCACCCGCGACCTGGTCGTCGAGGGCGACCTCCTCGCCCTCGTCATGGACCTGATCGAGGGCCCGGACCTGCACCGCTACCTCCGCGAGAACGGCCCGCTCACCCCGGTCGCCGCCGCGCTGCTCACCGCGCAGATCGCGGACGCGCTCGCCGCCAGCCACGCCGACGGCGTCGTCCACCGCGACCTGAAGCCCGCCAACGTCCTGCTCGACGAGCGCGACGGCGGGATGCGCCCCATGCTCACCGACTTCGGCATCGCGCGACTGGCCGACTCCCCGGGGCTCACCCGCACCCACGAGTTCGTCGGCACGCCCGCCTACGTCGCGCCCGAGTCCGCCGAGGGCCGCCCGCAGACCTCCGCCGTCGACATCTACGGCGCGGGCATCCTGCTGTACGAACTGGTCACCGGCCGCCCGCCGTTCTCCGGCGCCACCGCCCTCGAAGTCCTGCACCAGCACCTCAGCGAGGAGCCCCGCCGCCCCACCACCGTCCCGGAACCGCTGTGGACGGTCATAGAGCGCTGCCTGAGCAAGGACCCGGAGCGCCGCCCCAGTGCCGAGAACCTGGCCCGCGCGCTGCGCACCGTCGCGGCCGGCATCGGCGTCCACGCCGGCGCCGCCGAGATCGCCGCGGCCGAAGGCGTCGGCGCCCTGCTCGCCCCCGACCCGGCGCCCGCCGCCGTCCCGGACACCCCCGGCGCGGCCGACCCGACGCAGGTGCTGCCGAGCAACGCCGGCGCGTACGACCCGAACGCCGCGACCAGCGTCCTCCAGCACACCTCCGGCCAGGGCGGCCCGGACGGGCAGGCGGACCCGACCACGGTCATGCCGCCCATGCCCCCGCGCCCGGACGGCCCCCCGCAGCCCGAGGGGCCGCACCCCTGGCAGTCCCAGCTCCAGGCGGCCCGCGACCGCAACGAGCAGACCCAGGTCCAGTACCTCGACCCCGACCAGGACCCGCTGCGCCGCCGCCCGCAGCGGCCCCAGCCCCAGGCGCAGCCCCCGCAGCGGCCCCAGCCGCGACGGCAGCCGCCGCCCCAGCAGCAGCCGTACCCGCCGCAGCAGTACGCGCCCCGGCCGCAGCAGCAGTACCAGCCGCAGCGGCCCCAGCAGTACGCGCCGCAGCCTCAGGCCTACCAGCCGCCGCCGCAGCCCCAGCAGTACCAGCCGCCGCAGCAGCCCGCGCCGCGCCCGCCCCGCGAGCCCCGGCAGCGGAGCGCCAACCCGATGCGGATCCCCGGCCTCGGCTGCCTCAAGGGCTGCCTGTTCACGCTGGTCCTGCTCTTCGTCGCGAGCTGGCTGATCTGGGAACTGACCCCGCTTCAGGACTGGATCGGCCAGGGCAAGAGCTACTGGCGGGCGATCAGCGACGCGGTCTCCACCGTGGTCGACTGGGTCTCGAAGATCGGCGACGGCAAGCCCTGAGCCGTCGGCGGGTCGGCCCCGCCGACCCGTCAACACCGCCGGCGACCTCACCGACTCCGTGGTCATGTCGACATCCGCGGGCCGGATTCCACCGCAATTCGCCCGCGGAAGTGAGGGCCGGCGCCATCCCGGGCACTCAACCCCCCGGCCGACGCGTAACTTTGTCGACCGGGGGTCATGAGCGACGGTCCATCGCCAGCCGCTGAGGGAGCAGTCTTGGCACGGAAAATCGGCAGCCGGTACACCGCCCACCAGATCCTGGGGCGCGGCAGCGCCGGAACGGTGTGGCTCGGCGAGGGGCCCGAGGGCCCGGTGGCCATCAAGCTGCTCCGCGAGGACCTCGCGTCCGACCAGGAGCTCGTCGGCCGCTTCGTCCAGGAGCGCACCGCCCTGCTCGGCCTGGACCACCCCCATGTCGTCTCCGTCCACGACCTCGTGGTGGACGGCAACGACCTCGCCCTGGTCATGACCCTGGTGCGCGGCACCGACCTGCGCACCCGTCTCGACCGGGAACGACGCCTCGCGCCCGAGGCCGCCGTCGCGATCATCGCGGACGTCGCCGACGGCCTGGCCGCCGCGCACGCCGCCGGCGTGGTCCACCGCGACGTCAAGCCGGAGAACATCCTCCTCGACATGGAGGGCCCGCTGGGCCCCGGCAACTCCCACCCGGCCCTGCTCACCGACTTCGGCGTCGCCAAGCTGATCGACACCCCGCGCCGCGTCAAGGCCAGCAAGATCATCGGCACCCCGGACTACCTGGCCCCCGAGATAGTCGAGGGCCTCCCGCCCCGCGCCGCGGTCGACATCTACGCCCTCGCGACGGTCCTGTACGAACTCCTCGCCGGCTTCACCCCGTTCGGCGGCGGACACCCCGGCGCCGTGCTGCGCCGCCATGTGACGGAGACGGTCGTCCCGCTCCCTGGCATACCCGAGGAGCTCTGGCAGCTCCTGGTCCAGTGCCTGGCCAAGGCCCCGGCCTCCCGGCTGCGGGCCTCCGAGCTCGCGGCCCGGCTGCGCGAACAGCTCCCACAGCTGGCCGGCATCCCGCCGCTGGAGGTGGACGAGCCGGGCGCCGAGCCCGAGCCCCGGACGCACGACGAGCAGCGGTACGCGCCTCCCGCCGAGGAACCCCGCCGCCGCGGCGCGGTCCCGCTGGTGCCCGGCTCGTCCGCCGACTCCAACCGCGACACCCACACGAGCATGCGCGTCCCGGCCCCCGACGAGCTCTCCGGCGGCCCCCGGGGCACCGCCCGCGCCCCGCGCTCCCCGGGCGCGCCCCGCCCCGGCTCGGCCCGCAACCGGTCCGCCGCCGTCCGCAAGCGCCGCCTCACCCTCGGGGCCGCCGCGCTCGTCCTGGCGGTGGCGCTGGGCGTGGGCGGCTGGCTGGCGCTGGGCGACGACTCCTCCGACGCGCCCCCGCAGGACACCAAGAGCTCGACGCCGGGAACGCCCTGACCCGGCCTCCGGGCCCGTGCGGCGCCGGAGAGGTCCCCGCGCGGGCCGCCCGCCCGGGCCCGCCGCCCGGGTCCGCGCCCGCCCCGGCCCCGGGTCCGCGCACCCGCCGGGCCCGCCCCGCCGCCCGCCTCCCGCCCGGCCCGCGCACCCGCCCGCCGCGTCGTGATCAAGCGGTCCGGGAAACGTCCGCTCCGACAGCCGTTACGCTGGACCCGTGGCAGTCGTCGATATTTCCGAAGAGCTGAAGTCCCTCTCCTCGACCATGGGGTCCATCGAGGCCGTCCTGGACCTGGATGCGCTGAGGGCGGACATCGCCGCGCTCGAGGAGCAGGCGGCCGCGCCCTCCCTCTGGGACGACCCCGAGGCGGCGCAGAAGATCACCAGCAGGCTTTCGCACCTCCAGGCCGAGGTCCGCAAGACCGAGGCCCTCCGCGCCCGGATCGACGATCTCG
This sequence comes from Streptomyces tyrfis, assembly GCF_037034285.1. Taxonomy (NCBI): domain Bacteria; kingdom Bacillati; phylum Actinomycetota; class Actinomycetes; order Kitasatosporales; family Streptomycetaceae; genus Streptomyces; species Streptomyces tyrfis. The sequence continues at coordinate 18,652 of NZ_JBAGJZ010000042.1, read as the reverse complement.
GGGTCCTCTTCGAGCTCGCCCAGGACGAGGGCGACGCGGACACGCTGGCGGAGGCCGAGGCCGAGCTGGAGTCCGTCAGGAAGGCGCTGGACGAGATGGAGGTCCGCACGCTTCTCTCCGGCGAGTACGACGCCCGCGAGGCCCTGGTCAACATCCGGGCCGAGGCCGGCGGCGTGGACGCCGCGGACTTCGCCGAGAAGCTCCAGCGCATGTACCTCCGCTGGGCCGAGCAGCGCGGCTACAAGACCGAGGTCTACGAGACGTCGTACGCGGAGGAGGCCGGCATCAAGTCGACCACCTTCGCCGTCCAGGCCCCGTACGCCTACGGCACGCTCTCCGTCGAGCAGGGCACCCACCGGCTCGTCCGGATCTCGCCCTTCGACAACCAGGGCCGCCGCCAGACGTCCTTCGCGGGCGTCGAGGTGCTGCCCGTGGTCGAGCAGACCGATCACATCGAGATCGACGAGTCCGAGCTCCGCGTCGACGTGTACCGCTCCTCGGGCCCCGGCGGCCAGGGCGTCAACACCACGGACTCCGCGGTGCGCCTGACCCACATCCCGACCGGCATCGTCGTCTCCTGCCAGAACGAGCGCTCGCAGATCCAGAACAAGGCGTCCGCGATGAACGTCCTCCAGGCGAAGCTGCTGGAGCGCCGCCGTCAGGAGGAGCAGGCCAAGATCGACGCCCTCAAGGGCGACGGCGGCAACTCCTGGGGCAACCAGATGCGGTCCTACGTCCTGCACCCGTACCAGATGGTCAAGGACCTGCGTACGGAGTTCGAGATGGGCAATCCGGAAGCGGTCTTCAACGGCGAGATCGACGGCTTCCTGGAGGCGGGCATCCGCTGGCGCAAGCAGCGCGAGAAGTAAGGGCCGTCCCGGACCTCACGGCGGCGCCGGAACCCCCAACGGGGTTCCGGCGCCGCCCTTTTCGTCGGAGGCGGCGAACACACGACCGCTCGTCAAGGGGAGTTGGGACCGTGAGTTGCGCGGATGCTGTGGGGAGTGCGTCACAGTCGTGACGCTGAACGGCGGTCAACGGCGGGCAAAGCGGTGCACATCGCCTGGAACGGCCTTGACGTAATTCTTAACTGTGGTCAGGGTGCAGGAGCAGCATGCGTATGTCCGGGACGGGCGTGAACGGGGGCGGGCGGCATGGCCACGGCTCGATGTGGCGCCGTTCGGAGCGAACCCCGCGGAGCCGGGGCCCGCATATGGCTGCTCCACTGACGAGTACAGCTACAGGGGGTAGCAGACACATGACCAAGAAGACGCGAGTTCGCGTCGCGCGGATCGCCGCCGGTGCGGTGATCGCCGCGGGCGCCTCGCTGACCGCCGCCGGTGCGGCGTCGGCCGTGGGCCTCGACCTCGGCATCGGCGTGGAGGCCGACGACGCGACGGTCGCCGCCCGGACCACCCTCGGGGGCGGCGAGCCGGGCGGTGTCGACTCCGGCGGCACCGAAGGCGGCGATCAGGGTGGCGCGGGCGATCAGGGTGGTGCCGGTGACCAGGGTGGCGCGGGCGATCAGGGTGGTGCCGGTGACCAGGGTGGCGCGGGCGATCAGGGTGGCGCGGGCGATCAGGGTGGCGCGGGCGACCAGGGTGGTGCCGGTGACCAGGGTGGCGCGGGCGACCAGGGTGGCGCGGGCGACCAGGGCGGTGCCGGCGATCAGGGTGGCGCGGGCGATCAGGGTGGTGCCGGTGACCAGGGCGGTGCGGGCGACCAGGGCGGCTCCTCGCACGGCGGCAACGGCAACGGCGGCAACCACTCCGGTGGCAACGGCAACGGCGGCAACCACTCCGGTGGCAACGGCAACGGCGGCCAGTCCGGCGGCAACGGTGGCCACGCCTCCTCCGGCACGTCCGGGAGCGGCGGCAGCGGTTCCTCCGGCACCACGGGCAGCGCGTCCTCCGGCGCCACCGGCGGCGGCGACACCAGCACCTGCACCGTCGACCTCGACGGCGCGAAGTGCGCCGACAACACCACCCCGGACTCGGCCGGCAACCAGCCGGTGGAGCAGGGCAAGGGCAAGGACGAGCTCGCCGAGACCGGTGCCGCCGAGACCACGTTCCTGCTGGTCGGCGCCGCGACGATGATCGCCGGGGGCATCGGCTTCCGGATCCTGCCGCGCCTGGTGAACGGCCGCGCCGTCGCCTGACCGCGCGACCCCGCCGCGCGTGCGCGGCCATGAGGCGCCCGGCGTACGCGCACGGACGCGTCACCCGTACCCACGGTGACGCGTCCCGCGTACGCGTACGGGCGCGCCCCGCACACGCACGGTGACCCGCGCGACACGCGCGAAGGGGCCCGGGACGCCCTCAGGCGCCCGGGCCCCTCCGCATGCCCGCACCCGCTCCGGTGCGGAACGTCCTCAGACGGTCTGGTGCGCCAGCAGCGCCAGCGTGCCCAGCATCACCACCAGCAGGGCCACCAGCGCCACCGGGCTCAGCCCGGCGAAGACGCCCTGCTCCTGCTGCTGCAGCCGCTCCCGGCTCGCCCGGCACACGGGGCAGCGGCCCTCGCTCACGGGCGCCGCGCAGTTCGCGCACACCAGTCGGTCATAGGTCATGCGCTTTCCTCCTCCCGCGCGGCGGAGCCGCATGTGCTTTCTCTCCGCACAACGCTCACGGAAACGCGACCGTTCCCCCTCCCACTGTGCCAGCTCGCGCGGATTTCGGCGCGGGCCCGCCGGACATCACCCGTTCCGCAGCGTTTCCGCCCCGTTCCCGGCCGGTGCTCCTTCCCCCATAAATCGCCCATGACCGGACGTCCGCCTGCACGCGTCAGCCGGGTTCGCGTAAGGTCACGCACACCTACTCCCGGCCTACCGTGGTGCATCCGTGATCCGATACGACAACGTCTCCAAGACCTACCCGAGGCAGAGCCGTCCCGCTCTCCGGGATGTGTCGCTCGAAATCGAGAAGGGCGAGTTCGTCTTCCTGGTGGGCTCCTCCGGCTCCGGCAAGTCCACCTTCATGAGACTCATGCTCCGTGAGGAACGCGCCAGCACGGGCACGGTCCACGTCCTGGGCAAGGACCTCTCCCGGCTGTCCAACTGGAAGGTGCCGCACATGCGCCGCCAGCTGGGCACGGTGTTCCAGGACTTCCGGCTCCTGCCCAACAAGACCGTCGCGCAGAACGTGGCGTTCGCGCAGGAGGTCATCGGCAAGCCGCGCGGCGAGATCCGCAAGGCGGTGCCCCAGGTCCTCGACCTGGTCGGCCTCGGCGGCAAGGAGGACCGGATGCCCGGCGAGCTCTCCGGCGGTGAGCAGCAGCGCGTGGCGATCGCGCGGGCGTTCGTGAACCGCCCCATGCTGCTGATCGCGGACGAGCCCACCGGCAACCTCGACCCCCAGACCTCCGTCGGCATCATGAAGCTGCTGGACCGGATCAACCGGACCGGCACCACCGTGATCATGGCGACCCACGACCAGAACATCGTCGACCAGATGCGCAAGCGCGTCATCGAGCTGGAGCAGGGCCGTCTCGTACGCGACCAGGCCCGCGGCGTCTACGGCTACCAGCACTGAGCATCGAGCACTGAAAGGACGCCATGCGCGCCCAGTTCGTCCTGTCGGAGATCGGCGTCGGCCTCCGTCGCAACCTCACGATGACGTTCGCCGTCGTCGTCTCCGTCGCCCTCTCGCTCGCCCTGTTCGGCGGCGCGCTGCTGATGCGCGAGCAGGTCAGCACGATGAAGGACTACTGGTACGACAAGGTCAACGTCTCGATCTTCCTCTGCAGCAAGAACGACGCGGTCTCGACGCCCAAGTGCGCCAAGGGCGCCGTCACCGCCGAGCAGAAGAAGGAGATCGAGGCCGATCTCAAGAAGATGGACGCCGTCCAGACGGTCACGTACGAGTCGGCCGACGAGGCGTACAAGCGCTACCAGGAGCAGTTCGGCAAGTCGCCCATGGCGGGCAACATCACGCCGGACCAGATGCAGGAGTCGTTCCGGGTCAAGCTGCACGACCCGAAGAAGTACAAGGTCGTCGCCACCGCCTTCGCCGGCCGTGACGGCGTGCAGTCCGTCCAGGACCAGCGGTCCATCCTGGACAACCTCTTCGGGCTGATGAACGGCATGAACGTGGCGGCCATCTTCGTGATGGTGCTGATGCTGGTGATCGCGTTGATGCTGATCGTGAACACCGTCCGGGTGTCCGCGTTCAGCCGGCGGCGGGAGACCGGCATCATGCGGCTGGTCGGGGCCTCCGGCTTCTACATCCAGATGCCGTTCATCATGGAGGCGGCGTTCGCCGGTCTCATCGGCGGCGTGCTCGCCTGCGTGATGCTGCTGGCCGGGCGGTACTTCCTGATCGACGCCGGCCTGGCGCTCCAGAGCAAGCTGACCCTGATCGAGTTCATCGGCTGGGACGCGGTCCTCACCAAGCTGCCGCTGGTGCTGGCGATCGGCCTGCTCATGCCCGCCCTCGCGGCGCTCCTCGCGCTCCGCAAGTACCTCAAGGTGTGACGAACGAAGGCGTGGCGAACGCCCCCGCGGCACCCGGTCAACCGTTCGTGCCGACGGGGGCGTTGCCGTGCCGCCGGCGCCTTCCGCATCCGCCGGTCGCCGCACCGTATCCCGTCTTCGAACAGCCTCCGGTTCGGCGCCGCCGGTTCGAAGGCAGGGCCTCGGCCCGCTCTCTAGGGGGTGTCTGACACATACCTGCGGCGTCGCGGGGTCCGGTGCGCACGCTCGCGGCGTTGCCGAACCGCCCACGTGGCTCCGCCACGCAGACGCTCCGGAGTCTTGCGATCGCACGCACCGGCCCCCGCTCCTTCTCCCGCACTCATTTATCAGACACCCCCTAGACTCGACGCCATGTCGGGTCCCGCATGGTGTTTCGCGCCCCGCGGCGTGCGCCGCGGGGCCGCCCTGACCTTGGTCTTCGCGTCCGTGCTGGCCACCGCGGCGGCCACCGGCTCGCTGCCGCGGGACCGCGCCAAGTCCCCGGACCCCGCGAGCCGTTCCGCGATCCACACCGAGCACGCCTTCACCGTCGACCGCGAGGAGGTGGCGTCGGCCGCCGCCCGTGCCGTGGCCGACGGCAAGTCGGGAACGGAGGCGGCCGAGCGGGTCGTCAGCCGCAGCGGCGACCGCTGGGGCGCGGTCTACGACGAGCGGCAGTACCAGGAGTTCGAGCGGGCGCTCGACGGTTCGTACACCGGGGTGGGGATCGCCGCGAGGCGCTCGGCCGACGGGCGGGTCGAGGTGGCCCGGGTGCAGCCGGGCAGCCCCGCCGAGCGGGCCGGCATCGCCCCGGGCGACCTGCTGCGCACGATCGACGGGCGCCGGATCGACGGCCGCCCCGTCGCCGAGGCCGTCGCCCTGCTGCGCGGGGACCGCATGGAGGCGGTGGCGGGCAGCGCGGTCGCGCTCGGCGTCCAGCGCGGCCGCGTCCTGCGCACCCGGACGCTGCACCGGGCCCGGCTCAGCACCGAGGCGGTCACCGTCCGCCGGATCGGACCGGACCGCTCCCGGCCCTCCCCGGCGTTGCTGATCGACGTCGACTCCTTCACCCGGGGCTCGGGGACCGAGGTGCGGGACGCGGTCCGCGGGGCCCCGGCGGGCGCCGGGGTGCTGCTCGACCTGCGGGGCAACTCCGGCGGACTGGTCACCGAGGCCGTCACCGCCGCCTCCGCCTTCCTGGACGGCGGCCTGGTCGCCACGTACGACGTGCGCGGCGAGCAGCGGGCCCTCTACGCGGAACCGGGCGGCGACACCGCCCGCCCCCTCGTCGTCCTCGTCGACGGGGGCACGATGAGCGCCGCCGAACTCCTCACCGGCGCGCTCCAGGATCGGGGCCGGGCCGTCACCGTCGGCTCCCGCACCTTCGGCAAGGGCTCGGTCCAGATGCCCAGCAGGCTCCCCGGCGGCGCGGTGGCCGAGCTGACCGTCGGCCACTACCGCACCCCAGCGGGACGCGTCGTCGACGACCGGGGCATCACCCCCGACCTCGTGGTCGACTCCGGGGCCGAGCAGCGCGCGGAGACGGTATTGAGTGGCCTCGGGGGCGGGTCGTAGTGCGAAAATGGCCGCACTATGGCCAAGGAAAAAGACACCGGGCGCAAGCTCATCGCGCAGAACAAGAAGGCGCGGCACGACTACCACATCCTCGACACCTATGAGTGCGGTCTCGTCCTCATGGGCACCGAGGTCAAGTCCCTGCGGCTGGGCCGGGCCTCCCTGGTGGACGGCTTCGTCCAGATCGACGGCGGCGAGGCGTGGCTGCACAACGTCCACGTCCCCGAGTACGTGCAGGGCACCTGGACCAACCACTCGGCGAAGCGGAAGCGGAAGCTGCTGATGCACCGGGCCGAGATCGACAAGCTGGAGTCGAAGTCGGGCGAGACGGGCCACACCATCGTGCCCCTCGCGCTGTACTTCAAGGAAGGCCGGGTCAAGGTCGAGATCGCGCTCGCCAAGGGCAAGAAGGAGTACGACAAGCGGCAGACCCTGCGCGAGAAGCAGGACCTGCGGGAGACCAACCGCGCGATCGCGGCGGCCCGCCGGCGCCAGCGCGGCCACTGACGGCCGCACCGGGCCGACGACTCCGGCGGACACCGTTCCGGCGGACTCCGGCGGGCGCCTGCGGCAGGACGCCGGGAGGCGTACGACGGGGCCCGGGGGATCGGCGGGGAATGGGCTGGCATCGTCGCGCGTTGGTCACGTACGATGGCATCGCACCTCACAGCGGGTGCGTCATTGAAAACAACACATGGGGATGATCGGTTTCGACAGCGGATGTCGAAGCAGGGGAAGCGTGTCGAGGAAGCGGCAATGATCTCGTAAACCATATGTCGCAACCAATAATCGCCAACACCAAGCGCGATTCCTTCGCCCTCGCTGCCTAAGTAGCGACTTGCGAAGTGTCAGCCCGGGGTTGATCCCGACCCGGATCCTGGCATCATCAAGGGATCTAAACTTCTGAGCCCGGTCACGGGGCCCAGAAGGAAATCAAACAGTGACTGAGCCCGTCGGAGACTTGTCCGCGTGATCTCCGGGGCCGAGAAAAGCGCAGCGGACTGCACACGGAGAAGCCCTGGTTCCGCTCCGTTGGACGCGGGTTCGATTCCCGCCATCTCCACAATTCCCATGTGAACGAGGACCTCGTCGCCCACCGGCGGCGGGGTCCTCGTTCGTTTTCCCGTCCCCCGTTTCCTCGTCCCCCGGTTTCCCGTCCCCGTCAGTCGTGGGCGCGGCTTCCCGGGGCGCGGATCGCGGTCGCCGCGAGGGCCAGGGCCAGACCGGCCGCGCACACCGGCACGGCGTAGCCCGCGACCGTTCCCGCGTGCTCCAGCAGCCGGCCGCCGGTCGCCGAGCCCGCGGCCGTCCCGCCCAGCAGCGCGGTCACGGCCAGGGTCATGCCCTCGTTCAACTGGGCCGCCGGGGTGAGGCGTTGCACCAGGGTCATGCCGGTGACCATGGTCGGGGCGGTCGCCGCGCCGGCCAGCAGCAGGGCGCCGGCGAGGACGGGCAGGGCCTCGGTCGAGGAGGCGGCGAGCAGCGGCAGGGACATCAGCGCCGTCATCCCCGTCAGACAGACCAGCAGCCGCCGGGCGGGGTTCGCGGCCGGGCGGAGCGACCCGTACAGCAGCCCCGCGACGCACGACCCGGCCGCCTGGAGGGCCACCACCGCGCCCCCCGCCCGGGCGACCGTGGCGATCTCCATCGCCCCGAAGACCGCCCCGGTCGCGAGGAAGACGGCGAGCAGGGCGGGCATGCCGGGGGCGCGGAGCGGGGAGCCGCCGCCGCCCCTCGTGCGCGGGGCGACGGGCGGCTCGGTGGCGCGCTGGGCGGCGAAGAGCAGCACGCCGGTCATCAGCAGGACCGCCCCGACGAGCGTTCCGGCCTCCGGGAAGAGCGCGCCGCACAGCAGCGCCGCCAGGGCCGGGCCGAGCATGAAGCAGAGCTCGTCGGCGGCCTGCTCGAAGGAGTTCGCGGTGTGCAGGGCGGCCGGATCTCCCCGGTGCAGATGGGCCCAGCGGGCGCGGGACATCCCGCCGGTGTTGGGGGTGGTCGCGGTCGCGGCGTAACAGGCGAACAGCGTCCAGTCCGGGGCGTCGTAGTGGACACAGAGGAGCAGGGCGAGGGAGCCGAGCACGGCGATCGCGGTGGCCGGGACCGCGACCCTGGCCTGCCCGTACCGGTCGACCAGCCGGGCCGTCCAGGGGGCGACCACGGCGGTGGCGGCCAGACCGGTCGCGGTGACGGCCCCCGCCAGGGCGTACGAGCCCCGCGACCCGGCGATCATGATCACCGCGCTGACGGTGAACATGCCCATGGGGAGCCGGGCGAGGAGGTTGCCCGCGGTGAAGGCGCGGGCGCCCGGTGTCGCGAGCAGCCGGAGGTAGGGGTTGGCGGGACGGGGGAGGCGCGGGCCGGCGGGCTTCGGACGGACGGGGGCGCCGCCGGCGGGGCGGGCGATGACCAGAAGGTCCCCGGAGAGCGCGAAGACGGGGCCGGGGGGCGGATTTCTCTCGTACGGCATGGGCCAACCCTCGGGGCGGGCGGTCCATGGGGTCCAACACCTTCTGCGCAGCGATTAACGCGTATGTGTTGTAAATTCTTCGGCGTGGTCTCCTACCCGGCCGATCCGGACGCCCCGGTGCCGCACCGCGCCGACATCGCCCCCCGGCTGCTCCGCGCCTTCGTCGCCGTCGCCGAGGACCTGCACTTCACGCGTGCCGCCGCCCGCCTCTACATCGCGCAGCAGGCACTGAGCCGGGACGTCCGGCGGCTGGAACGCGAACTGGGGGCGGAACTGCTCGTGCGCACCACCCGGCAGGTGGCCCTGACCGCCGAGGGGGAACGGCTCCTTCCGTACGCCCGGCGGGTGCTGGAGGCGCACGCCGACCTCGCCGCCGCCTTCGCCGACCCCGCGGCCCGGCCGCTCTTCGTCGACCTCAACACCGACGGCATGACGGCCGCCCGGGTGCTCGCCCGCGCCCGTGAGCTGGTTCCCGGGTGCGAGCTGATGGCCCGCTTCGAGAGCGGGCTGACCTGGGCGGCGGGGGAGATCCTGGCCGGGCGGCTCGACGTCTCCTTCGGCCGTGCCGCCGGGCTCGACCCCGCGGTGCGGGCCCGGCTCGGCCTCCAGCCGGTGCGGTACGAGCCGATGGCCGTGCTGCTGCCCGTCGGCCATCCCCTCGCCGCGCGGGAGTCCGTCGCCCCGGCGGACCTGGCCGGTGAGACCGTCTACGCGGGGGACGGCAACCCGCGGACCGGGGAGTGGACGGACCTGGCCCGGCTGCTCTTCGCGAAGTGGGGCATCCGGCTGGCCCCGCCGGTTCCGCTCGCGGTCGGCGTGGCCGAGTTCCAGCGGGTCATGGCGAAGTCGGCGTACCCGGTGCTGTGCGTCGTCGGCTTCCCCCCGATGCCGGGGACCGTGGTGCGTCCGCTGGTCGGGCCGGTGCCGGTCTCCCCGCTGCTGATGGTCTGGCGCGCGGGGCTGCGGCATCCGGGTCTCGACGCGCTGCGCGAGGCCGCGGCCCGGCTGGGGGCGGCGGAGGGCTGGCTGGTGCGGCCGGACGGGAGCTGGCTGCCGGAGGCCGACGCCGCGCTCATGTCGGCGGGAACGGGCTGAGGCGGCGCGGCGGGCCCGGCCGCGGTGCGGCGAGGGCGGGCCGGTGGTATACGTTCGCCGTCCGGAAGACGTCCGGAAGACGTCCGGAAGACGTCCGGAAGACGTCCGGAAGACGTCCGGTCCGCGCGCCGGGATTCCGGCCCCGGCCGTACGGGACGCGAATCCGTCCGCGCGGCGTCCCGATGACGTGACGCGGCGGGCGGGAGACGCGGCGGAACCGGGCCCGTCGCACGCCGTGGGCGGGCTCGGCCCCCGTGCCGGGCGGACGGCCTTCCGCATCGATCGGGCAGTGGCGGAACGAGACCGGGGCGGCGCACACATGGACGAACAGCTCGAACCCCTCGCGGGCTTCACCGTCGGGGTCACCGCCGCACGCCGTGCGGAGGAGTTCGGGGCCCTGCTGGAACGGCGGGGGGCCGCCGTCCTGCACGCCCCGGCCCTCCGGATCGTGCCGCTCGCCGACGACGCCGAACTCCGCGCCACCACCCGGGACGTCGTCGACACCGCCCCCGACGTGGTCGTCGCCACCACCGCCGTCGGCTTCCGCGGCTGGATCGAGGCCGCCGCCGGCTGGGGCCTCGGCGAGCGGCTGGCGGCGGCCCTGCGCGGCGCCGAGCTGCTGACGCGCGGCCCCAAGGTGAAGGGCGCCGTCCGGGCGGCCGGGCTGACCGAGACCTGGACGCCCGCCTCCGAGTCCATGGACGAGGTGCTCGACCGGCTCCTGGCCGAGGGCGTGGCCGGCCGCCGGATCGCCCTCCAACTGCACGGCGAACCCGTCCCGGGCTTCGTCGAACCGCTCCGCGCCGCCGGGGCCGACGTCGTCTGCGTGCCGGTCTACCGCTGGACGGATCCCGAGGACCCGGCCCCGCTCGACCGGCTGCTCGACGCCCTCCTGGCCCGTGGCGTGGACGCGCTCACCTTCACCAGCGCCCCGGCCGCCGTCTCGCTGCTGGGACGGGCGGAGCGGCGCGGGCTGCTGCCGGAGCTCCTGGGCGCGCTCCGCGAGGACGTGCTGGTCGCGTGCGTCGGACCCGTCACCGCCCGGCCGCTGAACGCGCTCGGCATCGGCACCGTCCAGCCGGAACGCTTCCGGCTCGCCCCGCTGGTCCAACTCCTGTGCCGCGAACTCCCGGCCAGGGCCCGCGTGGTGACGGCCGACGGGCACCGGATCGAGATCCGCGGGCACGCGGTGGCCGTCGACGGCGAGCGGCGCCCGGTGCCGCCCGCCGGAATGGCCCTGCTGCACGCCCTGGCCCGCCGGCCGGGCCGGGTGGTGTCCCGCGCCGAACTGCTGCGCGCGCTGCCGGGCGGCGGCTCGGACGAGCACGCGGTGGAGGCGGCCGTGGCGCGGCTGCGCACGGCGCTGGGGGTGCCCGGTCTCGTCCGGACGGTCGTCAAACGCGGCTACCGGCTGGCCTAGGGCCTGTCTTCGGACTGCCGTCGCACGGCAGGCGGCAGTCTGACGACAGGGCCTGGGAGGCGACCCCGGACCCGGGCGACGGCACGGGCCGTTGTCAGTCCCGTCCGCTATGACTTGGTGAGGCGCGCGGACACGCGCCGAACGGATGACGGAGGGGAGCCATGGGGACCTGGGGCAGCGGAAACTTCGACAGCGACACGGCGGCGGACCATCTCTCGGGCATCACGGGACGCCTTCTCTCGGAGATCGAGGAGGCGATGGCCGGCGACCCGGAGGGGCTGGAGCCCGACGACTACTGGGGTGTGGTCGTGCCCTGCGACATCGACCTGCTGTGCCTGATCGCCGAGCGGGCCCACGTCGGTGTGACGCTGCCGGAGCCGGCGGTGGCCGAGGCGTGGAAGACGACGTTCATGGACGTGTGGGAGCGGACCATCGACGGACTGGAGCCCACGGAGGGGCACAAGGAGGAGCGGCGGGCCGAGCTGCACCGCACCTTCGACCGGCTGGTGGACCTGGCGCGCGAGAGAAACGCGGCGGACTGAGGCCGTACTGGGGCCGTACTGGGGCGGGGTCGGCACGGCACCGGGGCGGTCCTCGGGCGGGCGGCCGGGGCGACACCGGGGCGGGATAGCCTGGACGGATGATCAATGACGCGCACCGGCTTGACGCGGAGATACGGCTCCGCCCCGCCACCCCGGACGACGCCGCCTCCCTCGCCGCCGCGCTGACCCGCAGCCGCGCGTTCATGCGGCCCTGGGAGCCGGTACGGCCCGAGGCGTTCTACACCGAGCAGGGCCAGCGGGAGCGGTTGGCCGGGGTGCTCGCGGACCGTGAGGCGGGGCGCTCGATGCCGTGGGTGCTCGCCGACGAACAGGACCGGGCGGTGGGCGGGTTCACCCTCAGCAACATCGTGCTCGGTCCGTTCTGCAGCGCGTCGCTCGGCTACTGGGTCGACGTCGATTACGCGGGCCGGGGCCTGGCCACGGTCGCGGTGCGGCGGATCTGCGAGCTGGCCAGGGACGGGCTGCGGCTGCACCGGATCGAGGCCGGGACCGTGGTGGACAACGTGGCGTCGCAGCGGGTGCTCGCCAAGTGCGGCTTCGAGCAGTACGGAATGGCCCCGCGCTGTCTGCACATCGACGGCGAATGGCGCGACCACCGGCTGTTCCAGCGCATCCTGCACGACGATCCGCCGCTGGGCTGAGCATCGCGCCGGGCCGGGCACTGCGTCGGGCCGCGGCCGCCAGGGCCTGAGCAGCAGCGGCCCGGCCTTCGGCGCGGCGGTGCGGAGATCGTCGGTCATTCGGAGACGGTAGCGCCCCGGGGCGCCGACTCCGTGCGCGTCAGGGGTTCCGGGCCGGTCGGCCGAGGGGGCACCCTGGGGGAGACCTCCAGCGGAGACCCCCGAGGCGGTGACACCCCCATGGCAGCGGGTAAGAACGCGTACGACCTGCGGTTCGCCTCCGGCCGCCCCTGCCTGGACCTGGTGGCGACGGGAACCGGCTCCTCCGGTACGTGCGAACTGCTCGACGGCGCCGAGCGGCTCGCAGACTGGCTCCTCGCCACCGGGCTCGTACCGCGCGGCACGAGCCTCGACGCCGTGGACGACACATGGGTGGCGCGCTTCCGGCAGCTGAGGGCCGGCGTCGACCGGCTGCTGACCGCCGAACTCGGCGGCCGCAGGGCCGAGGCCGCCCTGGAACGCGTCAACGCGCTGGCCGCGACGCCCCCGCCGGGCCTGCGGGCGGTACGGGGGAGGGGCGGCACGCTGGTCCGGACGCTGAGCGCGGACCCGGAGTGCGGGGCGCTGCTGGCCGCCGTGGCCCGCGACGCGGTGGAACTCCTCACCGACCCGGTGGCGCGGGCCGGGCTGCGCCGCTGCGAGGCCGACAACTGCCGTCGGCTCTATCTCGACACCTCGCGCGGGCACCGACGCCGCTGGTGCTCCGGCGAGGTGTGCGGGAACCGGGAGCGCGTGGCCCGTCACCGGCGCCGCGTCGCGGCCGCCGCACCCGCGCCGGGACCGGGAGAGGGAGAGGGGGACGGATCGGGGGAGGGGGAGGAGAAGGGCGAGAAGGCTGGGGGCTGAGGGGCCGAGGAGGCCGGAGGCCGGGGAATCGGGCCCCGCCGCGCCCTTCTTCCGCACCACAGGTGCGCGGCGGCTCCCCTTCGCATAAGGTTGACGGCTGCCCAATGCACGTCAGAAGGGGGCCTCGGTGGCCGCGCAGGATGCCGCTGTCGATTCACTGCGGGACCGGGAGATCGGTGTCGAGCAAGAACATCTCGACCGCGTGTACCGCCGTCTGGAGGAAAAGATCCATGAGGCGGAATTCCTCATGGACGACGCCGTCAAGCGCGGCCAGGTCGGCACTCCCGGGGCGCTCGCCGAGCGTGACGCCCAGGTGTTCCGCGCCGGAATCCACCTCAACCGGCTGAACAGCGAGTTCGAGGACTTCCTCTTCGGACGGATCGACCTGCTGCTGGGCAAGGACGGCGAACGCGGCCCGGACGGCGCGTACACCTCCGTCGAGCCGGCCGACGACGCCGTGCGCGAGGACCGGACCGCCGACATCGCGGAGACGCTGCACATCGGCCGGATCGGCGTCCTCGACGCCGAGTACGCGCCCCTGGTCATCGACTGGCGCGCCCCCGCCGCCGCCCCCTTCTACCGGTCGACGCCGAAGGAGCCGGGCCGTGTGGTGCGCCGCCGGGTCATCCGCTCCAAGGGCCGCAGGGTGCTGGGCGTCGAGGACGACCTGATGCGCCCCGAGCTGACCGCGTACCTGGACGGGGAGCGGCTGCCCGCCATCGGCGACGGCGCCCTGATGGCGGCCCTGGGCCAGGCGCGCAGCCACACCATGCGGGACATCGTCTCCTCCATCCAGGCCGAACAGGACCTGGTGATCCGGGCCCCCGCCGCCTCCGTGACCGAGGTCTCCGGCGGCCCCGGCACCGGCAAGACGGCCGTCGCCCTGCACCGCGCCGCGTACCTCCTCTACCAGGACCGGCGGCGTTACGCGGGCGGCATCCTGGTCGTCTCGCCGACCCCGCTCCTCGTCGCGTACACCGAGGGCGTGCTGCCCTCGCTGGGCGAGGAGGGGCAGGTCGCGATCCGCGCGGTCGGCTCGCTCTCCGACGAGGCGGCCGGGCCCGAGGGCGCCACCGCGTACGACGAACCCGCCGTCGCCCGGATCAAGGGCTCCTCCCGGATGCTCCCGGTGCTGCGCAAGGCCGCGCGCGGGGCGCTGGAACGGCCCGGCGCGCCGCGTGCCTGCGGTGAGGGCGACGGCCAACTCGCCTTCGGGGACGCGGCCGACGGGACGGACGCGGACGGCGCCCCCGGCACGCCCCCGGCCACCCCTGCCCGGCTGCGGGTCGTCGCGTTCGGCGCCCGCGTCGAGCTGGACGCCGAGGAACTGTGCCGGATCCGGCACTCGGTGCTCGGCGGCACCGCCCCGGTCAACCTGCTGCGCCCGCGCGCCCGAAGACTGCTGCTGGACGCCCTGTGGAACAAGTCGTCCGGCCGTGACCGCTACACCGACCCCGAACTCGCCGCCGAACTGCGCGCCTCCTTCGACGAGGACGTCTCCACCGAGATCCCCTTCCTCGACTTCCTGGACGCCTGGTGGCCCGAGCTCACCCCGCGCGGGGTGCTCGCCGCGATGGCCGACGAGAAGCGGCTGGGCCGCTGGGCGCGCCGGGTCCTCAACCAGGGCGAGGTGCGCCGCCTGGCGCGCTCCCTGAAGCGGCTCGGCAAGGAGGGGAACGGCCCGCTCTCCGTGCACGACGTGGCGCTCCTGGACGAGCTCCAGACGCTGCTCGGCGCACCGTTGCGGCCGAGGAAGAAGCGCGAGACGGACCCGCTGGACCAGCTCACCGGCCTGGAGGAGCTGATGCCGGTCCGCGAGGAGAGCCGCCGCGAGCGCGCCGAGCGGCTGGCCGCGGAGCGCACCGAGTACACCCATGTCATCGTCGACGAGGCGCAGGACCTGACCCCCATGCAGTGGCGGATGGTCGGACGCCGCGGCCGGCATGCCACCTGGACGGTCGTCGGGGACCCGGCGCAGTCCTCCTGGTCCGACCCGGACGAGGCGGCGCAGGCGCGCGACGAGGCGTTGGGCACCCGGCCGCGCCGCCGCTTCACCCTCACGGTCAACTACCGCAACCCGGCGGAGATCGCCGAGCTGGCCTCGAAGGTGCTGGCGCTGGCGATGCCCGGCACGGAGCCGCCGTCCGCCGTCCGGTCCACCGGGGTGAAGCCGCGTTTCGAGACCGTGCGGGACGGCGACCTGGCCGCCGCGGTGCGCGAGGAGGCGCGGCGACTGCTGGCGGAGGTCGACGGCACGGTCGGCGTGGTCGTGGCGATGGGCCGCCGCGCGCAGGCCCGGGACTGGCTCGACGGTCTCGGCGAACGGGTGGTGGCGCTGGGCAGCCTGGAGGCGAAGGGCCTGGAGTACGACGCCACGGTGGTCGTCTCGCCCGCGGAGATCGCCGACGAGTCCCCGGCCGGCCTGCGGGTGCTGTACGTGGCGCTGACGCGCGCGACGCAGCAGCTCACGGTGGTCTCGGGGGAGCGGGACCTGCCCGACGAGGACGGCGTCCCGGACCTGCTGCGGGACTGAGGGCGGACCTGAACCCGGGCACCTGAACGCGCGACGGGGCACGGCGGTCCGGGCCTGCGTGGGTCCGGGGCGGGCGCTCCGGGCCCGCGCCCGGCCGGGGGCGGCGGGCCGGGAGGCGGCCGTGGCCGGTCCGGAGGGGACGCCCGGGACGCCTTCCGGCGAGGCTCCGGAAATCCGTGCGGGCTTCGGGAATCGCATCCGCGGGGTGTTTGTTAGCCTGGTGTGCGGCACCGGCTCGATCCAAGCCCCCGGGCCCAACCTTCGTCGCTTCGAGCGACCACTTGCCGCGAGGCGAGCATGGCGGGTCGGTGCCGTTCAAGCAGATGACAGACCCGCGTCACCTTCCGGTGGCGCGGGTCTGTTGTCGTTGCGGGGGCCGTGGTGGGCGAGCCGCCGGCCGCGGGCCGCCGTCGCGAGTGCCGTCCTGTTGACGCGAGTGCCGTCGCGTTGACCCGTACGGCCCCTCTTCGGGCGCGGACATACCGGTCGCGGGCTTCCCTCCGCGCTGTCATATCTCGTATGGTGGAAACTACTTTCCGAAACGTGGCAGTCATTACCGGCTACCGACCAGTAGGTGCGACGATCGGAAGGCGCGACCGAGGCGAGCGCTCCGGCCGCGCGGCAAAGAAGCTAAGGAAAGCGAAGGACTCGGCCATGGCAACGGCGCCCAGCGTCTCGTACTCGATGACGGTCAGGCTGGAGGTGCCCGCCAGCGGCACGTCAGTCTCCCAGCTCACCACGGCCGTGGAGTCCTCGGGCGGTTCGGTCACCGGCCTCGACGTGACCGCCTCCGGCCACGAGAAGCTGCGGATCGACGTCACCATCGCCGCCACCTCCACCGCGCACGCCGACGAGATCGTCGAGAAGCTGCGCGGCATCGAGGGCGTCGTCCTGGGCAAGGTCTCCGACCGTACGTTCCTGATGCACCTCGGCGGCAAGATCGAGATGGCGTCCAAGCACCCCATCCGCAACCGCGACGACCTCTCGATGATCTACACCCCGGGCGTGGCCCGCGTCTGCATGGCGATCGCCGAGAACCCCGAGGACGCCCGCCGCCTCACCATCAAGCGCAACTCCGTCGCAGTTGTGACGGACGGCTCCGCCGTGCTGGGTCTCGGCAACATCGGCCCGAAGGCCGCCCTGCCCGTGATGGAGGGCAAGGCCGCCCTCTTCAAGCGGTTCGCGGGCATCGACGCGTGGCCGATCTGCCTGGACACCCAGGACACCGACGCCATCGTCGAGATCGTCAAGGCGATCGCGCCCGGCTTCGCCGGCATCAACCTGGAGGACATCTCCGCCCCCCGCTGCTTCGAGATCGAGGCGCGGCTGCGCGAGGCCCTGGACATCCCGGTCTTCCACGACGACCAGCACGGCACCGCCATCGTGGTGCTGGCCGCGCTGACCAACGCACTGCGCGTCGTGGGCAAGGGAATCGGGGACGTACGGGTCGTCATGTCCGGCGCCGGAGCGGCCGGCACGGCCATCCTGAAGCTCCTCCTCGCGGCGGGCGTCAAGCACGCCGTCGTCGCCGACATCCACGGCGTGGTGCACGAGGGCCGCGAGGACCTGCTCTCCGCCGCCCCCGACTCGCCGCTGCGCTGGATCGCCGACAACACCAACCCGGAGTCGGTCTCCGGCACCCTCAAGGAGGCGGTCGTGGGCGCCGACGTCTTCATCGGCGTCTCCGCCCCGAACGTCCTGGACGGCGACGACGTGGCCGCGATGGCCGAGGGCTCGATCGTGTTCGCGCTCGCGAACCCGGACCCCGAGGTGGACCCGGCAATCGCCCGCCAGACGGCCGCAGTTGTCGCCACCGGACGCTCCGACTTCCCGAACCAGATCAACAACGTGCTGGTCTTCCCGGGTGTCTTCCGCGGTCTGCTCGACGCCCAGTCCCGTACTGTCAACACGGAGATGATGCTGGCCGCGGCCCGCGCGCTCGCCGATGTCGTCGCCGAGGACGAGGTGAACGCGAACTACATCATCCCGTCGGTCTTCAACGACAAGGTCGCGGGCGCGGTCGCCGGCGCCGTCCGGGACGCCGCGAAGGCGGCCGGCGGCGCTGTGACGGGCCCCACGTCGATCTGAGCTACGGCGCGTCGCGGATCGCGGCGCCCCAAACGCCCCTTTAGGGTGGGCGGGCGGCGCGTCCAGCGAGCCCCGCATCCGCTGCGGACCGCTTTCGCGGTGTCGACGGAACGTCACCACGACGAGCGAGTGGTGCTTTTCGTGTGACTCCGGAGGGGGCCGGATTGGCTTTCCCGCCGCAGGTGGGGGCAGGATGCGTAATCGGGCGCGAGGGTCTGGCGACAGACCCGGGTCCGGGGACTGTCCGAGGGCCCTGGCAGCATCGGCTTCGATCTCACGCCTCACAGGCAAGAAGAACACGGGAGTAACAACATGAACCGCAGTGAGCTGGTGGCCGCCCTGGCCGACCGTGCCGAGGTGACTCGCAAGGACGCCGACGCCGTGCTGGCCGCGCTCGCCGAGACCGTCGGTGAGGTCGTCGCCAAGGGCGACGAGAAGGTCACCATCCCCGGCTTCCTGACCTTCGAGCGCACCCACCGTGCCGCTCGCACCGCTCGTAACCCGCAGACCGGTGACCCGATCAACATCCCGGCCGGCTACAGCGTGAAGGTCTCCGCGGGCTCCAAGCTCAAGGAAGCCGCCAAGGGCAAGTAAGTCCCGAGGGCTCGACGGCCCCGAGGGCGCTTGAGGCGCCCGAAGGCGCGTAAGCCCCATTGGCGCGAGGAAGGGCGGTCACTCCGGGTACCCACCCGGGGGGGCCGCCCTTCCGTGCGCCGGCCCGAGAGGGCCCGTCACGGCCCTCCATCGGCCTTCGCGGCCCTCACGGGCCCGCCTCTGGCCGGTTCGGGCCCATGTAGGGCCGTTCAGGGCCCGTATGCGACTCCTCCGAGGCCGCGCGGGACCGACGCCGGACGCGGAGGCTCCGGACCCGTACGCGACTCCTCCGGACTTGTACGCGGCTCCTCCGGGGGCGTGCGGGACCGAGGACGGACGCG
>NZ_JBAGJZ010000041.1:0-80107 GCF_037034285.1 Streptomyces tyrfis | reverse complement strand
GCGGCAGCGGCAGCGGCAGCGGCAGCGGCAGCGGCAGCGGCCCGGAACCCGGAGCGGGCCCGCGGGGACACGGGACGGGCGAGTGGGAGCACGGCGCGGACGGGTGGCCGCGGGTGCCCGCCCCGCCGGACGGGGCCCTGGCCGGGAGCTTCCTGGTGCCGTACTCCTTCCGGCAGTTGGACGCCTTCGCCGGATACCAGTCGGGGATGCCGTCGCCCGGCTACTACCAGCGGGTCTGGGAGGCGGGCCCCGAGGCGGCCGCGGACGGCCTGCTGCGCGGGGTCGTCGAACGGCTCCGGGCGCGCAAGGTCCCGGTGTCCACCTCCGACCTGATCGCCGCGCGGAGTCTGGCGCAGGGGCTCGCGACGCTGCGCGGCCACCCCGGGCCGGCCAGGATCGACGTGCTGGACGGCCTCGCGGGCGCCCTGATCGCGGACGACCTGGACCGCCCGCTGCCGTGGACGGGTCGGGGCGCGCTGGAGGCGGGTTCCCATCCCGTCGTCGTCGAAATGGTGGCGGCGTGCGGCGGCGACCGCGTCGGTCGGCTCCACCCCGACACCCCGGCGCCGCCCCTGGTGCACGACGTCGCGGCCGTGCTGGCCTCGCTGTCGCTCGACGGCGGCCCCGACGCCTCGTACCGCCTCGACCTCACGGACGCCGCCGACCTGGAGCGCAGCCGGGTGCTGCACCGGCTGCGGGTGCTGGGCATCCCCGGTCATCTGCGCGTCGCGGGGCCCCGGCACGGGGTCGATCCGGTGTTCACGGAGCGCTGGGAGCCGCGATCCGTCACCGGGCGCGAGGCCGCGCTGGTGGAGGCGGGGGCGTACGGGGCGACGCTGGCGGAGGCGGCGGCGGTGGCCCTCGCCGCCCGGACCGGGGACGACGCGTCCGAGGCGGACGGCCTGGCCCGGACGCTGTTCGACGCTGTGCTGTGCGGCACGGACGGCCTCTCGGAGCGGCTTCTCGGCGAACTCTCCTCACGCGTCGGCGCGTTGAAGAAGACTGGGCCGCTCGGGGAGATCCTCTCCACGGCGCTGGGCCTGTGGCGGCACGACCGGGTGTTCGGGGTGGCGCGGGGTCCGTTGCTGGCCGGTGTCGTCGGACGGGCGACGGAACGGCTGCTGTGGCTCCTCGAAGGGGCCCGCAGCGCCTCGGGCGTGGACTTTCCGCGGCTGCGCGCGGTGGTGGCGGTGCGGGACGCGGTGCGGCACGCGCCGCACCTGCTCCCGGTCCGGCCGGAGACGGTCGCCTCGGTCGCGTGGCGCGTCAGCGGCGATCCCGAGGCGCCGGCCGATCTGCGCGGCGCCGCGTTCGGACTGCATCGCGCCCTGGCGCGGACCTCGGAGACGTCGCGGGCCCCGGAGAGGTCGGGGAGCCCTGAGGCGTCGGGAAGTCCTGAGGCGTCGGGCGACCCGGCCGGCGCGGTGCGCGCGGTGGCGCGGGCCGGCGCGGATGTTCTCGGGGACTGGCTGGCCGGTCTCTTCGCCCTCGCCCGCGACGAGATCACGGACCCGGCGGCGCGGGAGCCGGCGGCCGGTGCCGGCGCGGCGTCGCTGATCGACGTGCTGGACGAGCTGGTGTGCGCGCTGCCCGAGGAGGCGTTCCTGTCCGGGCTGCCCGCGCTGCGTCAGGCGTTCACGTTCTTCCCGCCCAAGGAGCGCGAACGGATCGCCGGGCGGCTGCTGGCACGGCGCGACGTGCGCGGTTCGGCGCGTTCCCTGCTGCGGACCGTCGAGGATCCGCTGCTGACCGGCCGGGCCCGCGCCCTGGAGGAGTCCGTGTCCCGGCTGCTGGCCCGCTACGACCTGGGAGCCCTCCCATGACCACGCCCGACCACACTCCCGCCCCGGCCCCGGTCCCGGACGGCGGTCCCGGCACGGCGCCGGGCGCGAGGCCCCCCGCGGCTCCCGGTCCGGTGCCCGACCCGGGGCTGGAACGCTGGCGGCTGCTCCTGGGCTCCGCCGCCGAACGGTACACCGGCGTTCCGAGCCGCGTGGACGCCGACCGGGACGCCGCTCTCGACTGGCTCTACGGCCGGGATCCGGATCTCGCCCGGCGCGGTGTGCGGCCTTCCGGCCCCGTCCCGCGCGCCGGGGGCGCCGGCCTGTCCGCCCTGACCGCGATCGACTGGCTCGACGACATCCACCGGCTGTTCCCGAAGGAGACCGTGGAGCGGCTGGAGCGGGACGCCGTCGAACGGTACGGCATCCAGGAGATCGTCACCGACCCCGCCGTGCTGGAGCGGGTCGAGCCGAGCGCGACGCTGCTGCGGGCCGTGCTGCGCACCAAGCACCTGATGAACCCGGAGGTGCTGCGGCTGGCCCGGCGCATCGTCGAATCGGTGGTGAGCCGGCTGCTGGCCAGGCTCCGGCCGGAGATCCGGCGGGCGTTCCACGGCACGCGTTCCCGCCGCCCCAGCCGGGTGCCGCTGGCGCGGGACTTCGACTTCCGGCAGACGGTGCGCGCCAACCTCGCCCACTACCAGCCGGCCGAGCGCCGCCTGCTCATCGAGCGCGCCCATTTCCACTCCCGCACCCGGCGCCATGTGACGCGGTGGCAGCTGATCCTGCTGGTCGACCAGTCCGGCTCGATGGCCGGTTCGGTGATCCATTCGGCGGTGACGGCCGCGTGCCTGTGGGGCCTGCCCGGACTCAGGACGCACCTGGTCGCCTTCGACACCCAGGTGGTGGACCTGACCTCCGACGTGACCGACCCGGTGGAGCTGCTGATGCGGGTCCAGCTCGGCGGCGGCACCGACATCGCGCGCGCCGTGCGGTACGCGGCGGAGCTGGTGGAGAATCCGCGGCGCACCATCGTCGCGCTGATCAGCGACTTCTACGAGGGCGGCGACGCCCATCGGCTGGTGCGCTCGGTACGGGCCCTGGTGGAACAGGGCAGCACCGTCCTGGGACTGGCCGCGCTGGACGAGGAGGCCGACCCCGACTACGACCGCGAGCTCGCGGGCCGGCTCGCGGAGGCGGGGGCCCATGTGGGGGCGATGACGCCGGGCCACCTGGCCGATTTCGTAGCGGAGAGGCTGGGCCGATGAGCGAAGCGCCGAACGGCGTGCCCGCCGCGCGCCCCGAGCTGCTCGCCCTCACCGCGGACACACTCGCGGAGCTCGCCAACCGGGGCCTGGTCAAGCGGGCCACGAAGGAGCTGGACGCCGGCAGGGGTCCGGAGCTGACCGCCGATCAGGACACCACGCTGCGCGCCCGCTTCGGCGACGGCGCCACCGCCGTCCTGCCGCCCGGCGCCGGTCTGGACAACGGCACGTGCAGCTGCGCCGCGCCCGGGGTGTGCCGCCATCTCGTCGGCCTGGTGCTGGCCCATCAGCGTGCGTCCGGGCCGAACACGGCGTCCGTCGCCGCCCCGGACCCCGCGTGGTCGCCCGGCGACACCGACGACGAGGCGCTCGCCGCGGCTCTGGGCGCCCGTCCGCTCGCCGCCGCCCGTCGCGCCTTCGACCGCGGTTACGCGGCGGTGGTGCACCGCCCGTCCCCGGACCATCCCGAACCCCGGGTCGAACTCCCCGCCTGCGCGGTGCGCTTCCCCGTCCCCGGCGATATCGCGTACGCGTTGACGGACGCGACCGCGGCGGTGCGCGGGGAGGTGGTGGCGCTCGCGGTGTGGGCGTTCCGGGCCGCCGACGCGGCGGGGACCGGGGAGCGTACCGTGCCGGTCCGGGTCGGCGGCCGGGCCTCCGGCCCGCCGGAGGCCGGCCCCGCGCTGGACGCGGCCGTCGAGCTGGCCGACGAGTTGCTGGCGGAGGGCGTGGCCCATGTCGGCCCGGTGCACGGCGGGGCCCTGGCCCGGGCGGCCGCCGATCTCGGCGCCCGGTCGCTGCACTGGCCGGCCGGCGCCCTGGCGGAGCTGACGGACCAGCTCACCGCGTACGCGGGCCGGGACGCCCGCTACCGCCCGGAGGCGGTGGCCGCGTTGATCACCGAGCTGCACGCCCGGCGGCGGGCGGCCGCGCTCCCCGGGGTGCTGGGCACCGACGAGGCCGGGGACACCCCGCTGCGCCGGGTCCGGCTCACCGCGCTCGGCTGCCGCGTCCGCGGCACGTCCCGGTCCCTCGTCTCCGAGGTGTACTTCGCCCATCCCGGCGCGGCCGCCGTCCTCGTCCTCCGCAAGACGTGGGCGATGGCCGAGCACGAGCGGCTCGCCGGCCACCTGCTGTCCGCCCGCCGTGTCCTCGGCACGCCCCTGCGGTCGCTGGCCACGGGCAACCTGGTCAGCGAGAGCGTGCGCCGCACGGCGAGCCGCGCGCTGGCCGTGGGCCGCGGCAGGCTCGGCGCCTCGACCGTCACACCGGTCGGCACGGCCTGGACGGAGCTCCCGGCGCCCCTGCTCGTGCGCGACCTGTCGGCGCTGACGGCAGGTTGGGAGGGACGGCCGCCCCGGCTGATCCGTCCGCGTGTCGAGGCGGAGTCGGTCCATGTGGTCGCCCTGTCGGCGGTGGAGAGCGTCGGTTACCACCCGGCCGAGCAGCGTCTGGAGGCCGTCGTGCGCGATGCCTCCGGAACGTCCGCGCTGCTGGCGTCCCGGTACCGGCCCGAGTGCCCCGGCGCGCTGGACGCCCTGGCGGAGGCGCTGGAGGGCGGCGGCACCACCCATGTCAGCGGTTCGGTGCACCGTCTGGCCGGCGGCGTCACGATCGATCCGCTCGCGGTGCTCACCCCGGCCGGGGTGGTCGTCCCCGATCTCGCGCCGCATGACGGTGCCACGGCCCTGGCACCGGTGGGACGCCGCCCGGCCGAGCCGCTGACGGCGGCGCTGGACGAGGCGTCGTCCGCGTTGTCCGCGGTGCCGCACAGCGGGCTGCGCCATCTGGCGGTCCCCGCCCGTCGCCGTATCGACGACGCCGCCGCGGCGCTGTCGCGTACCGGCCTCGTCCGTGCGGCGGCGCTGCTGCGCGCCTTCCTCGGCAGTCTGGACGGCGCGCCCGCGACAACCGGGGCGGGCCCGTCGGCCGCGGCCGACGCATGGCTGGAGGCCCAGCTCCATCTCCTGGTCTGCGGCGAACTCCGTTCTTCCCAGCCCGAGTTCGCCCCCGGGCCGATACGCTGACGACCCGCGCCCCGCCGCCCCGCCGCACCCCGCACACCGCCGCCCCTCCGCGGACCACTCGATACCGGCCCGCTCCCAGCCCGGGCGCCAGGGGGCACGCGACCGGCCGGGGCCCGGCACTTCGCGACCGCACCCCCTGCCCAACGGGCCCGACCGCCCGGGGCCCGCCCCCCGCGCCGACTGAGCCCCGCTCGCCCCGGCCCCGCCTCCCACGCCCCTCGGCTATGCCCGGCGCTCGGCTGCCCGGGACACCCGTACACCGTCGACCAGGAACCGGAGGCCGGAGACCGGAGGCCGGCCGAGGCTCCACGCGGCACGGACGGCTGCGACATGTCCCTCCCCCGGAGTCGACAGCGAAGACCTCCCGGAGTATTTTTCTTACGTGTACAAAAACTTACGGCGATGTCCGGAGGTCGGTGCTGGCGACGACGCCCGTCGCCCGGTTCGCCGTCGCCCTGGACTCGTCGGTGGTCAATGTCGCGCTGCGCGCGACCCGCACGGCGCCGGGGTTCGCACCGCTCGGGCTGTCCTGGATCGTGCACGCGTACGCGTGCACGCCCGGCGGATTCCTGCTGCTGAGGGGTCCGCGCCTGCGACCCGTTCGGCCGGCGGCGGCTCTCCACGGTCGGTCGGCTCGTGGCCTTCTGCTTCGTGTCCGCCGTCACCGGGCTCGGCGTCGGACTGGTCATCGCCCCGATCGTCGCCGCCGCGACCGCCGGGGCGTCGCCCCGCACGAGGCCGGCATGGCGTCCGGCCTGATGGACGGCTCCCGCCGACTCGGCGGCTTCGTCGGCCCGGCCGCCCCGGCCGCCCCGACCGCCCTCGCCGCGCACCGCACCGGCACGGCCACCGGCCCCGTCACGCTCGACGACGGCTGTGCCCTGGGCCTGACCGTCTCCGCCGCCCACTCCGTGGTCGCGGCGGTCGTGGCGATCGGCGCGCTGCCCCGCCGCCGGGCCGGGACGCCCGGCCCGCGACCCACCGCCCCCGCAGCCCCCGCAGGGAAACGAATGGAAGGAACACCGGCATGACGACCAACCCCATAGACCTGTTCGCCTCGGCACTGCACATCCGCCCCAACGGCGACATACAGGCCGCCGGACGACGCATGGCGAGCGGCGACCCCGGTACCTGGCACATCGCGACGTTCCACGTGGAGACCGACGCCGACGTCCACGCCGACCACTGGGAGATGCACCCGGAGGCCGACGAGGCCGTGTGCTGCCTGACCGGCGGCTTCCGCATCTACTTCCGCCCGGTCGCCCCCGGCGACGTCGAGGAGATGGTGCGGCTGCGGGCGGGCACCGCCGCGGTCGTGCCGCGCGGCCGCTGGCACCGTCTGGAACTGGACGTCCCCAGCGACCTGATGTCGATGACCCTCCGCCGCGGCACCCGCCTCGAAAAGCGCGACGAGGCCGGCTGACCCGACCGGCGGCCCGGCGCACACACTGCCGGCGCAGCGGCCCGGCGCACACACTGCCGGGCCGCCGTCCGGGCCCGACGGCCGCTCAGGGCCGGTCGCGTCACCGGACGGGCTCAGGGTCGGTCGAGGTACCGGAGGCCGGGGTGCGCCCTCACGTATCCGTCGACGAGCCGCTCGGCGACGGTCACGGAGTCGACCAGCGGATGCAGCGCGAAGGCCTTCACGGCGGCGGCGCGGGAGCCGCTGTCCGCCGCGTCGAGCACCGCGCGCTCGACGGCCTTGACGGCGGTGACCAGGCCGACGGCGTGATACGGAAGGGGGTCGACCGCGACCGGACGGGCCCCGCTCGCGTCCACCAGGCACGGCGCCTCGATGACGGCGTCCGCGTCGAGCACGGACAGGGTCGTGCCGTTGCGGACGTTGAGGATGAGCGAGGTCCGTTCGTTTCGGGCGACGGCCCTCATGAGGGCGAGCGCCACCTTCTCGTACCCGCCGGAGTCCAGATCGCTCTCGTCGCGGGCGCCGGCCCCGGCGGCCTCCCGGTTCTCCGACATGTAGGTGGCCTCGCGTTCGGCGCGGGTGCGGTCCCAGGCGGCGAGGGCGGGGGCGTCCGGGTCCTTCATCCGGGCGTAGAAGCCCTCCTGCTGCTCGCGGAGGAAGGCGCCCCGGGTCTGCTCGGCCTCCCGGTAGGCTCGCACGGCCTCCCGGTTGAAGTAGTAGTAGTGCAGGTACTCGTTGGGGACGGCGCCCAGCGAACGGATCCAGTCGGCGCCGAAGAGCCTGCCCTCCTCGAACGAACCGAGGAGTTCCGGATCCGCCAGCAGCCGGGGCAGTTCGTCGCGTCCGTCGACGCGCAGACCGCGGACCCAGCCGAGGTGGTTGAGGCCGACGTAGTCGATCCAGGCCCGGTCGGGGTCGGCGCCCAGCACCCGGGCGAGACGGCGGCCGAGGCCCACCGGGGAGTCGCAGATGCCGATCACCCGCTCGCCCAGGTGCCGGGCCATGGCCTCGGTGACCAGGCCCGCCGGGTTGGTGAAGTTGATGACCCAGGCGTCCGGCGCCAGCCGCGCGATGCGTCGGGCGAGGTCGACGGCGACGGGCACGGTGCGCAGCCCGTACGCGATACCGCCCGCGCCGACCGTTTCCTGGCCGAGGACGCCTTCGTCGAGGGCGACGCGTTCGTCGGCGGCCCGGCCCGCGAGTCCGCCGACGCGGATCGCGGAGAAGACGAAGTCGGCGCCCCTCAGCGCCTCGTCGAGATCGGTGGTGGCGGTGACGGCGGGCGCGTCGGGGACGTGCGCGCCCTGTTCGGCGAGGACGCGGGCCACCGCGGCGAGCCGGTCGGCGTCGGTGTCGTGGAGGGTGACCGCCGAGACGCGGCCCTCGGCGTGATCGGCGAGCAGCGCCCCGTAGACGAGTGGAACCCGGAATCCGCCGCCGCCCAGAATTGTCAGCTTCACGCTTCCGCATGGTACGGGGGCGAAGGCGGGACGCGGCCGGGCCGGCATCGGTCGGGCCTCCCACAGCCCGCCGTCCCCGCTCGCGCCGGCCCGCCCCGGCGTGGCAGGGCCTGCCGGGGTGCCGGCACCGGCGCCCGGAGGAGCCTCCGGGCGCCCGCCCCGGGCGCGCCGGGCTCCCGGTCCGCCGCCGACCGGCCCGGCGGCCATGGATCCGGGTCCATGGTCACCGGGCCGGGTTTCGCCCGCCCCGCCCGGCGGGGCGGGGCGGGCGGGGCCGACGGGGCGGGCATGGGTCAGCCGGCGCTCCACCAGCGGGAGACGACGCGCCACAGCCGCGTCGGCGCGGACACGCCGCGCTGCTGCGGGATCCGGTCGGTGACCGCCGGCCCGGCGGTCGGGGTCTCCGCGGGGTCGACCGCCGTCGTCGCGGCCGCCGACGGCCCCGGATCGCCCTCCCCCGTACCGTCGTTCGCCGCTCCGTCCGTCGCCGCGGCGGCTGAAACCGCGGGGGCCACGGGAGCGGCGGGCGGAACGGGGACGGGGTCCGGCGCCGGCGGCCGCTCCGGGGTGGGGCCGGTGTGCCGTACGGCCGACTGCACCTCCCACTCCTGCGGCTGCGGATGCGGCCTGCCCATGGACGGCGGTTCCCTGTCGTCCTGCGGCGGGCGCGCGGCGAAGTCCGCCGGGAGCTCCACCAGGTGCCGGCTCATGATGTTCCCGATCCACTTCAGCTCGTTCTCGTCGACGGCGAGTTCGAGGTCGGGGAGCCGCATCAGCAGCGCGTCCACGCCGACGTCGGCGATGGCGCGCCCGATGTCCTGCCCGGGGCATTCGTGCGGGCCGCCGCTGAAGGCCAGATGGGCGCGGTTGCCCACCATGTCCGCGCCGAGGTCGGGCCGGACCACCGGGTCGGTGTTGGCGGGCGCGATGCCGACGATCAGGGCGTCGCCCGCCCTGATCCGCTTGCCGCCGAGCTCGGTGTCCCCGACGGCCCACCGGCCGAAGACCGCGGTGAACGGCGGTTCGTCCCACAGGGTCTGCTCGACCGCCTCCGGCACCGTCATGTGACCGCCGCTCAGCCGGGCCCGGAACCGGGGGTCGGTGAGGACCATGCGCAGGACGTTGGCGATCAGGTTGGCGGTCGCCTCGTAGGAGGCGATCAGGATCAGCCGGAGGTGCTCGCTGACCTCCTGGTCGTTCAGCCCGGCGGGGTGCTCGATGAGCCAGGTGGCGAAGTCGTCCGCGGGCTCGCGCCGGCGCCGCTCGACCAGCCGCGTCAGCACGTCCAGGACGTAGGCGTTGCTGGCGACGGCGGTGGCCGTGCCGCGGGTCATGTCCCGCGCGGCCTGGACCATGCGGTCGTTGTACTCCTCGGGCATGCCGAGGATCGCGCACATCACCATCATCGGCAGCCGCTCGGAGAACTGGCTGACCAGGTCGACGTGGCCCTCCTGGCAGAACTCGTTGACCAGCCGGTTGCTGTAGCGGTTGATGTGGCGGCGCACCCCTCGGGTGTCGATGCGCCCCATGCTGTCGGTGACCGCGCCGCGCTGGCGCTCGTGGGTTGCGCCGTCGGCGAACACGCAGATCGGCTGCCAGGTGAAGATCGGCGCCAGGGGGTGGTCCGGGCCGACGCTGCCGTCCTGCAGGGCCCGCCAGCGCCGCGAGTCACGCGAGAACTGCGAGGGCGTCCGGGTCATGTGCAGGTTCTCGCTGTGCCCGAGGACGAGCCAGGCGGGTACGTCCCCGTGCAGCAGCACGGGCGCCACGGTGCCGTGTTCGGCGCGCAGCTTGTCGTACAGACCATGGGGGTCCCGCTCGGCCTCTGGCCCGTAGAACCGGCGGATTCCGCCGGGGCCGGCGCCGAGGCCGTGGGCCGGGCACTCGGGGGGCGGGACCGGCCCCCGGGCCGCTCCGGGCTCGTAGTGGAAGGGGGTTGTCACGATCGCTCCAGGGATCAGGATTCCAGGGATCCGGGACGGATGGGACGCGCGGGGGGTGGGTGCTGCGGTCAGGCGAGCGGGAGGGCCAGGCTGTGCAGGTAGCGCATGAGGGTCATCAGCACGTCGCGGCTGGAGCCGCGCAGCCGGGCGTCGCAGTCGATCATCGGGACCTCGTCGGGCAGGTCCAGGGCGGTGCGCAGCGCCTCGACGGGGTGCTTCGGGGCGTCGGGGAACGTGTTGACGGCGACGACGAACGGCACGCCGCGCTCCTCCAGCCTGCCGATGACGTCGAAGCTGACTTCGAGGCGACGGGTGTCGATGAGGACCACGGCGCCGAGGGCGCCCTCGAACAGCCCGTTCCACAGGAACCAGAACCGTTCCTGGCCCGGTGTGCCGAACAGGTAGAGGATCAGTTCCTCGCTGATGGAGATGCGCCCGAAGTCCATGGCGACGGTGGTGGCGGTCTTGCTCTCCACCCCGTAGTTGTCGTCCACGCCGACGCCGGCCTGGGTCATGGTCTCTTCGGTGGTGAGCGGGCGGATCTCGCTGACGGATCCGACCATGGTCGTCTTGCCGACCCCGAACCCGCCGACGATCACGACCTTCACCGCGGCGGTGGCCGTGGTGGGAAGGACGTCCTCGCGCCGGGGTCCGGCGATCGTGTCAGAGCTTCTGAAGTCCATGCATCACCGCTTCGAGAAGGGACCTGTCCGGGAGAGTGGCGCGGACGATGGGTGCGCGCGATTCGATGAGGTCGGTGGCGAGCAGTTCCGTGAGGAGCGAGGTCACCACGCTGAACGGCAGACCCAGGTAGGCCGAGAGTTCGGCGACGGATAACGGCGCCTGGCAGAGCCTCAGGATCACGGCCTGTTCGGGCTGGACCGTCGGGGACGGCTGGGCCTTCGCGACGACCATCGTCACCAGGTCGAGCGCGGCTCGCTCGCTGCCGTCGGGATCGCCGGTGATCACGTACAGCCGTTCCGGGTCGCCCAGCTCCGGATCGGCCTCTCGGCGTTCTCGTCTGGGAGAGTTCATCCGCCCTGCCTGTCATGGCGCGGGGGACTCGTCAGATGGGCGCCGATCCGCACGACCATGTCGCGCATCCGTGCCCCGACGTGTCCGGCGTCGACGGTCTCGCCGGCCAGGACCGCGAGATACGCGCCGGTCCCGGCGGCCATCATGTAGAAGAAGCCGCCGGTGACCTCGATGACGACCAGGCGCATGATGCCGTCGCTGTAGGGGATCTCGGTGGCGACGGCGGCGGCCAGGCTCTGGAGTCCGGCGCACGCCGCGGCGAGACGGTCCGCGACGTCGGGGTCGCCGCCGTGCTGGGCGATGCGCAGGCCGTCGGCGGAGAGCACCACGATCTGGTGGACGTCCGGTACGTCGTCGGCCAGTTCCTTGAGCATCCAGTCCATGTTTCCCCGCTGCTGGATCACTTGAGGTCTCCCTTGTCCCGGGCGTCGTCGGAGTCTTCGTCGGTCGTGGGCTCCTGCGGCACGCCGTTGACGGCATTGGTGAACGCCTCCAGCCAGAGCCCGGGAGGCTGTTCCCGGCCGCCCCCGCCCTCGTTGCCCGGGCCGTGCCCGTGGCCGTTGACGTGGCCGTTGCGCTGCACGGGGGCGGATTCGGCCGACTGCGCCGGGAGGTTGTGCGAGCCGAGCGGGGCCCGTCCCCGGCTGCGCCGCTGCGGGAGGCCGCCGGCGGTCCACTCGGTGACGACGGGGACGTCGTCCTCCATGGCGGCCGCGGGGGCCACCGGGCGGGTGACGGGCGCGACCGGTCCGGTGGCGGGGCGCTGGGCCACCGGCCGCCGCTTGCGCCGGGCGGGCACGACGTGCTTCATGGCCTCGTGGTCGATGTCGCTGGTGGGCCGCGAGGTGGCGCCGATGCCGTGGGCGATCCCGGGCGCCGGTCCGGTGGTGATCATGGCGCGGGGCACGATGAGCACCGCGCGGACGCCGCCGTACGCGGACTGCCGCAGCGAGACCTGGAGGTCGTACATCCGGGAGAGGCGGCCGACGACGGCCATGCCGAGGCGCGGGGACTCCCCGAGGTCGTTCATGCTGGAACCGGCCTGGGCCCTGGCCAGCATGTTCTCGGCCCGGGCGCGGGCCTCCTCGCTGAGCGAGACGCCGCCGTCCTCGATCTCGATGGCGATGCCGGTCTGCACCTCGACGGCCGTGACGTGGACCCGGGTCTGCGGCGGCGAGTACCGGGTGGCGTTGTCGAGGAGTTCGGCGCAGGCGTGGATGAGCGGTTCGACGGCGGTGCCGATGATGGCGACCTTCGCGATCGAGTGCAGATCGACCCGCGGGTACTCCAGGATCCGGGACATCGCGCCCCGAAGCACGCTGAACAGCGGCACGGGCTTGGGCCATTGGCGGCTGGGCCGGGCGCCGCCGAGCACCGCGATCGAGTCGGCGAGGCGGCCGATCAGCGCGGTGCCGTGGTCGATGCGGAGCAGGTCGTCGAAGACGTCGGGGTTGCGCCCGTGGTGCTCCTCCATCTCCCGCAGTTCGCTGGCCTGGCGGTGCACGATCGCCTGGACGCGGCGGGCGACGTTGACGAAGGCGCGCTGCGCGGAGTCACGCGTCGCCTCCTCGTTGTCGATGATGTTCAGCACCTTGTAGACCAGGGCGCGCTGGGCGTCGGGGAGGTCGCGGTAGCGCTCGTCCGAGTCGACGACGTCCCGGAGCACCTCTTCGGGCGAATTGCCCACGCGCAGCCGGTGGATGGCGGCGGGCAGGAGCTCCTTGCCGATCCGCACGGTCTCGTCGTCGTGGGCGGCGATGCGCCGTTCCAGGTCGGCGAAGCGCCTTTCGTACACCGCGCGTTGGGTGCCCATGTCCCGCGCCCGGCGGGCGAGCCGGACGCTGAGCACGGTGATCACGACGGTGGCGAGCGCACCGCACCAGACGACTGGTATCCGCGAGGCCCCGGATACCAGCGCCGCCGCGGCGGCGGTCGCGCCACCGGTCAGGACCACGGGCAGCAGCATGGCGCGAACGACGGGGGCGCCCCGTTCGGCCGGTGGTGATTCAACACGGACCATCTAGAACCTCTGGCGGTTGGTTCGGGAGATATACGCGCTTGCAGGACAGTCGTGAACAAGCACTCGATTTCATCTCAACTCGACTGTGCTGCGCGTGAGCTTAGTCAGATCGAATCAGTGCCTCGGCGCATTCATCCAACCCCCTGCGCGAACGCTCGCGCGGTAATACACTCACGAGTTTTTCTACGCTGCGCCTTCGAGCGTGCGCGGGGAGTGACGGAGGGTCGGAAGCGGCGAGTTCCGGCGGATTCCGTACCGCTGGGCGGGACGGAGACGAACCGTCGGCAGACCGGACCGGCCCATCGACGGCCTCAGTTGACCGGAGACATGGCACGATGCCCCTCGGACACCGGCCATGGATGCGGCATCACGTCCTCCCCTGAAGGACAAGAACACATGTGATCGAAGTGGATCGAAAGGCGCGCTTTCATGACCGGGCGGCGCGGTACGACGGGGATCACCGCGGAGCGCCGGGGGTACGTCCGGGCGACGGTCCCCCGGTCCGCCGCCCGGCGGAACTTCACCCCGACGGGCCACCCGGGTCCACTCCGCGCCGTCACGCGAAGGGGCGGCGGGCCGCCCGTACCGCCCCGGGAACACGAACCGCGCGCCCCGGCCGGAACACGCCGGGGCGCGGACGGAGAAGGAGAGAGGGACACGTCATGGGTCCGACGCGGGACTACACCATCGAGTCGCTGGACACCGGGCTGCGGCTCATACAGCTGTTCCTCGCCCACGACCGGCTGACGGTCTCCGAGGCCGCGTCGCTGCTCTCGGTCGGCCGGTCGACGGCCCACCGCGTGCTCAGCACCCTGGAGGGACGCGGGTTCGCGGTGCGGGACTCCTCGGGACGCGGCTACGCGGCCGGTCCGGAGCTGGTCCGGCTGGGCCTCCCGGCCGGTTTCGACGCGGCGGCCCGGCAGCGGCTCGGGACGGTGCTGGACGACGCGGCGCTGCGCACCGGCGAGACCGTGCAGAGCGTGGCCCTGGTCGGGGACCGGATCGTCGTCACGGACGGCCGCGAGTCGCCGCACCCGGTACGGGTGGCGCCGGAGCCGGGCCGTACCCGCCCCGCCCACGCCACCGCGGGCGGCAGGCTGCTGCTCGCCGCCCTGACGGATGACCAGGTGTGCGCCCTGCTTCCGGGCGAGGAGCTGCCCGGGTGCGCGCCAGCGGGGCTCCGCACGCGGTCGGCGCTGCTCGCGGAGCTCGCCCTGGTCCGGTCGCGGGGGTACGCCGTCAGCCGCGGGGAGTGCGTTCCGGGGCTGCACGCCGTGGCCGTCCCGCTGGCCGGGTCGAGCCGGCGGGACCGGCTGGCCCTGGTGGCGTCGGCGCCCGCCGACCGCGGCGGGGACCCGGCGCTGGCCCGCCGCGCCGGGGAACTGCGCCGCTCCGTCGCCCTGCTGGACGCGGACTGACGCCGTCCCGGGCTCCCCCCGTACGCGTTCTCAGCGCCGGCCGCCGCCGATGCTTCCCTCCAGTTGCACCAGCAGTTCGCTGAGCTGGGCGCTGAGCCGGGTGCGGGACTGCTCGTCGAGCCCCGACAGCACCGAGCGTTCGTACGCCAGCTGCCGGGGCAGCAGCCGGTCGACGAGTTCGAGACCCTCGGCGGTGAGGCGGACATGGGCGACGCGCCGGTCGCGCTCGTCGCCTCGCCGGCCGACGAGGCCGCGCTCCTGGAGGGCCCGCAGCCGCTTGGTGACGGCGGCGCCGGAGGAGAACGTCTCCCTGGCCAGCTCGCCCGGGGTGAGCTCGCGGTCGATCCGCCGCAGGGCGCCGAGCAGGTCGAACTCGGCGCGGGTCAGTCCGGCGGCGCGCAGCGGCGCGTCCTCGGCCTGCTGGAGCAGGGCCGCGCACCGGCTGATCCGGCCGATGAGTTCCATGGGGCCGGTGTCCAGTTCCGGGTTGACGGCCCGCCACTGCCGTACCACCGAGGCCACGATGTCGTCGGTCACACCGCTCCGTTCTTCCGAGCGGGGCGGTCAGCCCCTGCTCTCCCGGGCCGGGACGATCAGCCCCTGCCGTGTCGCTGTAGCCGCGAGCGTACGATGTCCGGCCTGCTCCGCCGCGAGGACCTGCTCCTGGGGCAGGGCCCGCTGCCACCATTCGCCCGCCGCGGTGTCGTCGGCCTCGCGCAGTTCGACGAGCGATCCGGTCAGCCGGCGACGGGCGGCGTCGAGATCGGCGGGTGTGGTCTGGGGGGCGGCGAGCGCGTGCACGGCGTGGGCGCGGGCCCGGTCGGTGGCGTCCAGGGCCCTCTCCAGCCGTCCGGCGGCCCGGCGGTTGGTCACCAGCACGGCGGCGAGCAGGCCCGTCGCTGCGCCGATCACGGTGTCCAGGGCACGGTCGGCGATCAGCTCGCTGGCCGGGTGCGTTCCGCCGAACTCCAGGACCAGCAGCGCCATCGGGGTGACGGCGACGGAGCCCAGCCAGTAGTTGCGGGTGATCAGGGCCTCCGCCGCGAAGCTGAAGAAGAGGCAGCAGCCGATGAGGGCGAGGGCGGAGAGGCGGCTGAGCGGCAGGACGGCGGCGAAGACGAGGACGCCGAGCAGATTGCCGAGCGTGCGCTGGAGGGCCCGGTTCCACGACAGGGTCACATTGGCCTGGTAGAGGGAGGCGGCGGTGACGATCGCCCAGTACGGCCGGCCGACGCCGGCCGCCTGGGAGGCGTATCCGGCCAGGGCGCAGCCGATGAGCGCGCGGGCGCCGATGGGCAGCAGCGGGGAGCCCGGGGCCAGGCTCTTCAGCAGGGCGCGCCGGGCCTCGCGCCGACCGCCGGCCCGCCGGGCGGCCCGTTCGGCGTCGATGCCGAACAGCTCCTCGGACATGCCGGGGACGGGCCGCGGGGCGGGGACCGGGCCGCGGGCCCTGGTCTGCCGGGCCCAGGCCCGGAGCCGGTCGGCGTCGGACGCGGCGGCGGGGTCCGGAGCGGCGGAGCCTCCCCCGCCGAGCGCGCCCCCGACCAGGGCGGCCTCGGCGTGGACGACGAGGCATTCGAGTGTCCGGCGTACGGGTGTCGGGCGTCCGGCGTCGAGGAGTGTCTGCCAGGCCGCGTGCACGGCGGCGGCGGCCGCGTGCCGGGTGCGGTGGCCGGGGTGGTCGACGTACGCCGCGGCGGCGTCGAGCGCACGGGCGGTCGCCCGCCGTTCCGGGCCCTCCCGGCGGATCGCCGCGGGCGCGACCGCGACCAGCCAGGAGAACGCGCCCGCGGCCAGGGTCAGCGCCACATGACCGGGCACCTGGCCCAGGCGCTGCGGGGCGAAGAGCGCGGCCGAGGTGACGAAGGTGAAGATCACCGGTCCGGGCGGGCCGATGCGGGTGGCGTCGCACAGCGTCTTCTGCACGGCGGCGAGCAGCGCGCCCACGGCGACGAGCACGGCGACCGATCCGGTGAGCGAGGCCGCGACCAGGGATATCGCCATGCCGACGGCCATCGACAGCACGACCCCCGCGACGGCCCGGGCTCGGCGGGCATACGGCAGGTTGTGCCCGTAGAGCGCGCAGAGCGACCCGGCCATGGTGTACATGACGAGGTCGAGCCGGCCGACGGCGAACAGCAGCAGGTCCGGCACGGCGCCGGCGACGACCACGCTCGTCGCGGGTTTGAACCACATGTCCGAGGGCCGGGCCAGGCGCAGCGGGGCCACCAGCGGGAGCTTGCGGACGGAGACCCGTCCGGACCGGATGCTTGTATCACTCACCCACATACTTTAGCAGGTGTTACACCCGTAAAACATTTTCTCGCCGCCGACGCCCCGCGCTCCGCACCGATGGCCGGTCTCCCCGCGAGGCCCTAGCGTTCAACTGCGCGGCCCGGCGGCGCCCGGGCGCGGCGGACCCCGGGCGGGCCGGGGTGCGGCGGCGCGCCCCACCGCGCCCGAGCCTTCCCGCCCTGTCCAGACGCCCCGCCGCCACGCGCCCGAGGAGGAGCCCGATGAAGCTGACCGAACCGGTGCCCGGAGGTCCCTGCTGGGTCGAGCTGAGCACCGCCGACGTCCCCGCCGCCGCGTCGTTCTACGCGGCGCTCTTCGGCTGGCGGAGCGAGACCGATCCGCGCGAGGAGGCGGGCGGTTACACCATGGCGCGGCTGGACGACGCCCCGGTGGCCGCGCTCAGCCCGCTGTACCAGCCGGGGCGGCCGCCCGCCTGGACGGTCTCGTTCGCCGCCCGGTCCGTGGACGCCGTCGTGGAGAAGGTGCGGTCGGCGGGCGGTTCGCTCCTGGTCGGCCCGTTGGACGTGTTCGACCAGGGCAGGTTCGCGGTGGTCGCGGACCCGTCGGGCGCGGTGTTCTCGCTGTGGCAGGCGCGCGCCTTCGCGGGGGCCGGGCGGCTGAACGCCCCGGGGTCGCTGGGCTGGGTCGAGCTCGTCACCCATGAGGCGGACCCGGCGCTCGCCTTCTACCCCGCGGTCTTCGGCTGGACGGTGAACACCGCGTCGGAGAACTACCCGCAGTGGGGTGTGGACGGCGCCGACTTCGGCGGCATGGCGGTGACGGACGACGCGTTCACCCCCGACACGCCGCCGTGCTGGGTGCCGTACTTCGCGGTGCGGGACGTGGACGCGACGGCGGCCACCGCGCAGAGCGCGGGCGGCGAGCTGCTGACGCCGCCCACGACCGTGCCCGGCGGGCCGCGCATCGCGGTGGTCCGGGACCCGCAGGGCGCGGTGTTCGGCATCCACCGGGCGGACGGCGAAGCCTGACCCCGCCGCGCGGGGCGCGAGCCGTCCGAGGCAACGGGACGGAAAACGGTTGCACGCAGGCCGGGCCCCGGCCCCTCCCGGAGTCCCATTCCTTCCCGGAGTCCCGTTCCTCCCCGGTTTCCGGTCCTTCCCCGTTTCCGGTCCTTCCTGAAGTTCAGTCCTCCCTGGAGTTCAGTTGACGTACGAGAACGATGCCGGACTGCTGGCCCCCGGGCGGGCCGGCTCCCCCGCCGAGGCGGCCACCGGCGACGGCGCCTTCCTGCAGGCGATGCTCGACGCCGAGGCGGCCCTCACCCGCGCCCAGGCGGTCTGCGGGCTCGCCCCCGTCGAGGCCGGGCGCGCGGTGACGGCCGCGGCCGACGCGAGCCGCTTCGACGTACGGGACCTGGCGCTGCGCGCCCGCGCCGCCGGCAATCCGGTCGCGCCGCTGGTCGTCGACCTGCTCGCGGCGGTCGGGCCGGACGCCCGGCCGTATGTGCACCGGGGCGCCGGCAGCCAGGACATCCTGGACACGGCCGCCATGCTCGTCGCCGTCCGGGCGCTGGCCCCGGTCCTCGACGACCTGGCGCGGGCCGCGGACGCGGTGGCGCGGCTCGCCCTCGCCCACCGCAACACCCCGATGGCCGGCCGCACCCTCACCCAGCACGCGGTGCCCACCACCTTCGGGCTGAAGGCGGCGGGCTGGCGCTCCCTGATCCTCGACGCGCGGGACCGGCTGTCGGCCGTACGGGAGTCCCTGCCGGCGCAGCTCGGCGGCGCGGCGGGGACGCTGGCCGCGTTCGACGCCCTCTCGGGGGGCGACGAGGACGGCCTCGCCGCCGGCTCCGGTCTGCCGCTGGTGCAGGCGTTCGCGAACGAGCTCGGTCTGGCCGAACCGTTGCTGCCGTGGCATAGCCTGCGCACCCCGGTCGCGGACCTGGCGGGCGCGCTCGCCTTCACCGCGGGCGCCCTGGGCAAGCCGGCCGCCGATGTGCTCATCCTGTCCCGTACCGAGATCGGCGAGGTGGCCGAGGGGCACGGCGGCGGCTCCTCCACGATGCCGCACAAGGCCAATCCGGTGCGGGCCACGCTGATCGCCGCCGCCGCCCGCCGCGCGCCGGGCCTGGCGGCGACGCTGTACGGGTCGTTGGCCGCCGGGGACGAGCGGCCGGCCGGGGCCTGGCACGCCGAGTGGGAGCCGCTGCGCGACCTGCTGGCCCTCGTCGGCGGGGCCGCGCGCGGGACCGCCGAACTCACCGAGGGCCTGCGCGTCGTCCCGTACGCCATGCGGGAGAACCTCCAGCTCACCGACGGGCTGATCGTCTCGGAGCGGCTGGCCGCCGTGTTCGCCGCGCGGATCGGCCGGAAGCGGGCCAGGGAGGTGCTGCTGAACGCCGCCGCCCGGGCGCGGGCGGAGACCACGGACCTCGCCGACGTGCTGTCCGACGTACTGGCCGAGGAACCGGAGCTCGCCGGTCTGGATCTGGGCGAGCTGACCGAGCCCGCCCGGTACACCGGTTGTGCGGGCCCGCTCACCGACCGGGCCCTGGACCGCGGCTGAACCCGCCCGTCCGCCGCCGCTCCCCTTCCTTCGCGGGCCTCTTCCCTTCGCGGGCCTCTTCGCACCCGGGCCCCGGGCGTCGAAGGCGGGCGGTTCCGGCGCCCGGTCCACCCTCGTTGAACTTTCACGCACCGCGTACGATGACGGGGATGAACAGACCGAGCGCGCCGGGACACCGCCGGGGGGCGAACGCGCCCGCCGCGGTGGTGCTGGGCTGGCTGCTCGTCCTGTGCACCCTGGTCTCGTGCTGCTCCGTCCCGTCCGGGAGCCCGTCCGGGCACCACTTCGCCGACGTTCGCACCGAGGCGGCCGCCCGCGCGACGACTCCGGCGCATCCGGCGGCCCCGGAGACCGCAGTGGCCCGGGCCCCGCAGGAACGCGGCGGGGGAAGCTCCTGCCACGGGACGTCCGAGAGCTCGGCGCCCGTCGTGCTTCCTGGCCAGAGCGCGCCCGTGGCGCTTCCCTGCCCGACCGACGCGCCGCCCGCCGCCCCGCTCACCGGCGCGGCCGCGATCCGCGGCCCGTCCAACGACGCCGTGCGCGAAGTCGACCGCACCCGGCTGCAGGTTCAACGGATCTAGAGGCAGGCCCCGTTCCTCGGGACACCGAGGACGCGCACCGGCATGCCCGAGGGCATGCCGCCTCCCTCCGTACGCCGAACCGAAGGACTTCCCATGGCTTCCGACAAGAAGCAGAACTCCCCTGCCCAGGCACGCCGCGCCAAGCTGGAGGAGGCCCGCCGCAAGGAGCGGGCCCGCGAGCGGCGCGTCCGCGTCATCACCCTCGTCGCCTCCGTCGCCGTGCTCGGCGGGCTGGTCGCGGGCGGCGGCTATCTGATGTCCGCCGCCGACGACCGGGAGCAGGCCGCGAAGAAGGCCGAGTCGGCCCCCGTGAAGGGCGAGCGGTCCTGGGACAAGCTCTCCCAGAACCACGTCGGGACGAAGGTCGACTACCCGATGAACCCGCCGGTCGGCGGGGACCACGACCCGGTGTGGATGAACTGCGACGCGGACGTCTACACCGAGCCGATCCCGAACGAGAACGCCGTGCACTCCCTGGAGCACGGCGCGGTCTGGGTGACGTACTCGGACAAGGCCGCCCCGGAAGACGTCGAGAAGCTCGGCGAGCGCGTCAGGGCGACGCCGTACTCCCTGATGAGTCCGGTCAAGGACCAGGCCGCCCCGCTGATGCTCAGCGCCTGGGGCAAGCAGGTGACGGTGACCGGCGCCGCCGACGCCCGGGTGGAGCGGTTCTTCGCCAAGTACGTGCAGGGGCCGCAGACCCCTGAGCCGGGCGCCGCCTGCTCGGGCGGGGTCGCCCGATGACGCCGCTCCCGTTCCGCTCCCCGCGCACGCTGCTGGTGGCGGGCGGCGCGGTGCTGCTGCTCGCCCTGGGGCTCGTCGCGCTGATGCTCGCCGGGTCCTCCTCCGGGGATCCCGCCGCGTCACCGGCCGCGCCCGCGGAGACGTCGGCCGACGTCGGTTTCGCCCGCGACATGTCCGTCCACCACCAGCAGGCGGTCGAGATGTCGTTCATCGTGCGGGACCGCACCTCCGACGTGGCGGTGCGCCGACTCGCGTACGACATCATCAACACCCAGGCCAACCAGCGCGGCATGATGCTGGGCTGGCTGGAGATGTGGGGGCGTCCCAAGTCGTCGAGCGCCGCTCCCATGGCGTGGATGGGGCACTCCTTCACGCCCCGGGGCGACGGTTCGCTCATGCCGGGCATGGCCACCGACGCCGAGCTCGACGCGCTGCGGAAGGCGAAGGGCCGGGACGCCGAGGTGCTGTATCTGCGGCTGATGACGGCGCATCACCGCGCGGGCGCGGAGATGGCGCAGGCGGCGGCCGACGCGGCCGGCACCGAGGAGATCGCGAACCTGGCGGCCGGCATGGTCCGGGGCCAGCAGTCGGAGATCGGGCTCATGGCGGACATGCTCGAGGAGCGCGGTCGGAAGCCCTGATCGCGGTCCTGCGGCCCCGCGGCCCCAGGGCGCGCGCGGATCCGGTGGTCCCCGGTGCGCGGTTACGCGTCCCGGGAGGCCCGGTCCGCGCTCCCGGGTGCGCGGACCGGGCCTCCCGGGGCACCCGACCGGGCCTTCCCCAGTGCGTGGACCGGCCTTCCCGCGCGACGGACGGGCCTTCCCGGGCGCGCGGATCGCACGTCGGTGCGTACCGGGCATCCCATAGGCTCCGCCCGATACCGAGCGCGGCCTCGCACCCCCGGGGCCGAGGTCGACCAGGCCGCCGTGCGCCGCAGCGGCCTCGGCGCGGTGCCGCGGGCCGTCCGCGACGAGGGCGAGGCGACGAGGGTCGGGGGCGTCGCGCGGGTGCCGGCGCGGGCGCCGGCCGATCCGCCGGCGTGCGCCGAGGGCCGGACCACCGGCTGAACCGTCCGGGAGCCGGGGCGAGGGCCGCGCGCCGCCCCGACTCCCCCCGCGCGACAGGCCCTACGGGCGGGCCGGGCCCACCCCGGGCCGGGCTCCTCCCCCGTCTCCGGGCCGGGGTCCGGGGGGCCGCCGCACCGCGTCGGCGCCCCGTGCGCGGGGTCAGCGGACGCCGAGCAGATGGTCCAGGGCCAGCTGGTCCAGCGCCTCGAACGCCATCCCCCGCTCCGCCGCCGCGTCCACGTCGAACTCCTCGAACGCCGAACGGTCGGCGAGCAGCCCGGCCAGGCCGTCGGCGGCGGTCGGGCGCGCCAGTTCGTCGAGCCGGGACGCGCGCAGCGCCTCCCGCACGGCGGGGTCGGCCCGGAAGGCGGCGGCGCGTTCCCGGAGGATCAGATAGTTGCGCATGCAGCCGGCCGCCGAGACCCAGACGCCCTCGTGGTCCTCGGTCCGCGGCGGCTTGAAGTCGAAGTGGCGCGGGCCCGCGTAACCGGCCGTCTCCAGCAGGTCGACGAGCCAGAACGCCTGGCGCAGATCGCCCGCGCCGAACCGCAGGTCCTGGTCGTACTTGATGCCGGACTGGCCGTTCAGGTCGATGTGGAAGAGCTTGCCCGCCCAGAGCGCCTGCGCGATGCCGTGCGGGAAGTTGAGTCCGGCCATCTGCTCGTGCCCGGTCTCCGGGTTGACGCCGAACAGCTCCGGGCGTTCCAGCCGCTCGATGAACGCGAGGGCGTGCCCGACGGTCGGCAGCAGGATGTCGCCGCGCGGTTCGTTCGGCTTGGGCTCGATGGCGAACCGCAGGTCGTAGCCCTGCTCGGTCACATAGGCGCCGAGCAGGTCGAACGCCTCCTTCATCCGGTCGAGAGCGGCCCGGACGTCCTTGGCCGCTCCGGACTCCGCCCCCTCCCGGCCGCCCCAGGCCACATAGGTGGTGGCGCCGAGTTCGACGGCCAGATCTATGTTGCGCAGGGTCTTGCGCAGCGCGTAGCGGCGTACGTCGCGGTCGTTGGCGGTGAACGCGCCGTCCTTGAACACCGG
Organism: Streptomyces tyrfis; assembly: GCF_037034285.1. Classification (NCBI taxonomy): domain Bacteria; kingdom Bacillati; phylum Actinomycetota; class Actinomycetes; order Kitasatosporales; family Streptomycetaceae; genus Streptomyces; species Streptomyces tyrfis. The sequence continues at coordinate 57,484 of NZ_JBAGJZ010000041.1, read as the reverse complement.
ATGGGTGAAGAGGTTCGTCGTCGCCATGGGGACCACGAGCCCGGCCGCGTCCAGCGCCCGCCGGAACCGCCTGACGATCCCCTCCCGCTCGGTGTCCGACGCCCCGGGCGGGACGAGGTCGTCGTCGTGGAACGTCACTCCGTACGCGCCGAGTTCCGCGAGCCGCCGCACGGACTCGGCCGGGTCGATCGCGGGCCGGGTGGCGTCGCCGAACGGGTCCCGTCCCCGCCAGCCCACCGTCCACAGACCGAAGGTGAACCTGTCCTCGGGGGTGGGCGTGAAGCGTTCCGTCGTCATCGTCTGGCCGCCTTCGGTGCCGTCGGGGCCCGGGCCGGGTCCGGGCCCGGCCTGGATTTGTTCACAGCGATGACTGATGATGCACGCGCGCCCGCCGCGCCGTAACCCCGCGGCCCGTCGCGCTCCCGCCACCGGACCGCCCCGGCTGCTGCGCGGCGCAAGCGCCCCCTGTCCCGGGCTCGACCCGGCCTTTCGTCTTCCCTACGATCAAAACCGCCCGGCGCGCGCGTCAGCCGCCCGTCGCGGGAGCAGAAGGAGGCCGCCCATGTCGCGTGCCGTCGTCATCGGCGTGGACAGCTCCACCCAGTCGGCCAAGGCCGTCCTCGCCGACGCGGACACCGGACGCCCGCTCGCCGTCGGCCGTGCGCCGCACCCGGTCTCCGGCGGGGCCGGGGCCCGCGAGAGCGACCCGGAGACGTGGTGGCGGGCGCTGTGCCGGGCGGTCGGCGACGCGCTGCGGGAGTCCCGGGTCCCCGCCTCGGCCGTGACCGGCATCGCGGTCTGCGGACAGCAGCACGGTCTGGTCGTCCTCGACCGGACGGGGCGTCCGCTGCGTCCGGCGATGCTGTGGAACGACACCCGCTCCGCCCCGCAGGCCGCCGCCCTCACGGCGGCGCTGGGCGGCCCCGGCGCGTGGACCGCGCGGACCGGGTCGGTGCCGGTGGCCTCGGTCACCGCCTCGAAGTGGCGGTGGCTGCGGGAGAACGAGCCGTGGAACGCGGCCGCGGCCGCCGCCGTGCGCCTCCCCCACGACTTCCTCACCGAGCGCCTCTCGGGCGTCGCGGCCACCGACCCGGGGGACGCCTCGGGCACCGGCTGGTACTCCACCGCGACCGGTGCGTACGATCCCGGGATTCTCCGGCTCCTCGGCCTCGACTCGGCGTCGCTGCCGGAGGTGGCCGCGACCGGCGGGACGCGCGTCGGCTCGCTGACCACCGGAGCGGCCGACGCGCTGGGCCTGCCCGCCGGGATCGCCGTGGCCGCGGGCAGCGGGGACAACATGGGCGCCGCGGTGGGTCTGGGGCTGGGCGGAGCCGGGCTGCTGGACCATCCGGTGCTCAGCCTCGGCACCTCGGGCACGGTCTTCGCGGCCTCCCGGTCCCGGCCCGCGTCACCGGCGCTCTCCGGTTTCGCGGCGACGGACGGCACGTACCTCCCCCTGGCCTGCACCCTCAACTGCACGCTCGCCGTCGACAAGGTCGCCGCCCTGCTGGGGCTGGACCGTGAGGACGCGGAGCCCGGGGGCGAGGCGGTGTGCCTGCCCTTTCTCGACGGCGAACGCACCCCCGATCTGCCCGCCGCCTCCGGTCTGTTCACCGGGCTCCGGCACGACACCACTCCGCGCCGGCTCCTGGGCGCCGCCTACGAGGGCGCGGTGGTCGCCGTCCTGCGGGCCCTGGACGAACTCCTGCGCGCCTGCGGCCTCGACCCGGCCGACCCCGCGGTGGCGGCCCGGCCGCTGCGTCTGATCGGCGGCGGCGCCCGGGGGCGCAGGTGGGTGGAGACGGTACGGCGGCTGTCCGGACGGCCGTTGGTCGTGCCCGCCCCGGGCGAACCGGTGGCCCTGGGCGCGGCCGCGCTGGCCGCCGGCGCGGCGACGGGCGAGGACCCGGTCGCGATCGCCACCGCCTGGGGCGCGGGCGAGGGCGTCCGGCTGCCGGCCGTCGCGCGCGACTCGGCCACCTGGGAACGCGTCGGGTCGGTGCTGGAGCGGGCGGCGGGCCCGCTGTGGGGCGGAACCCGGCCGGCGTGAGCCGGGCGTCGCCGGGAGTACGGGGGGGGAACGGCCGCCGCGGGCCGGGCGTTGCCCGGGAGTGCGCGGAGAGCGGAAACCAGCTGCCGCGCACCCCTCCGCCCCGGACCCGTGCGGGTGCAACTCCCTTGCCCCCGGCGGCCGTCGCGGGAGCCGTGCGCCACCGGCCGGCCGCTCCGCGCACGACGGAGCAGGGCGCTCCCGGGGCCCCTCCGCACCGGTTTGGGGAAGCGAAGCGATCTTCAATAGTATCCGGCGATGATCACAAGAAGAAGGCTGACGGTCGGGGTGGGCATTCTGCTCGCCACCCTGACCGCCGGGCTCGGTACGGCACTTCCCGCCGCGGCCGACGAAACCCCCACCAAGGCGCCCCCGAAGGTCGAGCTGGTGCTCGACGTCAGCGGTTCCATGCGGACCCGCGACATCGACGGCCAGTCCCGCATGGCCGCGGCGAAGCAGGCGTTCAACGACGTCCTGGACGCGGTTCCGGAGCAGGTCGAGCTCGGCATCCGGACGCTCGGCGCCAACTACCCCGGCGACGACCGGCAGGTCGGGTGCAAGGACACCCGGCAGCTCTACCCGGTCGGCCCGTTGGACCGCACCGAGGCGAAGACCGCGGTGGCCACCCTGGCCCCCACCGGCTGGACCCCGATCGGCCCGGCCCTGCAGGGCGCCGTCGACGACCTCAAGGGCGGGGACACCACCCGGCGGATCGTGCTGATCACGGACGGCGAGGACACCTGCGGTCCGCTGGACCCGTGCGAGGTGGCGCGCGGCATCGCGGCCAGCGGCATCCACCTGGTCATCGACACCCTGGGCCTGGTGCCGAACACGAAGATCCGCGAGCAGCTGACCTGCATCGCCGAGGCCACCGGCGGCACCTACACCGCGGTCCAGCACGCCGACGAACTCTCCGGCCGCGTCAAGCAGTTGGTCGACCGGGCCGCCGAGCCGACGGTCACTCCGGTGGCGACCGAGGGCGCGGACCGCTGCTCCAAGGCGCCCGAGCTCAAGGCGGGTCTGTACACGGACCGGCAGCGGATCGGCGAGCACCGCTGGTACCGGGTGGACGTGCGGCCCGGTCAGGAGCTGCGGGCCTCGGTCAGCGTCTCCGCCGACCGTGCCGTGAACAACGACTACGGCGTGCTGCTGCGGGCCGTGACGACGCACGGGCGGGAGATCGTCCGGGGGTCGGAGTCGGGCACCGGCCGCACCGACGCGATCTCGTCCGGGCTGCGTTACCCGAAGCCCGAGCAGGACGCCGCCGAGGACGGCGCCGAGCCCCCGGCCGAGACGGTCTGCCTCCAGCTCGGCAACTCCTTCTCGGCTCCGGCCTCGGTGAAGACCGAGCCGGGCATGCCGGTCGAGCTGACCGTGGACCTGGTGGACGCTCCGGACGACGCGGCCGACGTCGCCGCGTTCGGACTCGGCCACGGCTGGTGGCTGCTGGGCGTCCTGGCGCTCACCGGGCTGCTCGCGGGACTGGTGACGGGCTGGATCTCGCGCTGGCGCATCGCCGTCTGGAGGACCAACTGATGAGGCGTACGACTCGCGCACTCGCGGGTGCGCTGCTGACCGGGCTCGCCCTGCTGACGCCGGCGGGGGCCGCCGCGGCGGACGACCCGTCGGCGGACCCGAGCCCGAGCGCGGCGGACGGCGCGGCCGGCCCCACGGAGGCCGGCACCACCTTCCGCACGGCGACGGCGATCCAGCAGAACCAGCGCGCCACCGCCGACGCCTCCACGGGCGACTACCTGTACTGGGTGTTCCCCGCCGACGCCGGGCAGCGGGCCACGGTGAAGGCCAAGGTCACCCTGCCGGAGAGCGCCGCCCGGCACGGCGCGTCGACCTGGCAGGTGGACGTGTACGACGGGCTGCGGCGCCGCCAGGCCTGCATGTACGGGCGCCAGACCGGGAAGGCGGCGCCCGACGCGTCGTCGGTCGAGCTCACCTGTGTGCTGCGGACGGTCCGCGCGTGGTCCGAGCCGTGGGCCGACGACCCGCTGCCGGGCAGCTACTACGTACGCCTCACGGTCGTCGACCTGCCCTCGGCGGACCTCGGCCTTCCGGTGCGGACCGAGATCGAGGTCGGCTCGGTCGACAAGGGCGGGTCGGCGGACGTGGACGGCAGGCTGGCCGAACCGCTGGTCCCCGGGGCGTCCTCCGTCGAGCAGGCGTCGGGCTCCTCGGCCGCCAACGGCGGCTCCGCGCCGGCCCGGGTCTCGCTCGGCAGCGAGCCCGAGGACGGCTGGGCCTCCGGCTGGTGGACCGACCGCTGGCTGTGGACCGTCGGCGGCGGGGTGCTGGGCGCGCTCGCGGCCGTCTTCGGCTACTCCCTCACCCGTGGCTCCGGCCGCCCGTCCCGGGTCCCGCCGAACGCCTTCCCGCCGGGCGCCTGACCGCCGACCGCGGCGGCGGCCGCCCGAACGCGGGGCGTCGCCCGGCCCGTACCGCCGGGCGGGCGCCCGCCCCGGGCCTCCGCACGGCCCCCGGACCGGCTCCACGCCGGACCGGGGGCCGTCGTCGTACCCGTACGGCGCGAGCGGCGCCCCGGCACGCCGCCTCCCTCCCGTCCCGCTCCCCCGCGCCGCCGGCTCCCCGCCCTCGACAACTCACGTGCCGCACACGGAAGATGACCACGCGGGACGACCATCGGGCATGCGCATGTCGTGCGCCCGCCCCCGCCGTCCGGCCGGCCCGGCACGGGCCGGGCGCGTCACAAGGGAGCGGAGACCTCACATGTCCACGGAGACCGGACCGGCCGTCGGCGCCGCGTCGCGAGGCCGCACGATCGTCCCCGGACCGAGGGGGCTGCCGCTCCTCGGAAACCTGCCGCGCTTCAGCAGGGACCCCCTCGCCTTCTTCGAGCGGCTGCGCGACCACGGGGACATGGTCGCCTGGCGGTTCGGCCCCAACCGGTGCGTGTACGTCGCGGACCCGCGGTACATCGGCGAACTGCTCGCCGAGACGGAACGCAGCTTCGACCAGCCCGCGCTCGGCATCGCCTTCCGCACGGTGGTGGGCAACGGCGTGATCATCGCCCGGGGCGCCGACTGGCGGCGCAAGCGGTCGCTGGTCCAGCCCTCCGTACGCCCCAAGCAGGTCCGTTCGTACGCGGCGACCATGGCGGGCAGCGCGGCGGAGCTGGCGGACTCCTGGTCGGACGGCGAACGCGTCGACGTCAAGCGCGCGATGGCGGCGCTGACCCAGCGGATCGCGGTCCGGACCATCTTCGGCGTCGACACCGCCGCGGACGCCGACGCGATGGGCCGGGCGATGGACGTGGCCCAGCACGAGATCGGCAAGGAGTTCGCCGGGATCGGCGCGGTGCTGCCCGACTGGGTGCCGACCCCGGGCCGGGCCAGGATCAGAAGGGCCGCCGCGGTCATCGACGCCGAGGTGCGCCGGGTCGTCGACTGCCGTCGCGACGGCGGGGACGAACGCCCCGACCTGCTCAGCCGGCTGCTGACCGCGGTCGACGAGACGGGGGCGCGCCTCACGGACCGGGAGATCCGCGACGAGACGGTCACGCTCTACCTCGCGGGCCACGAGACGACCAGCTCGACGCTGGTGTGGGCCTGGTACCTGCTGTCCCGCAACCCCCGGGTGCGGGAGGCGCTGACCGAGGAGCTGGACCGGGTGCTCGACGGCCGGGAGCCGGAGTTCGACGACTATGCCCGACTGCCGTACACCCAGTCGGTGATCAAGGAGACCCTGCGCGTCTACCCGACGATCTGGCTGGTCACCGGGGTCGCCAAGGCGGGGGCGAGCATCGGCGGCGTCCCGCTGCCGGAGGGCACCAGGGTGTGGGCCAGCCAGTGGGCCACGCACCGGGACGAGCGCTGGTTCCCTCGGCCCGAGGAGTTCCGCCCCGAGCGCTGGGACGCCGACCACGGCGACGAGATCGCGGAGTACGCCTGGTTCCCGTTCGGCGGCGGCCCCCGGGCCTGCCTGGGCACGCGGTTCGCGATGGTCGAGGCGGTGCTGGTCCTGGCCGTGCTGGCACGCCGTTTCGACCTGGAGGTGGACCCCGGTGTCGTCACCCCGGTCCCCGGGCTGACCCTGCAACCGGACCGTGAGATGACCGCCACGGTCCGGGCCCGCTGAGTCCTCGCCGAGGGAGGAGCGGGCGCACGGACGCGGATATGGGTACGGGGTACGGGTACCGACCGCGGGATCGCGCGGCACGCCCCGTCGCGGAAGCCGGGTGGCGCGGGTCACACTGACGGTGGCGGCCGTGCCCGGTCGCCGGGCCGCCCGGCCGCATCCACAGGCCATCGACCTTCCGGGAGAACCACCATGCGCCTCCGCTCCGCTCTCGTCCCCGTCCTGGCCGCGGGCGCCCTGGCATCGGCCCCCTCGGTGTCGGCTGCGGCCGGCGCCGCGCCGGCCGCCGACGCGCGCCGCACCGGTGTCTGCCGGGAGAAGGACCTCGACGTGCGGGCCGCCCCCGGCGGCCGGCGGAACGTCGCCCGGCTCAGCGTCGCCAACCACGGCGGGCGGGCCTGCGCGGTGGACCGGATCCCCACGGTCACCTTCCGGGGCCTGGACGGCTCCGCGCAGCCCGTTCCGCCCGCCGACAGCGGCCCCTACGTCATCGCCCGCGGCGGGACCGCGTACGCCGCGGTGCGCACGGCCGATCCGAGGGCCGTCGAGGGACACGTCGTCAGGAGCCTCTCCGTGGCGGCCGATCCGTCCCATGTGGGCGTGACGTTCTCCGCGTCCTCGGTGGGCATGCCCGGCGGGGTCCATGTGTGGGAGCCGCTCACCACGCTGTGGCACGAGTCGCGCGCCGCCGCCGACCGCGCGCTGGCGGACGCGACGCGCTGACGGGCGGCCAGACGCCCGCGCCCGCACCGGAGTCCGGGCCCGCGCGGGACGCCGCCCCGTCCCGCGCGGGCCGTCCGGCAGGGCCGCGCGCGCCTCCGTGCCGTTCCGGCGTCGCCGGTTGACTATCGTGGCCCCTCGCGTGGGCGACCCGGAGTGAGTGAGCGGAGCGGATGAGCGGTGCGCGGATGACCGAGTGCGGGCGGGCCCGGCGGGTGCGGGTGCCGGTGGGGGACGACGCGGAGCGGTGGGTCACCCGGGGGAAGTGCCTGCGGGTCCTCCTCGTCGTGCACAACGTGACCGCCGCGACCCGGCTGCTCGACGTGCTGCCCCTGTTCGACGACGACCTGCGGGTCCAGTTGCTGGCCACCTGCACGGGCTCCTCGGCGTTCATGGCCGGCACGGCGGAGCTGCTGGCGGACACGGGGGTGCCCGTCCTGCCGTGGGAGCAGGCGGTCGAGACCCGGGTGGATCTGACGGTGTCGGCCAGCTTCGGCGGCCGGCTGGACGCCTTCTCCGGCACGTTAGCCGTCCTCTCCCACGGCGTCGGCTACACCAAGCGGCTGGCCACGCCGGACGCCGCCGGGTCGGGGGCGCCCGCCGGGGTCTTCGGGCTCGCTCCGGAGTGGCTGCTCTCGCGAGGCGCGCCGATCGCGGACGCGCTCGTGCTCTCCCACCCCGAGCAGTACGAACGCCTGCGCCTGGCCTGCCCGGAGGCGGCGCCGACGGCCGTGCTCGCCGGTGACCCCTGCTTCGACCGCGTGCTCGCCGCCCGGCCGCGCCGCGAGCGCTTCCGCCGGGCGCTCGGGGTGCGGCCGGGTCAGCGGCTGGTGCTGCTCAACTCGACCTGGAACTCCGACTCGCTGTTCGGCGACGGCGACGAGACGGGCGACGGGACGGGCGGCGATGTGGTCGCGGCGCTCCTGGACCGGGTCGCCGCCGAGTTCCCCGTGGACGAGTACCGGTTCGCCGCCGTGCTGCACCCCAACATCTGGCACGGCCACGGGCCCGGCCAGGTGCGTTCCTGGCTGGACCGCGCCCGGCGTGCCGGGCTCTCGCTGATCGACCCGCTGGAGGGGTGGCGGCAGGCCCTGCTGGCCGCCGACGCGGTGATCGGGGACCACGGCTCGGTCACCTTCTACGCGGCCGCGCTGGGCACTCCGGTGCTGCTGGCCGCGGCGCCGCTCGCCGCCCTCGATCCGGACGCGCCGATCTCCGCCTTCATGCGGGAGGCGCCGAAGCTCGACCCCGGGGCGTCGCTCGTCGCGCAGATCGAGGCGTTGCTCCGGGATCACCGGCCGCTGTCCGGGCCCGCCGAGTTCACCACGTCGGTGCCGGGCGAGTCCGCGGCACGGCTGCGGCGGCTGTTCTACTCGATGCTGGGGGCGCCGGAGCCCGGCCGTCCGGCCTCGTTGAAGCCGCTGCCGTTGCCGGGGCACGAGCCGGCGACGGTCACCGTCCCCCTCCACGTGCGGTCATGGGTGCTGGGGCCGGGAGAGGTCGCGATCAGCCGCCGGACCGGCACGCGCCCGGTGCCGGGCCGGGAGCGCGGCGGGGAACTCCATGTCGCGCTGCACGAGGACACCCGGGACGTGGACCAACTGGACCTGGCCGACGTCGTGTTCCGGGACGGCGCGCCCGACGACCCGCGCTTCGGGTCGCCGTCGCTCTGGACCGCCGAGGTGCTGCGCCGCCACCAGGGGTGCTCGGTCGCGGCCTACACGACCGGGCCGTCCACGTGCGTGGCGCGCGTGCGCGACGGGGAACCGCTCCTGATGACGGCCGAGCCGGGCGGCGGGGCGGCGGGGGCGTCCGGCGTGGATCCCGCCGTGTACGCGTCCGCCCTGCACGCCTGGCTGGCCTCGGAGGGCCCCGACGCGGCCCCGCCCGCGCGGCGGCTCGCACGGGCGGTGTCCGACGGGCTCACCGTGTGGACGGGCGACCGGTCGCATCGGGTGCGGATCGCTCCGCTGCCCGCCCCGGAGCACGGCGGGTGAGGAGGGGGACGGCTCAGCCGGCGAGGCAGCCCGCCCGCATCCGCCGGAGATGGGACACGTGGTACTCGGCGCGCTGTCCGTCGAGGATCCCGATCGCCTCGTCGATCAGGGGCAGCGCCGCGTCGGTGTCGTCCTCCTCCAGCCAGGTCTCGGCGAGGTCGGTGAGCGCCCGGGCGGTGTTGTACGTGTCGCCGCTGTCGCGGAAGCGGCTCAGCGCGGTCTCCAGGTGCCGCCGGGCCTCCTCGCCCCGCCCGAGCCCGCGCAGGGCCCGCCCGCGGTGGCGTTCCAGCAGGGCCCGGGCGCGCGGCAGATCGGCCACGCCCTCGTCCCGGGCGTCCATCGTGTCCAGGACGGCGCCGGCCTCCTCGAAGCACTCGTACGCCTCCTGGTAACGCCACTGACGCAGCCTCAGCAGGCCCAGGGACTCCACGGCCGAGGCATGGCCCCGCTTGTGGCCGGCCGACTTCTCGGCCCGCGCCGCCGCGGACGCCGCCGCCTCCGCCTCGTCCCACCGACCCAACTCGGTGAGGGTGTGCGCGAGTTGCGCGTGCAGCGCTCCGGCGTCGGCGCCGTCCGGCAGATGGGCGTCGGCCAGCCGGGCGCCGATGCGCAGGGCCGGCAGCAGCGTCTCATGGTGTCCGGCCTTGAGCTGCGTCGGCCACAGGGCCCGGCACAGGCGCACGGCGATGTCCGGGGCGCCCGACTCCTCGGCGCAGCGGACGGCCTCGACCAGGTTGCCCAGGTCCGCGAGGAGCGCTTCGAGCGCGGCGCCCCGGTCCTCGTACCGCTGCTGCCCGGCCCGGTCGCCGGCGGGGGCCGGGACGCGCCAGCTCTCGGGGAGCGCCTGGTGGGCGGCGGCCGACGCGCGGTCGGCGTAGGCCAGCAGGGTGCGGGTGAGGGCGGCGGAGCAGGCCGCGATTCCGTCCTCCCGGATCGCCGCGGCCTCGGCGTGGGCGCGGACGCCGGGGCGGTAGTGGTAGCGCCAGTCGCCGTTCGCGCCCAGGGCGCGTTCCAGCAGCATCCCGTCGGCGAGGCCGTCGAGGAGAGCGGGGACGGCGGCCGGGTCCAGGCCGGCGGTCCGGGCGGCCACTGCGGCGTCGAAGGCGGGCCAGCCGCGCAGCGCCATCAGCCGGTACAGCCGGGCGGCCGCGGGGTCCAGCAACCGGTAGCCGTCCTCCGCCGCCCCCTGCACCGGGTCGCCGTCGGCCCGGGCGGAGGGCACGGGCGGCACGGACGTCCTGAGCCTGCCCGCCGCCGCCCGCAGCGCGTACGGGGATCCGCCGCATCGGGCCAGCAGCGAGGGCAGCGCGGCCCGGGCGGCGGCGACGGCGGACTTGTCGGTGATCTCGGTGAGCAGCCGCACCGCGTCCTTGTCGGTCAGCGGGCCCACGGGCACCCGCAGAGCGTCCAGACCGGGGAACGGGGTCCTGGCGACCACGATGGTGAAGACCCCCGGCGCCGAGGCGAGGAAGGGCCTGACCTGTGCCGCGGAATGCGCGTGGTCCAGCACGACCAGGAGCCTCCGGTCCGACACGCAGTGCCGGAAGAACTCGCCGAGGCGGTCGGTCGCGGGCGGCATGTCCCCGTCCGGCACGCCGAGCTGGCGGAGCAGGACGCGCAGCACGGCGCCGATGTCGCGGGCGCTCCCGGCCCCGCCGCCGCCCAGGTCGGCGTAGATCCGGCCGTCCGGGAAGAGGCGGCCGTGCCGCGAACCGAAGTGGGCGGCCAGGGTGCTGGAGCCCATGCCGTCGGGGCCGTGCACCAGGGCCACCCGGGGTCGCCCGTCGGCCCGGCGGGACGCCTCGCGGTGGAGCTGCCTCATCGCCTCCTTGCGGTCCGTGAAGAACCGGGTGGAGGCGGGGAGATGGGACCCCGCGGCCCCGACCGGGCGCGGGCCGTCGGGCAGCCGTGCGGTGAGGGCGGCCCAGCGGGCGGCGAGCCGCGGGTCCGTGCGGATGCGCTCGTGCACCATGAGCGCGACGTCGTCGCGTTCGTCCGCGGCGACGGGGGCGGTGACCTCCCGGCCGACGATTCTGCGGACGACGCCGCCGGTCGACTCCCAGGCCCATTTTCCGGCCTCGTTGGCCATTCCGGAGCCGATCGCACCGAGTACCGCCGAGATCGCCGCCACCGACGTGGGATCCAGCATGTCGAGCACTCCTCGTTCCCGGTGTTCCGCGCGGTGCGCCCTCCCCGGCACCGCCGCTGTCACCGTGCGGCTCAACGTTAGCGTCACCCGGCCGGACATCCCCCGGAGTCCGCCGTGATGTCCGCGCCGCGGCGGCCCGGCGGAGGGGCGGAGGAACGGAGGGGCGGTGCACGGGACGCCCAGCGACCCAGCGGCCCGGCGGAGGTGGCGGAGCACGGGACGCCCAGCGGCCCGGCGGCCCGGCGGAGGTGGCGGAGCACGGGACGCCCGACGGCCCGGCAGGGGACGGCCCGGTGACCGCCCGTCGGACCGGCACGGCGGGCCCGGGACGCCCCCGATCGCCTCCCGTCGCCCGCCGCCATCCGTTCGTGGGGCTGTGGCAAGACTCCCGGCGCCCACTGTCTACCCACGAGTAACTCGCCCTGCTTGGATGGGCGGCGGCAATCGTCCACCCCCCTTCCGCATCCGGGAGAACCCGTGCCGAACCCCACGATCCGCCGTGCCTCCGGTGTGGCCCTGGCCACCGCGCTGGCCGCCGCCGCGCTGACCGCGAACGCCCCGCAGGCAGCGGCGGCGGACACCCCGTCGCTGCGCGTCCTCACGTACAACGCGTTCATCTTCAGCAAGACGCTCTACCCCAACTGGGGGCAGGACCACCGGGCCGCGGAGACACCGAAGGCGTCGTTCTTCCAGGGCAACGACGTCGTGGTGCTCCAGGAGGCGTTCGACAACTCGGCCTCCGACGCCCTGCTGCGCAACGCCTCCGCGCAGTATCCGTACCAGACGCCCGTGGTGGGCCGGAGCAGGAGCGGCTGGGACGCGACCGGCGGGTCGTACTCGGCCGTCGCTCCGGAGGACGGCGGCGTCACCGTGCTGAGCAAGTGGCCCGTCGTCCGCAAGGAGCAGTTCGTCTACAAGGACGCGTGCGGCAGCGACTGGTGGTCCAACAAGGGCTTCGCCTATGTGGAGTTGAACGTCAACGGCACCCCGGTGCACGTGGTGGGGACGCATACCCAGTCGACCGACCCCGGGTGCGGGGCGGGTGAGGCCGCCGCCAAGCGCAGCCTGCAGTTCAGGCAGATCGACGCCTTCCTCGACGCCAAGCGCATCCCGGCCTCCGAACAGGTCATCGTGGCCGGTGACTTCAACGTCGACTCGCGCTCCGCCGAGTACGCGTCCGTGCTCGCCGACGCGGGGCTGGCCGGGGCCGACGCCCGTACCGGCCACCCGTACTCGTTCGACACCGCCGAGAACTCGATCGCCGCCGACCGCTACCCGGACGACCCCCGCGAGGACCTCGACCACGTGCTGCACCGCGCCGGGCACGTCAGGCCGTCCGGGTGGACCAACACCGTGGTCAAGGAACAGACCGCGCCCTGGACCGTGTCCAGCTGGGGCAGGAGCTACACGTACACGAACCTCTCCGACCACTATCCGGTGGTCGCGTCCGCGCGATAGCGCTTCGCGGCTAGGGGGTGGTCTGACAAATACCTGCGGCGTCGCGGGACCCGGCACGTGCCGACCGGACCGCGGACCCCGGCCGGGGCGTGCGAGGGACCGAGGGAGGGCGTCGGCGCTCGTCTACGATCGTCCGCGTGTGCGCAAACGTCATGGTCGCGGAGGACGACGAGAAGCAGGCGGAGCTCATACGCCGCTATCTCGAACACGAGGGCCACTCGGTGACGGTCGTCGGGGACGGGCTCGCCGCCCTCGCCGAGGTCCGTCACCGGGAGCCCGATCTGCTGGTGCTCGATGTGATGATGCCCCGGGCGGACGGACTGGACGTGGTCCGCGTGCTCCGCGCCGAGCACCGGGAGCTGCCGGTGCTGATGCTGACCGCCCGCAGCACCGAGGACGATCTGCTGCTGGGTCTGGACCTCGGCGCGGACGACTACATGACCAAGCCGTACAGCCCGCGCGAGCTGATGGCGCGGGTACGGACGCTGCTGCGGCGCAGCCGCCGGGGGGCGGTCGCCGCCGACGTGGTCGCGGACGAGGTGCTCAGGGTCGGCGCCCTGACGGTCGATCCGGTCCGGCACGAGGTGTCGGTCGAGGGACGGCCCGTGGAGTGCACCCGCGGCGAGTTCCGGATCCTCTCCGCCATGGCCGCCGAACCGGAGCGGGTCTTCTCCCGGCAGCGGCTCCTGGAGGAACTCCACGGCTTCGACCGGTACATCAGCTTCCGGACCGTCGACGTGCACATCATGAACCTGCGGAAGAAGATCGAGCACGTGCCGCGCCGCCCCGCCCGACTGCTCACCGTCTTCGGGGTGGGCTACAAGCTGACCGACCCGGCGAGGGGCACGTCGCGTGCGCCGTCGTAGCCAGAAGCCCGCCGTGCCGGGCCGCCCTGCGCGGGAGGCGGCGGGCCGCCGCGAGCGGCCGGACCGACTGCCGCTCCGCAAGAGCCTGTTCGGCCGACTGCTGACCGTGTCAGCGCTGGTGGCGGCCTGTTCGGTGGCCGCGACCGCGTGGCTCGCCGTGCAGACCACGTCCGGCGCCATCCGGCAGGAGCAGGGGCGCAACCTCACCGCCGACGCCGGGATCTACAACACTCTGCTGGGATACGCGGCCACCCACCCCGCCTGGGACGGCGTCGAGGACACGGTGCGCGACCTGGCCCGGCGGACCGGCCGGCGGATCGCGCTCACCACGGAGCAGCGCGCGCCGCTCGCGGACTCCGCCACGCCGGCGTCCGCGCCCGCGCTGCCGCCCCAGGCGTCGGCGATCGTCGACCCGCTGTCCGTGGACACGGCGCTGTCGCAGCCGGTGACCCCGGCGGGCGCCGCGGCCGACCGGGTCGATCCGCGCGCGGTCGGCCCGTTCCGGCTGCCCGCGTCCGAACGCGCCGCGTTGCAGCGGATCGCCGAGCGGAGGGCGGCGTGCCTGAGCCGGCAGGGGGTGGCGGCGGACGTGGTCCAGGGGCCCAGCGGTCGCCCGCGCGTGGAGGTGGTCGGCGCCGATCCGGAGCAGACGCACGGCACGCGGTGCGTGCCCGACGGCCTGGACCGGCCGACCGCGACCGAGCGGAAGGCGCTGGCCGCGCTCAACCGGCTCGCCGACGCCTGTCTGAAACGGCAGGGCCGGACGAGCGTGCGGCTCAACCTGGACCTGTCCTGGGCGGAGGCCTCGGAACCGACGCTGGTCATCCGGGGCGGCGACACGACGGCCGCCCCCGTCCCGACCATGCGCACCGACGACGACGAGCGCGCCACGGCCTCCTGTGTGGGCTCGGCCCGCCGGGAGCAGCTCAGTTCCCATGTGGCCTCGCCCGCGATGCTGTTCATCGGCGACGAGGACAGCACGACCGTGCCCGGCTTCGCGCTCTCCCCGGCGAACACCGCGAAGATCGCGGGCGCCGCGGCCCTCGTCCTGGCGCTCACGGTCGGCGCCACGATGCTCGCCGGCGCCCGGCTGGTGCGTCCGCTGCGGGACCTGACCGGCGCCGCGCAGCGGATGCGGGACGGAGAGGAGTCCGCGCCGGTGCTGGTCACCGACGGCAACGAGATCGGGCGGCTCGCCGCGGCCTTCAACGACATGGCGGCGCACCGCGCCCGGCTGGAGGAGCAGCGCAAGGACATGGTCAGCGACGTCGCCCACGAGCTGCGTACCCCGCTGAGCAACATCCGGGGCTGGCTGGAGGCGGCGCAGGACGGTCTGGCGGAGCCCGATCCGGCGTTCATCGCCTCGCTCCACACGGAGGCCGTGCAGTTGCAGCACATCATCGACGACCTCCAGGACCTGGCCGACGCCGACGCGGGCGTGCTGCGGCTGCACCCCGAGCCGGTACGCGCCGAGGACGTGCTGGACCAGGTCGCCGCGGCCCACCAGGGCCGGGCCGAGACCGCCGGAGTCGCCCTGACGGTCCGGAAGACGGCCGCGGACGCCCCCGTGCCCCGGCTGACGGCCGATCCGGTCCGGCTGCGGCAGGCCGTCGGCAACCTGGTCTCCAACGCGGTGCGTCATACCCCGGCGGGCGGCCGCGTCACCCTGCGCGCGTACGTCTCCGAGTCCGGGGACCGCGTGGTGGTGGAGGTCGCCGACACGGGCAGCGGCATCGCGGCCGATGATCTGCCGTATGTCTTCGACCGCTTCTGGCGCGCCGAGAAGTCCCGCAGCCGCCGCACCGGCGGCAGCGGGCTGGGCCTGGCGATCGTGCGGAAACTCGTCGAGGCGCACGGCGGATCCGTCGCGGTGAAGAGCGCCGAGGGACGGGGGTCGGTCTTCGCACTGCGCCTGCCGGCCGACCCGCCGGACCCGGACCCGGGCGCCGATACAGGCGGCGGCATGGGCGCCGACACGGACGCGGCGACGGGAGCGGCCGGCGCGCCGCGGAAGGACACGCGGCGGACCTGATCCGATCAGGACACCGGTCTGACAGCTTCTTCACAACTCCACGCCAGCCTGTCGTCGTGCCCCGGCAGTTCGGTGCGGACCCGCTCCGGACGCCACCGGGGCCGATCTGGAATGGAGTCATCCGTATGCGCCATCGCTCGATCCTGCGTACCGCCGTTCTGGCCGCCGTCGCGGCCGGTGCGGTACTCGTCCCGTCCGCCGCCGCGTTCGCCGACACGCCGACGCCCGTGGCCTCCGTCACCAGCACCCCGGCCGGCAAGGGCACGCCCGAGGAACCGGTCCTGATCAGGGACGCGTCCAAGCCCATCGGGAAGGTCGTGCTCGGCGACCCCTCGCCGGTGCCCCGCGGCACCACCCCGCGCGGCGGAGTCGCCGCCGGCGAACAGCCGGTCGCCGCCTCCGACGACAACACCGCCGTCCTGGCCGGGTCGGCCGCGGCCGCCCTTCTGGTGGCGGGCGCGGGCACGCTCGTACTGCGTCGGCGCACCGCCGCCCAGCCGGGCCGCTGAGACCGCCGCACGCCGGCACCGGCGCGTCGTGCGGACGGCCGTGCGCGGCCGCCCGTGCCGACGCGCCGTCAGCACGCGCCGCCTGACCGCCCCGTGTCATGCCGTGCCCGGTGACCGACCCGCACGGCCCGACCCGCCCGGCGGCTGACCGCGCGTCACGAAGAACGCACCCCGGGACCGGCGCCACAGGGCGCCGGTCCCGGGGCCGCGACACCGGTGGCGCCGCCCCGCGACGGTCGACGCCCCCGCCTCACACCCTCCCCTCCCCCCTCTCCCGCCCTGGAGCCCCCATGTTCCCCACTCCCGTGCCGTTGCGGCGCGCCGCGCTTCCGGTGCTGGTCTGCCTCGCCCTCGCCGGCTGCTCCGCCGGGAGCGCGGACGCCCCGTCGGATGCCCGGAGCGACGGGAGCGCCGCGCAGGCCGCCCGGCAACCGTCCGGCTCCGCCGACGGCGCGGCCCCGGACGACGCGAACGGGCCGGAGAAGCCGGGCGCCCCCGCCCGTCCCACCCATCTGAGCATCCCGTCGATCGGGGTGGACAGCGACGTGATGCGGCTGGGCCTCAACGCGGACGGCACCGTGGAGGTGCCGCCCGCCGAGCAGGGCATGACCGTCGGCTGGTACACCGGCAACCCGTCCCCCGGCGACCGCGGCGCCGCCGTGCTCATCGGGCACAACGACACCCGCTTCGGGAAGGCCGTCTTCCACGACCTGAAGAAGATCGCCAAGGGCGCGGACATCGCGATCCGCAACGACCGCGGCGCCGAACTCCACTTCCGGGTCACCGGCACGGAGACCGTCAGCAAGAAGGCGTTCCCGACGGACAAGGTCTACGGCGCCACCGGGCAACGCGCTCTGCGCCTCATCACCTGCGACGGCGCCTTCGACCCCCAGGGACACCCGGTGGACAACCTCATCGTGTACGCCACCCGAAGCTGACGCCCCCCTCCGGCAACCACGCCCGGACGCCCCGTACAGACCTTCGGAACAGCAGAAGACCCCAGACGAACTGGGGTCTTCTTGGTGGTGGTCAACCGACACAATTCTCTGACCAGCCGCTATGGATCGAATTTGAGGCTGCTGTTCCCGCACTTCTGAAGATCATTTCCCGCCGCAGGAGGGGAAAGGTCCCGGATGGTCCGTGGTAGCGCGATGTGCGAGTGTCAGGCAGGCGGTAGCGGGTTGTGTCGGGGGTTGCTGGGGGACGAGGGACGGGATGGTCACGTGCTGGGCGCCGCGTCGGCCCGGTACCGCCCGGCGTGTCACCGCGAGGCGAAGGTTGAAGGCAGATCCGGACCTGCACGGAGATGACGGGTTCCTGCATACCGTTCGCGGGGGTGCTCGTGACGCGGCCGCGGAGGGCTATCGGGTCCTGAAGTGGCGGAAGAAGTTTCGGGCCACGTACATTCCCGGGCTGCCGAGGCCGACGATGACGCGTCCGTCATCGGTGGTGTCGGTGACGAAGGGGGCGGCCGACACGCCAGCGTTTGCGTCGTTGTACCCGAACCTGCGGCATACCAGTCGGGCCTGCGCGAACCGGCCGTTGTCGAGGTGCGCGAGACCCAGACCCCTTCGTCGTCGAAGCCGACGATGTCCGGGTTATGGAGGGGGATCCACACCGTGTCCAGAGGAGGGCGGTTGCGGCGGCAGGCTCACGGGTTGCCGACTTCTCGGCTTCGCGGGTTCATCTCCGCCGGACCGCATCCGTCAACACTCTTGCCCGAATAGAGACGGGCGGCGACCCGATCTACACCGCCACCTCGGCCCCCCAGGACAGCGCGGCCCTGCACGCCGCGGCCCTCGGCATCCTGGCCGACCCCGGCCTGACCGCCGACGACTACCTGACCGAGGCCCCACCAGGCCACGACGCGCCGTCAGGCACCTGCAACCCAACAGCGTGACAGCACCTACAAACGCGTTCGAGCTACTGCAATCACGAGCACCGGCACTCCGGGATCGGCCTGCATGCCCCCGCCTCGGCCCTCCACTTCAGTGCCGCCTGGGGAGTGAGGGACCAGCGGGCCATCGTCCTCGCCGAGGCTTGTGAACGCCACCCGGAACGCTTTGTCTGACGGTCGAAACCACCCGAGATAGCCGTCCAGGTCTGGACCAACGACCCCACCAAACACGGGCATCTATTACCAAATCGCCCATGATCGAATAAACATCTCATTTCGCTTGACAAGTACCGTCCAGGCCAGAAAGATCGTCAAGCGCATACCAAATCCCTTCGCGGAGCCGACGACCCGTACCGGCCCCGTCTCCGGTCGACGGCCGGGTTGAGCCACAACCACCGGCAGGCCGGGAGGACCGCGGCTGCCCGGAACCTGAACGCCCGTCGCCAAGGTCTGACTGAAGGAGTGGAGATGACATCCCGACAGAACAAGATCCTGCGTGACCGTCTGGCCAGCGCGGTCTGCCTCGTTACCGGAGGAGCCCAAGGCATCGGTTGGGCCGTGGCACGCCTGCTGGCCGAGCATGGCGCGATTGTTCATGTCTGTGACATATCGAGGAGCGACATCGAGGCCGTGCGCTCCACGGCACCACTCGGGTCCTTCCACTTCGAGCAGGTGGACGTAACCGACCGGCACGCCCTGGAGGCATGGATATCCGCTTCGCACAGCCGCCATGGGCGTGTTGACATACTCGTGAACAATGCGGCGTACAGCCGCTGGGTGGACGACGCCGACATGAGTGACGACGACATCGAACGCACCATGCGGACCAGCTTTGACGCCATGGTTCATGCGACCCGCGCGGTGGTTCCTTTGATGCTTGCCGGCGAGGGCGGGCAGATCATTACGATGGGCTCTCTGGCAGGGAGCGTCTACGTCCGCGGCCCCGCTGCAGCGTATGCCGCGGCCAAGGCGGCAGCGGAGGCGTACAGCCAGATACTGCGCCTGGAACTCGCCCACACCTCCGTCGATGTGACGGTAGTGCGCCCCGGAGCGGTGGCTGGTACGAATTTCTTCCGTCACGTGTCTTCCCGGAGAATGTCGCGGCTCAGCGACATCTTCCCGGCGGCGACACCGGAGCAGGTTGCACGGAGTATCGCCAAGTCCCTGGTCCGACCACGTCCTGTGGTGAACGTCCCCGCCTACGTGCCGTACGTCGCGGCCCTTCACGCGCTCGCGCCGGAAAAGCTGAGGCGGCTCGCCCAGCTCAGCGGTGAGTCGAGGCGTGACTATTCGATGCCGAGGGGCCGCCGCATCAGGAAGTGGGAAGTCTGATGAAGATCGCGCTACTGGATATGGACGGCACACTCACGCCCGCCGCGCTGGGGATGTCCATGCTCGGATCCCAACGTGCCGCGAAGCTCATAAACCCCGTGGCGATGAAGGACCTCGAACGGCTTTACCAGGATGCCCACAGCTCCGTCGCGAGCATGTACGCGCTCTACGAAAAATACGCACAAACGCTGGCCGGCCTGCCTGAGTCTGCGATACAGGAGCTGGCGGAGGAGGTGTGGCGGCGCGAGAAGACATCCATATATCCCCATGCGAAGCCACTGATCGACACACTTCATCTGGCCGGGTATCGCACGCTTCTCGTCTCCGGGAGTCCGGACGAGATCGTGCGTCTGGTCGCCCGGGACCTCGGCGTCCATGCCGGGAGCGGAACTCGACTCGTCCGCGCTGAGGGCCAGTACACCGGCCATATAGAACTGGCTCCTGCGCTGCCGGGAGGGAAAAGGGCTGTACTGGAGGAGGCGGTACAGCCCAGGGCAGTGGACTGGAGTGTCGCGTATGCGCTGGGGAACTCCTGGCCGGACATCGAGGTGCTGAACCGCGCAGGATTGTCGCTGCTGTTCGAGCCGCACCCCCATGTTCGTGAGGCCGCTCGGTGGTTCGGAATCCGACAGGCGACTCGTCAAACCGTGCTGGAGCAGACTCGGGAACTGCTGTCGACATCACTGACCGTGTCAGCGCGCGACGACGGAGGGCGAAAGTGACGAGAGGCCGGCGAAAGGCCCGGATTGCGATCATCGGCGCCGGGGTCTCCGGGATCTGCCTCGCAACCAAGCTCAAGCGGGCCGGAATCGACGACTTTGTCGTATACGACAGAGGAGAGGCCGTGGGAGGAGTGTGGCGAGAAAACGTCTATCCGGGTGTTTCATGTGATGTCCCGAGCAGGATCTACTCCTTCTCGTTCGCGCCGAACCCTGACTGGGATTCCTATTTCGCCCGAGGAGATGAGATCTTCTCATACCTCAATAGGGTGGTGGAAATGTACGGGATCGGCCCTCATCTGAGACTAGGGGAAGAGGTAGTAGAGGCCCGGTTCACCGCAGGGGAGTGGAGAGTAAGGACGTCCCGGGGTGTGGAGTCGCGTTGGGACTTCCTGATATGTGCCACAGGGCTGCTCGTGCAGCCGGCTCTGCCCGAGTTGGAGGGGAAGAGCGCCTACCGGGGGGTCATGACGCACTCCGCTCAGTGGGAGAGCGGGGTGGACACGCGAGGGAAGCGCGTCGCGATCATCGGCACGGGAGCGACAGGAACGCAGATGACCTGCGCACTTGCCGCGGAGACCGAGCACCTCTATCTGTTCCAGCGCACCGCGCAGTGGGTCTTCCCGAAGCCCGCGCAACGGTACTCCGCGATCACGAAGAGACTTCATCGTGTGGTGCCGGGCTTCAGCTGGCTCGCAGATCGCTTCTGGCGGGTTTTCTTCCAAGGAACAATAAGTGCGGCAGTGGTCAGAGCGGGTTGGCAACGGAAACTGATCGCGGGGGTCTGCCGATTGTCCCTCAGGCGGGTCCGTTCCAGGGAGCTCCGGCGACTTCTCACGCCTCCCGACAACCCGATGTGCAAGCGGTTGGTGGCGGCTTCCGGGTTCTACCGGGTCGTGCAGCAGGACAACGTCACAGTAATCGGTGAGGAGATCGAGAGGATCACAGAACGGGGGATCTTGACCCGTGACGGCGTAGAGAGGGAAATAGATGTCATCGTTTTCGCGACGGGGTTCCGTGCAGATACCTTCATGCGTTCGATGAAAATAGTCGGAAAATCCGGAAGAACGCTTGAAGATTTCTGGTCCGACGGCCCCAAGGCGTATAAGACGGTCGCACTGCCGGGCTTCCCGAATTTCTTCATGCTCGTCGGCCCGAACAGTCCGTTCTCAAGCGAGTCAGTCATGCGCATCGCCGAGACGCAGTCAGATTACGTCCTCCACTGGATCGAACTCTTCGAATCCGGTGCCGTTGCGGAGATTTCACCCACCGAGGAAGCCTCGGACAAATTCAACGAACTTCTGCGGAGTGGCATGCCCGGTACGGTCTTCTCGTCCGGGTGCGCATCCTGGTACCACGACTCCCAGGGGAGTCTGATGGTCTGGCCCTGGACGGTGAGGGCACATCATAAAATGCTGTCAAGAATTCAGCTTTCAGACTTCGACATCCGACAATACCGCGAATCCGGCAAATCCGGATCAGGAAGCGAGATTGGCTCATGACTCCGAAACCTTCCCTGCTTTTCGTTCATGGACTGGGTGCTGACGGAACATACTGGGGTGAAGTCCGCAGCCTCCTTGCCCGGTACGAGTCGTACGCCTATGACCAACGTGGACACGGGAAAAACCCATTGGGAAACGAGGAGCTCACACTCGATCGGCTCGCGGGAGATCTCGGTGCCGTCATCCGGAGTTCCCCCCTGACGGGTCCTGTGATTCTCGTCGGGCACTCGGCCGGAGGTGCCGCCATCCTCAGGCTTGCCGCTCTTGAACCGACGCTGTTCGGTTCGGATTCGAAGATCGTCGGCGTGGTCCTGGTCAGTGCATCCCGCCTGGATCTCCGCTGCTCGGTGAGCGGGTATCCAGGACGCCTCCTGGAACGTGCTCTGCCTTCTCTGCCAAGAATCGCTCTGAGGAATGAGCGCCGCGGATATTTTGGCCGATTGATGGCACGCGGTGCGATGAGGGTAATAAAGGTGATCAGTACTTGGCGGTGGCCCCTCTACGGGGCTGACGCTTCCAAGGGTGCTCGATACAAGTTCTCGGCCATGCTTTCGAGCACTCCGCCGTACACGCTGAGTACCATGCTCGGACTGCTCTCCAGGTTCTCGCTGCCGAATCTCGCCGCCATGAGGAGGGTTCCGGTCCTGATAGTGGCCGGGGAGAGTGACAGAATCGCTTCGCGTACATACATGAGGCTGCTCTCGGAAGAGCTCCCGTCCGCCCGGACGGCCATGATCCCTCGCGCCGGCCATCTCCTGCCTCTCGAATGCCCGGAAGAATTGAGCGGAGAGATCCAGAAATTCCTGGAAACGTCGTGCAAGGAGGGGAAATGATACTGCTCCCCGTGCGAACTCCGGCCGGGCATGGGTATGTGGCAAAACGGGTGCGCGCCCGGGAGGCGGCCTGTCGTGGATAGGACTGTTCCGGGCGCGGCCGCCATGGACGAGGCCGTGCACGCACTGCGACGAAACGCCCCTTCATGGACTGCCACGCCACTCGAGGAACGCATCGCCCTGCTCGAACGACTCGTACCGAGGGTCCTCGGTGTGGCCTCGGACATGGTCGCAATGGCAGCCCGCGCGAAGGGCTACGCCCCGGACTCCTCGTGGGCGGCCGAGGACTGGGCCGGCGGCCCTTGGGCCCTGCTCCAGGGCATCAACGCCCGCCTTGAGGTGCTGCGTCGTATAGCAAAGGGAAGGGACCCGGTGGAGTCCCACGCGGTGCGCATCCGTGACGGACGCGTCGCGGTCGATGTCTTCCCCGCCACGGGGTGGGACCGAATCCTGCTCAACGGGCATCGTGCCGAGGTGCGGATACAGGAGGGCGCCACGCCCGAGAGTGTTCGGGCTGGCGCGGCAAAGGAATACCGTGGCGGTGCGAGCCCGCCTGGCGTCGCATTGGTACTCGGAGGCGGCAATGTCGCCTCCATCACCGTGCTCGACGTTCTCCACAAGCTCTACACCGATGGTCAGGTCCCCGTGGCGAAGACACACCCGGTCAACGCCTACCTTCGGCCCCACCTCGAGCAGATCTTCAGCGAGTTCGTCGAGCGCGACTGGCTGCGGTTCGTCGACGGAGGCGAGGCGGAGGGCGCGTACCTCGCCACACATCCGGGTGTGGACTCCATTCATGTGACAGGAAGCGACCGCACCCACGACGCCATTGTGTGGGGCACTGACGGTCTGGCCGAGCAGCGGCGCTGCGAAGACACTCCCTTGGTCACCAAGCCTTTCACCAGCGAACTGGGCGGAGTCAGCCCCGTCATCGTCGTACCCGGAGACTGGAGTGACGCAGACTTTCGTTTCCAGGCCGAGCACATCGTCACCAGCAAGATGAACAACTCGGGCCACAACTGCGTCGCCAGTCAGGTTCTCATCGTGCCGTCCGGCTGGACCGGATCCCAGCGGCTGCTGGACGAGATCCGCCTTCTCGCACGTGCGCTTCCGACGCGTGCCGGCTACTACCCCGGCACCGAGAACCGGCTGGCGGAAGTCCTGGCCCGTCACCCGGAGGCCGAGATCCTCGGTGCCACAGGCCTCGTCCTGGTATCGGAACTGCACGACCAGAACGATCCGCTCATCACGGCCGAGATCTTCGCCGGCGCCCTGGGGGTGGTCGAGCTTCCTGGCGACAGTCCGCGCAAGTTTCTCCGCCGCGCGATCGACTTCGCCAACGACGTCCTGCCCGGGACACTGGGCGCCACAGTCCTCGTCCACCCACGGACGGAAAGGACGGCATTCCCCGCGGTCCGGGACGCCGTCGCCGCGCTGCGCTACGGGACCCTGGGCATCAACTGCTGGCCAGGGGTGGGGTACCTACTCGGATACACCCCCTGGGGCTCCTACCCCGGCCACACCCGGCAGTCGGTCGGCAGCGGCACCGGATTCGTGCACAACGCCTTCATGTTGCGAGAGATTGAGAAGACCGTGCTCCGCGCACCCTTCGCACCGGCCCCACGTGGCCTCTTCGCCGGTTCTCCGTCGCTCTCACCTCGTCCGCCGTACTTCGCCACGAGTCGCACCGGGCGCGCGACTCTTGAACGACTCACCCACTTCGTCGCCGCACCGCAGGCCAGGCGCTTGCCGGCTCTCGTCTTCTCCGCGCTCAGAAGCTGACGCAAGGCTGAGCGCTTCCTCGCCTTCATCAGCATCGCCTGCGCACTCATCCGCAACCGCAGACTCACCGAATCAGATGACTTCCGCATTGCCGTACCCGACTGCCGCGACACGCAAGGAGCACCGAACGATGACCAGCAACCAGCTGCAAAACCCCGCGTACGGGTACAACGAGAGTTCGATCGGGCATCAGGTGCACAGCGAACTCGAGAGGCTTCGCCGCCTGGAGGACGCGCTGGATCCCGAGACCATCGGCCTGCTCACCGACTGCACGGTGCAGCCTAACTGGCGCTGTCTGGAGCTGGGGGCAGGCGCCGGATCGATCGCGTACTGGCTCGCCGGGATGTGTCCTGAGGGGCGCACTACCGCCGTCGACCTCGACACCCGCTTCCTCGACCAGGGGGCCTTCCGCAACCTCACGATCAGTGAGCAGGACGTCTTCGAGTGCGACTTCGCTCCGCAGTCCTTCGACCTGATCCACACACGTGCGCTGCTCGTTCACCTTCCCCAGCGGGAGGAGATCTATCGGCGCGCCGCTCAGTGGCTCGCTCCTGGTGGATGGCTTGTGACCGAGGAACCCGTGATCATCGATGATCGAGAGTCGCCCTATCCGGAGTTCAGCAAAATGACCCGAGCCGTCAGAACGCTCTGGGGAATGCACGGCGCGGACTTGCGGTGGGCGAGGTCCCTGCCCGGTCTCGCCCTGCGGAACGGCCTGGCCGACCTGTCCGCCTCCGCCCGGATCATGCAGTGCGGGCAGGGGGGTGCGGGTGACCGCCACTGGACGTTCATGATCAACCAGATGCGCGATCCTCTGATATCCACGGGACTCCTCTCGGAGGAGGAGTGGCAGGCCGGCATCGACTCCTTCAACGATCCGGCCTTCATCGACATCAGCCTGGTCATGATCTCTGTCCGGGCGCGTCGCCCTGCTTGACAGCATGTCACGAGGCGGGCCGGACCGGCCTCGCCATCCCGGATGTTCACGATCCGGAGTCAAGCCCCACGGGCGCTGTCGACACGGGCGGGCAGTTGCCCGAGTTTCACGTCAAGTGGCCGCACAGCGGGCAGGTGTCCTCGGGCATCGTCGGCTGGGGGAAGGGCAGGACCGAACGGTGCCGGTGGTCACGGCGGTGTGCGCGTCGTTGATCCGCAGCCGGGCCCCGCTGATCCGGGTCAGGTTGCGTTCCGTCGGGCAGCGGCGCCCAGCGGGCCGGGGTGCGCGCTGCCTTGAGCCGGACCAGCAGTTGGGCACCGGCGGCCGCGGCCTTGGCCAGGAAGTCGTCGGTGTCGAAGCCGCGGTCGTCCAACAGCTGCATGCTGTCGTCCAGCAGCGGCAGGAACTGCTGGGCGGAAGCGGTCACCTCCCGCGGTCTGACTCATCCGCTCCAGGGGGCGCCATGACGAGTCCGCAGACGGCGGCCCCGGGCGACCGTTGCCGGAGCGCTATGTGCCGAGGCCGGGGCCCGTTGGTGAACGCGTCGTCACGAGCAGGATCGTGTATCCAATGATCGCCATACGGGTGATATTTCCATATTTTCGTCCATAAGCACTACGAACGTGCTATAGCTTGCCCGGAGTGCACGCCGGATCACTCTGGGCAGGCCCTCGCTTTGGAGGCAAGGCCCACTCCTGTGGCTGCGCTCTGGTCGAGGGTCAGGGGTGGACAAAGGGGAGAGAGAGGCCTCGATGCGAATAGCCACGCGTACCTCCGGGCGACGACGCCCTTGGATGATGTCGCGCGAAGGGGGGTGGGGTTGTCTGCGTACGGCGCTGAGGCCGGTGCTCGCGTTGCTACTGGCTGTGCCGGTTCTCTTCGTTCATACGCCTGCCCAGGCCGCCGGTGGCACGCTGAACGTGTCGGTGGAGGCGGTCCAGGAGACGGTGAAGTCCGGTCAGGGCGCGTCTTTCCGGGTGCAGTGGACGTGTAGCGGCAGTGGCACATGTGACGCCGCGACGATCTCGGTTCCGGTACCGACGGCGCTGGCGTCGTCGGATGCGTTTCCCGATGGTGTTCCTCTGACGGTGACGAGTCAGAGTTCGCTGCAGATCAACGGGGTTGTTGTGCCCGGGGCGGCCACGATCGTCGGTACCGGCCCGGACCGGAAGCTTGTGTGGACCTTCCCGGCGACCGTGGCGACTGGCACCTCCGACGCCGTGTCCTTCACGCTCACCCCGCCGAACTCGGTCACGCCTGATGGGGCGAAGATCACCCCGGAGGTGACCTTCGCGGCCACTGGCACGGCGTCGGTCAAGGATTCGGCGACCACGACCGTGACCTCCGATATCTCCCTTGGTGTTTCCAAGGTCAAGTCCACCCCGACCAGCGTCCCGTACGTAGATCAGCAGGTGACCTATTCGATCCTGGTGGGATACGACTCCCAGATCCCCTCATCGGGTGCTTCCGACGGGTATGCCCGCACGATGGCGGATGTCTGCTCCGAGCCCGGAACACGGGCTCTTGAGAACCTGACCGTGGTCGACACTCTTCCCACCGGGGCGCGGTTCGTGAGCGCCACGCACGGCGGCGTGTACGAAGCGGCGACGAACACCATCACCTGGAGGCTGGGCTCCTCGATCAACGACGCCGCGCCCTACGCCTGCGTGCCGTACTCCGGCAGCACGAGCTGGACGGGTTTGCCGCTGAAGGCGACCATCATCTACCCCAATGGAGAGTTCAGCGCCGACCCGGACCCGAGCGCGGTCACGAACTCGGTCGTGGCTACCGCGAACGCGTGGGGCCAGTCCTCCGAAAAGCTCTCTTCGGACAGCTCCGCCTCGCACGCCCTGCGCGAGGGTGCCGCCGGTGCGAGCGTCGAGAAGAGGCCCGGCTACGACTGGGCGGTCGGATCGCCCCTCTACCGCACCGTGCACACCCAGAACAACAGCATCTATACCCTGAGCGGCACCTCGGCCGAGCCGACCACGGGCCGGTGGACATTCACCGACATGATGCCCTGCGCGCTGACCTCGCCGACCAAAGACAACGACATCGACTGCGCCACCCCCGCGTTCGTGGATCTGCAGTTCTCCGCGGACCGGTATCTTCCCGAGTTGCAGGTGAACTGGACGACGAACGCGGGCAGTACCGGATCCTGCACGATCGCTGAGGGCTCGTCGATGAGTGACACCACCAAACGCTACTGCGACGGCACCAACGGCAGTACGCCCACCCCGGTGCCCGCAGGCGAGTGGATCACGAAGATCGAGGTGGACACCGAGATCCCTCCGTTCGGTGGTGGCAGCTTCTTCATCCACGGCCGTGCCTCCCAGCATGTGCCGTTCAGCAACGTTGACACGGTGTACAACAACCCGAACCTCGACGTGGACCGCTCCGACGTCCACCCCTGGTATGTCACGGTGGAGAACTGCCCGGTCAAGAACGTGATCACCTTCGAAGGCGGACGCCAGTACCTTCCGTACCAACCACAGACGGCGGACAGCGCCGCCGGTATCTGCGGCTACCGGCAGGTCATGACCAACCCGTTCACGCTGCGACCGGTCAAGTCGATGTACGATCCCGCGATCCCCGAAGGCTCCCGCCCCGCGACCCCCTCGGCGCAGACCGGTGATCTGCTCACCGTCGATCTTGCGATGAACCGGTCGCGGTGGAGCGCGGACCAAGCAGTCCTTGACGCGTCGACCTTCACCCCGACCGTGTCCGAGTACCTCCCGGCCGCGCTCACCATGGTCGAGGACTCGCTCCAGATCGCGGGAGACGCGACGTTCGCAGCCGCGCTCGGCAAACCGGACATCGCAGTCAAGACGGTCGACTACCTGGGTGAACGGCGTCAACGGGTCACCGTGACGTTCCCGGACGCCGAGGTCACCTCGAACGCGACCTTGGGCCGCACCGCCTACGTGCGGTTCCAGGTCCGCGTCAAGCAGGGTGTCCCCGCGGGTGCCTACACGAACGACTACCTTCTCACCGGCGCCGAAGGCGGGCCGGGCGTACAGGACACCTACCTGCAGTGCGGGCTCGGAAAAATGGTCGATGCAGACCTGCGGCCGACCACCGACCTCACCGCCGCCGTCGGGTGTCTGGCCTCCGCGAGTTTCAACGTCCTCCCCGTTCCCGGCGTGAACACGAGCAAGACGGTGCAGGGTGTCCACGACGCTGATGCGATCGGCGCCCCCGGTGTTGGAAGCACTGACCTGTCCGGCAAGGCCGAGTACACCGTCCGTGTCGCGAACTCGGGATCGGTGGACATCCGCAACGTGGTCGCCTACGACATGCTGCCGCAGGTCGGTGACTCTCTGATCCTGCCCGGCGCCGAAGGCGCCCGGGGTTCGGCGTTCCCGGTGCACCTGACCAAACCGGTCAAGGCGCCCACAGGCGCGACCTTGCGGTACTCCACCAGCGCCAACCCCTGCCGCGGCGACCTCGCCGGCACCGGCGGCGGCGCCGTGGACAGCGCACCCGCCGGCTGCGAGAACGACTGGGCGGCCACGCCGCCCGGCGGCGACTACGAAGCGGTCACTGCCCTGCGCATCGACTTCGGGTCCCGAGTCTTCGCTCCTGGAGACGCCGAGAACACCGTGCTCGCCGTCAAGGCAGCGGGCCCGAACACCACCACAAGTGCCGGCCTCGACGGCATCGCGTGGAACAACACCGCCGTCGCCGGGGTCGAAGCATCGT
Organism: Streptomyces tyrfis; assembly: GCF_037034285.1. Taxonomy (NCBI): domain Bacteria; kingdom Bacillati; phylum Actinomycetota; class Actinomycetes; order Kitasatosporales; family Streptomycetaceae; genus Streptomyces; species Streptomyces tyrfis. The sequence continues at coordinate 28,892 of NZ_JBAGJZ010000041.1, read as the reverse complement.
CGGGAAAGCCGATCCTGCCGACCGAGGCATCGGCCGTCGGGCTGAAGCTCCTGCCGGACATCGCCTGGCAGAAGACTGACAGCCGCACCGGAGACCTCCTCGCGGGCTCCGAGTGGATCCTCGCCCCGGTGCTCGAGGACGGTGAGAAGATACCCGACGGGTGGCCCCGGACGATCACGGACTGCACCGACGCGGGGTGTTCGGATGCCGATCAGGACCCGGCGCCTGGGAAGTTCCGCCTGACCGGTGTCCCGTGGGGCACGTACACGCTCACCGAGACCACGACACCATCCGGGTACCTGCCCCTCAAGGACCCGATCGAGGTGAGCGTCGATCCCGCTGGCGTCGACCGCGGCACCTACCTGCTCGACCTGGGGAAGATCAAGAACGATCCGCGTCAGGGCGAGTGGACCCTGTCGAAGACCTCGGACCCGCCATCCGGCTCCACCGTCCAGGTCGGTGACAAGGTCACCTACAACCTGACCGTGGCCAACGACTCGAAGTACCCGGTCCACGGCATCGCGTTGACCGACGACCTGTCCAAGGTCCTCGACGACGCCACCTACAACAACGACGTGAAGGCCTCGACCGGATCAGCTGAGGTCAAGGACGGCAAGCTCGTCTGGAAGGGCGACCTCCCCGCCGGCGAGAAGGCGACCATCACGTACTCCGTGACCGTCACCGGCGGCGGCGACGGCCAGCTCCACAACGTCGTCACCACCGACGACAAGAACGGCACCTGCGACACCGAGAAGGGCTGCGAGACCGACCACGCCTACGGCGCCTACACCTTCTCCAAGTCCTCCGACCCGAAGACCGGCTCCACCGTCCAGGTCGGTGACAAGGTCACCTACACCCTCACGGTGAACCAGCACGGCAAGGCCAGCATCAAGGACGCCACCATCACCGACGACCTGTCCAAGGTCCTCGACGACGCCACCTACAACAACGACGTGAAGGCCTCGACCGGATCAGCTGAGGTCAAGGACGGCAAGCTCGTCTGGAAGGGCGACCTCCCCGCCGGCGAGAAGGCGACCATCACGTACTCCGTGACCGTCACCGGCGGCGGCGACGGCCAGCTCCACAACGTCGTCACCACCGACGACAAGAACGGCACCTGCGACACCGAGAAGGGCTGCGAGACCGACCACGCCTACGGCGCCTACACCTTCTCCAAGTCCTCCGACCCGAAGACCGGCTCCACCGTCCAGGTCGGTGACAAGGTCACCTACACCCTCACGGTGAACCAGCACGGCAAGGCCAGCATCAAGGACGCCACCATCACCGACGACCTGTCCAAGGTCCTCGACGACGCCACCTACAACAACGACGTGAAGGCCTCGACCGGATCAGCTGAGGTCAAGGACGGCAAGCTCGTCTGGAAGGGCGACCTCCCCGCCGGCGAGAAGGCGACCATCACGTACTCCGTGACCGTCACCGGCGGCGGCGACGGCCAGCTCCACAACGTCGTCACCACCGACGACAAGAACGGCACCTGCGACACCGAGAAGGGCTGCGAAACCGACCACACAGTGCCGCCGGGGAAGACTCCTCCGCAGTCCACCAACGTTCCCCCGTCCGGCAACACCCCACCGTCCGGAAACGTCCCGCCCCCCAACAACCCCCAGCCCGCCCCGCAATCGTCCGGGATCCTCGCCCGCACCGGCGCCACCGTGCTCTCCGCGGCCGCGCTCGGCACGCTGCTCATCCTCGGCGGCCTCTCCCTCGCCGTCGCCCTCAGGAGGCGCCAACGCCACAACAACTGAGGTAACCGGACCTAACCGGACCTGAGAGGGGTGTCCGTGACAGCAAGTCACGGACACCCTTCAAGGTTTCCCCACGCTACGCAGCACGGCCCGGCACACCCAGAGCCAGGCCCGCCTTGCACACAGCTCGTACGCGCGCCTTGACCAGCATTGCCAAGCGACGCGGCCATTCCCGCCCACCCGAGGTCGGCCGGAGGCAGCTGCACGCGGTGGGGAAAAGACCGGCGCTCTCCGCTCGCGTCGCTGCGCCCGGCGTCGGCGCGTGCGCGAGCCGGATCAGGGCGTCGTGGATGTCGGCGATGTCGCGGCAGTAGGTGACGCCGGGCACACCGCGGGCCCAGGTGTGGGAGATCCGCTTGAAGTCCAGGACGAACGCGTGCGCGCCGTTGTGGATGAACTGGCAGGTGATGCAGCGCAGGTGGTCGACTTGCCGCCGCCGGTGCCTGCGGAGATCAGGACGTGCGGGGAGACGGCGTCCAGGTCGACGGAGACCTTCTTCTTGCCCGCGCCGAAGCCGATCAGCGGCGCGGCCTGGACTAGGAGTCCCGCGCAAGCCGCGTGCTGATCACCAGTAGCAGCGGGTGGGGCCTGGTTCCTGCGGGCGGGCGGGCAGCAGCACGTTTCTCGTCCGCGATCCGCTGCTGGTCCCACCGCTGGGCGTCCGCTCGGGCCTCGGGGGTGACGGGCGGACCGAGGGTGATCGCCTCGTTGCCGGTCACCGGGGCCAGCGAGTACCGGAGCGGTGATTTGCTGGACCGCGCGGGCAGGTGCAGACGGGCCACACCGGCCGGGAGCTCGGCGCGCAGCGCTCCGTGCCAGCGGATCCATAGCGTGGGGCGCCCGCGGAGTGCTTCGTCTCGGAGCTTGTCCACGGCGGTGCTCTCGTCGGCGCGGTCGATTTCCAGGCGATCGGTGGGCCGTCTTTGCGGATCATGCGAAGGTCCAGGTAGGCAGACCAGGGCGGCGACCAGTAGGCAATGCAGCCTCCGCTCCTCAGGCGGGGCGGGTCGATGTAGCGCATCTGCGCCTCCGTTCTGCACCTCCACCCTGACGCTCCCACCCACTGCACCACCGCCCGGGTGATGGACTGGGTCGCCTCCTTGCCGGTCAGGCCGCTGAAGGAGAATCCGGTCTCGGACAGGTACGTGCGTAAGGAGACAGCAAGGATCTCGGGCTCGCCGGCCTCCGTCTGTTCATGGGCCATCCGGTGATTCTCTGCTCGCCCACTGACAACGGCCGCAGGCTGCCTTGTGGTGAGGGCGTGGGCTATTCGACGACGTCGTCGGGGTCGGGCAGTCGGGGCGGGAAGTGCCGCTCCAGGATCTCCACCCACTCGTGGAGGACGACGAAGCCGGTGGTGTTGGCCTGCGCCTGGACCGGCTCGGTCAGCGCGGCGACGAACGGCTGGGCAGCAGTGTCCGGCGGCATCGCGGCGGCGGCCTGCTTCAGGCATTCATGCGCGGCCGGGAAGACGTCCTTGGCCCACGCATCCTGCTCCTTGATGCGCTGGGAGCCTGCCTTCCAGTCGATCTGCATGATGGGCCACTGCGGGCAGTCGGGTGTGTGCCACATCTGGATCGGCTGGCCGACCCCGACGCAGGCGTTCTCCCGGCTCGGGCCCGCCCTGCAGTCCGGGCACAGCTCGACTTCCGTCTCTGCGAAGCCCTCCATCAGCACGCTATCCGAGCCGATGACATCACTGACGACGTGATCCATGCCATGGACACGACCAAGCGGCAGGGACTGCAGAAGGACCTGCGGGTCCTCGCGGCCGCCAGCCAACTGACCGAGGGCAGGCGGACGCCGGGGCCGGCGGCCGGGGTCAGGGCGTGTCGCCGGAGTAGTAGAAGCGGCACACCACACCCAGGCCGCCCGATGGGCGCGGGTCGTCAGGGCGCGGGTCGTACAGCGCCCGGCCGCCGGGCCACCGCCCCAGCTCGGTCATCAGGGCGACGCCGTCGCCTATCACTTCCGGCCGCCAGCCCGTGATGTCGAGCAGCAGCCCGTCCAGCGGACAGCCGACAAGCGCGGCGTACGTCTGGTGCGGCAGCGGGCCCGGGGTGGGGATGGGGGTCGTCGTGGTCACAGCCGTACACCCGGCCGCGCAGCGGCTGCTCGTCATCGGCGTTCATCCGGCCAGCCTCGCAGCCGCCACCGACAACCACCCCGGCCCGAGGGGGGCTGGCCACCGGCGGCGCCCGATGCCGAACCGGCTGCGCGGCTTCACCGCCGCCGCTTCGCCCGCCGCGCGTTCGGCTTCCTCCGCCTGTCGGCGCGCGACGCGCTCAGCCTCCGCGCGGTCGGTGACCTCCTTCGCGCGCGGCCCGCACAGCCGGTCCCACTCGCCGGGCCACGAGAACCGTGCGGTCTCCTGCCAGCGGTCGACGGTGAACTTGTTGCCGCACCGCGTGCACACCGGCCGCTGCGCCTCCCGGTGAGCGGCCTCGCGCTGCGCCTGCCGCCGACGGGCCTCCCGGAGCTGAACCTAGTACAGCCGCTCGCCGTCGGGATTGTCCAGGGCCTCGCTCAGCGTCTGCCACTCCTGTCGGCCCAGCCGCCGCCACACCCTGCCCCCGGCCCCGGCCGGGTCGGCGGTGATCCGCTCCAGCTCGGTGACCACCACGGGCACCGCCTGGTGGTAGTCGACGGCCGTGAACTGAGCCCACGGGTACGGGGTGCCGGCGAAGTAGCGGCGGGCGCTCTGCTCCAGGCGCTGCATCCGGCTCTCGCGCTGCGCGGCGGTCTTCCCCGTGAACACGAACGCCACTGGCAGGTAGCCCTCCCACCCGATCGCCGGGTAGATCCGCGACCACAGCCTGAAGTCGTGCACCGCAGCTCCCCGGGCCGCCTTCTCCTTGATCGGGTCGGCCTTTGGCGCCAGGAGCTCGAACCAGTCGGTGTAGCGGCGCAGCTTGTCCACCAGGTCGTCGACGGGCTCGTTGACGCGGTCGACCTCCAGGAGCATCGCGGGCACCCCGGCGCCCGGGGCGCGCATCGTCAGATCGGCGTACTGGGTGTACCCGTACGGGAGCTTGTGGGCGATCTCCGTCTGCCAGGACAGCGGGGTGCCGTACCCGGCCCCAGTGAGTACCGCGGCGGTCGAGGTGACGGCGGCGGCGTGTTCGTCGTAGCCGTCGTCCTTCACCGGCCGGCCCTTGGCATCGACCCGGAGCTTGCGCAGCGCGGAGATCCGCACGTTCTTCGGCAGCAGCAGCTTGGCTTCCTTGTGGCCCTTCTCCGTGAGCACCCACAGCTGGTGTCCCGACTCCAGTCGCGTCTCCACCCGGACCAGGCCCGTCTTCTTCAACGCGTTCAGGGTGTCCCTGGTGCACCGGTCGTGCCGGTCGGCGGGGCGCAGCATCCGCCAGAGCTGATCGGCGGTAGCCCGCTGGAAGATCCCCAGAGCCCTCAGCACTTCCTTGCGTCGCACTCCGGTCGGCTTCCAGACCTGTGTCGACCTAGGAGGGTTGTCGAACGCGTCGGCGGACCTTGACTTCAGGCTGACCTGCGGAGATACGCCCGGCGGGCGAAGTAGCCGAGGAGGGGGCGATGGAGGGGGCCTGCGGGACCTGTTCGACGTCCTCGGAAGGCCGGCGGTCACGGGCGGCGTGGTGCTCGCGGGCGGGGTCGAGTGTGAGATCAGCGGGCACGGTGTCCTCGGTTTCCCCCGGCCTGCGGGCCGGGTCGGTGAACGTCCGGCCCGTACGCGGATGTGCGCACGGGTCGGAGCCACCGTCGGAAGCACCCCCTTGTCTTCCGTCTAGCCGTCAGCGACACCCGGTGTCCGATTCCTCCGCGACTAGGCCCCTGTCGTGCGGGTTTGTCCGTGACCAGCGCCACATGCGGCGGCACCGCCTCCGCGTGGATCGCGGCGGGGTTCCTGATCGAGTGTGTGCAGGAGGTCGACCAGGTCCACCAGTTCCTCGCCGACGTCCACGGTGACGCCTACGCCGGGCGGCCGGCGGTCGCGGCCTGATCCGGACCGGCCGGGGCGCCGCCCAGGGACGGAGATCTCTCCTCCCCGGGCGCCGCCCGTTTTCGGTAGTGATGTCGGAGGTGGCGAGGTGGACAAGGGGGGTGCACGGCCCGCCGTAGGCGGTGGACCGGATGGCGTCCACTCCCCCACCGCGACGCCATCCACTCCCACCCGGTGCCCTGGATCGAGTGGAGTCCACCCCGTCCGGCCACCGGGTGCGGTGGAGTCCACCGAGTGGAGCCCACTCCGCACGGTGGACTCCACTCCGGTGCGGTGGTGCGCGGCCATGGTGCGCTCGGTGCGCTTCGCCGGTGCGGTGGTGCGCACCCGGTGCGGTGCGCGCCGCCGGTGCGGTCGGTGCGCGCACCATCCGGCGGGGTGCGGTGCGCCGCGCGCTCCTGGTGGTGCGCTTCGCGGCATGCGGTGCGGCCCGGTGCGGGGTGCGGTCCCGCCGCCGGGAGGGCTGGACGGAGCCGCGCTCCCATATCACGCGCCCCCTTGACCACGGTCACTCCGAAGTCCTAAATGCGCGCTATACGGTCCCTGCATGTGCGACAGATCACATGAAACGGGTTCAGGGGCGGCCGGTGGGTGCCCGCCGCATCGCGGCCGGGCGGGAGGTGCGCTCCGGTGCGCAGAGGCTGAGTTCACCGGTGCGCGCACGTCGCCGTGCGCGCACCGGTGCGCGGCTTCGAGCCGGTGGAGCTTTTCGTCGCGGTCGACCTCTCCAACCGCCTCGCCGAGGTCTGACCGCAACCGCAGAAGGCTGCCCCGCGCCGACCGGCAGGGGCGGTCTTGGCGTACGCCCGCCCATCCGGATCTTGCGTACGCTCATCAGCGACGAACGAGGAGGACACGATGGCCGACGACCAGCAGCTCTGGGGATATCCGGAGGTCGCCGCTCACCTGGGCATCAGCGCCTCCGCCGTGGAACGGCGCGGTCCTGGCCGACGGCGGGGACGGCAAGACACCACACCGGCCTCAACTGGTCCGGTCAAGCCTCTGCAGTCTCCGGAGACTCAAGGCACTGGCCAGTGGTCCGGGCGCCAGTGAGAGCAAGGCCCAGGGCCATCCGACGTGCGCGGCCAGGTGCGGCAGCAGGAGTACCGGTACCGCCGCGAGAGAGTATCCGAGCGCCATCTGCACGGTCAGGGCCGTCCCCACGGCGGTCGGGTCGGAGGAGTCAGCAAGCAACGCTGAGTACATCGGTGAATCCCCGATCACCGATGCCCCCCAAACGATCAACATCACCGCAGTCACTATGTCGGGAAGAAGTGGCAACGCTGGTGCGAGGAGGCAGCAACAGGCCGAGATGGTGACGACTACGGTCGTGACATGGACTCTGCCCCACCGATCGGCTGCGGAACCTGCGCCGAAGCAGCCGATGGCCCCGGCTACGCCGATCAGCAGGAACGGGCCCCATCCCGGGACACCGAGGACAGGGCCCCCCGAACCGGGCAACGCGGCGAGCAACGCGACCGACCATGTCCACAGGCCGTAGACCTCCCACATATGGCCCAGATACGCCAAGGTGACGAGCCGCTGTCGCCTGTTGCGGAAGAGCTGCCAGGCGGCACCGATCCGTAGTGTGTCGGTCTCGCTTGTGTGCGGGCCGGTCCGAGTCGTCGTCGCCAGCCCGGCTGCCAGTGTCGCGGCAACCGCCGAGATGAGGAGGACACTTCGCCAGCCCGGCAACGGCAGCGTGCGGAGTGCGTGCGGAAGAGCGCTGCCCAACGTCAAGGAAGCCACGACCAGCGCGACTGCCGACCCGCGGCGGGCCAGGGTCCATGAGGCGACGGCCTTCATCCCCGGCGGATACACCGCCGCAAGAGCGATTCCCGTGAGGACGCGCAGAGCAAGGGTCGGCGCGAATCCGATGGGTAGAACCGCAGGCAGCGCCGTGCACGCGGCAGCGATCAGCGAGCCCAGCGGCAGGAGTACGCCCGGGCGTACCCGGTCGGCGACGCGCAGCAGCCCCAGTCCCAGCGCTCCGGCCGCGAACCCGAGCAGGACGCAGCTCGTCAGCCACGAGACTTCGCCTGAGTCGAGGTTCCAGTGCCGCGCCAGCTGCGGCGCCACCGCTGACGTCGCGTACCACGTGCTCAGTGCCAGCACCTGGACGAGCGCCCCGAGAGTGACGTTCAGTGCGACGGCTCCAGGGCGCAGCCGGTCGTCCATGAGGACCATGGTCGGCACCCGGGTCGACCGCACGTTGCCGCTCACATCGACAGGCTTGTCCATACCGTCTTCGTCTCGAGGTATGATTCGAGGTTCGCGTGGCCCATCTCACGGCCGTAGCCTGAGGTCTTGAATCCACCGAACGGTGCTGCGGCATCAGTGGCACCGTACATGTTGATGTAGACGGTGCCCGCCCTGAGGAGTTTCGCCAGGCGGTTCGCGCGGGCGATGTCACGTGTCCAGATGCCGGCCGCGAGACCGTAGGGTGAGTCGTTGCCGCGCGCCGCGATCTCCTCGAGGGAGTCGAAGGGCTGGGCCACGACGACGGGACCGAAGATCTCCTCGCGTACCGCTGCCATTGTGTCGTCGACATCGGTCAGAACGGTGGGACGCAGGAAGTATCCGTCCGCGTCGACGCCAGCCAGGGCTACTGCACCGGCGGCGGCAGTCGCGCCACCGGTGAGCGCGCCGTCGATGTAGCCGCGGACTCGGTCGAGCTGGGTTCGACTGATGAGCGGACCGAGGTCGGTGCTCGGATCGAGCCCCGGTCCGACGCGCATGCTGTCAGCCCTTTCGGACAGGGCGCCCACGACGTCGTCGAAGCGGGAGCGTTCGACGTAGAGGCGTGAACCGGCACTGCACGACTGGCCGGAGTTCGAGAAGATCGCCGATGCAGCGCCGGCCACTGCCTCCTCGACAGGAGAATCGGCGAAGATGATGTTCGGACTCTTCCCGCCGAGTTCCAGCGTTACGCGCTTGACCTGTGCGGCCGCCTTCTGCGCCAGGTGGATCCCGACACGGGTGGAACCCGTGAAGGCGATCTTGTCCACGAGTGGGTGTTCGACGAGTGCCTCGCCTGCTTCCGGTCCGTAGCCGGGGAGGATGTTGAGAACGCCGTTGGGCAGTCCGGCTTCGAGGCCCAGTTGGCCCAGGCGGATCGCGACGAGCGGGGTGTTCTCGGCAGGCTTGAGGACGATCGCGCACCCGGCGGCCAAGGCGGGCGCGATCTTCCAAGCCGCCATGAGAAGAGGGAAGTTCCACGGAATGATCTGCGCGACGACACCAACGGGTTCCCGCTCGGTCCGCACCATGGTGTCGGGCACGGACACCGGAATGGTGTTTCCCTCGATCTTGCTGGGCCAGCCCGCGAAGTACGCGAAGTGCTTGATGGATAGTTCCACGTCGTTCTGGCGGGCGGAGCTGCGCACCTTACCGCCGTCGAGTGCCTCGAGGTCGGCGAGTTCTTCGGCGTGGGCCTCGAGCAGAGCGGCGAAGCGCTCGATGATCCGGCCGCGGTCGAGGGCGGACATCCGTCGCCACGGCGAACCGGGTTCCATCGCGGCAGCCGCGGCCCGCACGGCGCGGTCCACGTCGGTGACTCCTGCCGCGGCTGCGGTCGCGATCTGCCGGCCCGTGGCGGGGTTCAGTACGGGGATGGTGCCGCCCTTGTCAGCCGGTACCATCTCGCCGTTGATGAGGAGCCGCGGTGGGGCCTGGAGCAGAGCCGAAACGGCCGGGCTGAGGTCGGGTGTCGTGCCGGCGTCTTCGATGACGCTCATGTCTGGCCCTCCTGAGGCATTGCGTTGCGGCAAGTGAGCGGGTGCGGGCGCCTTAGCGTGCGGTGGTCGGCTCGAGCACGGCGGGGTTGGCGATCGCGGGGGGCCGCTCACCCGCCACCCACGCGCGCAGGCCGCGTTCGGCGATCTTGGAGTGCTCGGTCACGACGTCGTCGGAGGCGCCGCCGATGTGAGGGGTGACGGTGACATTGTCGAGGCTGAGCAGCGGATGGTCGGCGGGGACCGGCTCGGTCCAGAACACGTCGAGCCCGGCTCCGGCGATCCGCCCCTCGGCGAGCGCGTTGACGAGCGCTTCCTCCTCCACCACCGCGGCGCGCCCTGCATTCACCAAGTAGGCATCCGGACGCATGAGCCGCAGCTCCCGGTCACCGATCAGCCCGATGGTGGACTCGGCCAGCGGGACGTGGACGGTGACGATGTCGGCCGTGGACAGCACCTCGTCGAGTTCGACGATGCGCGCCTGGTCGCCGAACGCGTCGGACGGGAGGAACGGGTCGTAGACGACGACATCCATGCCGAAGGCCCGGGCCCGCTGCATCATCCGGCGCCCGATGGCGCCACCACCGAGGATGCCGAGGGTGCGTCCGGACAGCCCGAGCCCGCGAAAGGTCGAGTAGGGCTCGAACACGTCCTCGGACTTCCATGCACCGCTGCGCAGCCAGCGTTCGGCCCGGCCGGTGTGCCGAACGGTCATGAGAAGCAGTGTGAAGGCGAGATCCGCGGTGACGTCGGCATTGCGGGCCGGGGTAGTCAGGACGGCGATCTCGCGTGCAGTACACGCTTCCACGTCGACGTTGACCGGGTTTGCACGGCAGGACACGACGACCCGCAGCTCAGGTGCCTTGTCCAAGGTGGCTTCGTCGACGACGTCGACCTCGCACACGAGTGCGGTCGCGCGGGCGAGCTGCTCGTCGAGTCCCCTGGTCGCCAGCGATGTGCCGGCCAGGGAGGGCTCGACGAGTTCGACGTCGAAGACGTCCTCGAGCAGCTCGGCTCGAGCTCGGTCGAAGGGCGCGGTGACCAGCAGGAGCGGGCGGGCGCTGTGGGTGGTCTGGTTCGACATGAATTTTCCTTGATTTCGTAGTCAGGGATCAGGTGGTGGTTACGGAGGGTGCGTCCGCGGGGAGGGCGGCCGTGGGTTCGGACGCGGGGCTCGCGTCGGCGGCGTGTGCGGCCGCCTGCACCGCCCGCAGGTCCGGCCAGTGGCGTCGCACGGCGTCGCGGACGTCGCGGAACACCCGGGCCTGGGCGTCGTGCAGGGCTCGCAGACGGGGATCTGCCTCGAAGATCTGAGCGTCGTCGCCGAACTGGGCCAGCGCGGCGGGAAGGTCGGGTGCCGCGCCGACAGCAACGAGGGCCAGCGCGCCCGCACCGCGGGCGCCGAGTTCGGCGAAAGTGGAGCGGACGATACGGCGACCGGTCACGTCGGCGACGATCTGACAGACGACCGGCGACTGCGCCCCACCGCCGCAGAGCCGGACCGTCGCGTCGGCCTTGATGCCCAGCACGTCCATGCATTCGCCCAGGGACAGGGCGATGCCCTCGTACACGGCGCGCAGCAGTTCTCCCGGGCTGGTGCGCACGGTGATGTTCAGCCATGCCGCCGAGGCCGCGGTGTCCACGAAGGGCGCTCGCTCACCGCTTACGCCCCCGTAGGGCAGGTAGAGCACCCCCCCGGCCCCGGCCGGAACGGCGGTGACGAGTTCCTCGATCTGTGACCATTCCAGCCCGGCCAGGCCCGTGGCCTCGCGCGCCCAGTCGAGGTTGGGGGTGCCGTTCATCGGGGCGAGGCATTCGAGGACCTGCGTGCCCTGCCCCAGGTTGAGGGTGATGACCGGGACGTCGACGGGCGCGCTGACCTGCTCCTGTACGGCGCCGACGAACGCGGTGGTGCCGAGGATCGCGTACGCCTCGCCCGGCCCGACGACCCCCAGGCCGACGCCGCCGGCCAGTGTGTCGACCAGGCCGGTGGCGACGGGCAGACCGACGGGCAGGCCGGTCTCTCGCGCTGCTTTCTCCGTCACTCGGCCGCATACCGCATCGGGTGGGAACAGGGGCGGCAACAACCGGCGGAAACCGCCGTGGCCCAGGCCTTCGATGAGCTCCTCAGAGTAGCGCCCCGTGGCAACGTCCAGGTAGGTGCGCGAGGCCTCGGAAGCCTCCGTTCCCACAACTCCCGTAAGTTGGAAACGGATCCAGTCCTTGCAGTTGAGCTGCGTCGCCGCGCGGGTGAGGAGTCCGGGATCACTGTCCTGCAGTTCTTCCAGGAGAACGGGCAGGGCCCCCGGGAACAGGGCCGAACCCGTCGTGCAGCGGACCAGTTCCCCGCGCCCGTCGGCCTCCCATCGAGCCACCCGCTCGGCAGCTCTGCCGTCCAGCCACAGTACGGCTGGACCGGCGGGACGTCCGCCGGCGTCCACGAGCCACGCACCGTCGCCCTGGCCCGTCACGCTGAGCCCGAGCAGCTCGACATCACCGGCTTCGGCCAGTGCCTCGCTGACTGTCTGCCCGACAGCGGACCAGACCTCGTCCATGTCCTGCTCGGCGTAGTGCGGTTGCGGCCGCCGGATACGGACCGTCGATCTGGCGGCCCCGAGCACGTCACCCGTCGTGCTGATGACGACGGACTTCACCGACGTCGTGCCGGCGTCGATGCCCAGCACGGCCTGGACTCGGCTTCTCATCGATACCTACTCTCCCCGTTCGGGTTCTCCAGCGGATCAGTCTGCGTGGGTTATTCAGAGACGACCCGAGTGGCCACCGGGGGAGCTGGATCGACCTGTGGACCGTACCCCGGGGCTTCGACGCCCGCCTCACGCAAGAGGAAGGTGAGGAAGATCCCGACGATGTAGAGCGCCGCGAGAATCCAGACAACCGGCCCGACACCCAGCGGCCCGACCAGCGCCGCCACGGCCGGGCCCCCGAAGTTGCTGAGGCCGGCACCGAGATTCAGGACCGCGACTGCGGCCGCCTTGTGCTGCGGAGCCAGGAGCGGGACGACGGCTGACAGCGGGACGTACATGCCCAGCGCGAGACCGTAGACGATGCCCAGGGCCATGACGACGACGTAGTTCGCACCGACCGCCTGCGGCAGGTAGTAGAACCCGAGAACGGTGATCGCTGTGGCAGCTCCGCCGCCCCAGGCGATGACATTGATGCGGCCGAACCGGTCGGAGGCGTAACCGGAGATGAGGTTCGCGGCCACGTTCGCCGCAAGCATGGTGCCCCAGATCGAGGACCACTGCGACTGGCTGAAGCCGACCGTCTTGACCATGTACACGTTGAGGAACACGGCGAACGAGTAGTACGAGATCGTGTTGATGAGGCGGACAGCGCCGCCGACACCGACCTTCGGGCGTTCCTTCATGATGGTGATGCCGCGCTTGAGCCCCTCGATGGTCTCCGCACGGGTGACTCTGCGCGCGCCGGCCCGGGACTTCACCAGCACTGCGATCATGAGGGCAGCGACCGCGACGAATACCAGCGACGACCACAGGGTGGCCAGTTCCCCCAGCGGTTCGACAGCGACGGCCACGAAGTACCCGCTGATGACCCCCAGGCCCATGGCGTTGAAGAACCAGTACCAGCCGACGGCTTTGCCCATGACCGCATCGGGCGTCTCCATGGTGACCCAGACAAGAAATCCGTAGGCGAAGAACGGGTAACCGATGGCACGAATCGCGTAGGTCGCGATCATCACCGGGTAGTTCTCCTGCATGACGCCGAGGGTCAGGAACGCGAGTTCCAGCACGATCCACAGGCACGCGCCGATGAGCATCACCCTTCGCGGGCCCCAGGCCTCGGCCAGTGCGCCGGCCAGCCAGGCGGCGACCGCCACGACGATGCCGTAAGCGCTGAACAGCCCTGCGACCTGACCACCACTGAACCCGCGTTCCTCCAGGTAGGTCGACAGGAAGCTGAGTTCGATCCCGTCGCCGACCATGAACAGCATGAGGGCGATGAAACCCCAGAGCAGGACCCGGGAGATTCCTTGGTTCGTAAGGGCATGCGTCCACCGGCTCTGCGGCTGCGCGACGCCGTCCTGCGTCGTCATAGACTCCTCCTTGAGCCTGAACATTTGTACACTCGGTGAACCGGTGCTCAAACATCATGACTCCGCCGCCCGCGCTGTCAAGGTGCTTCTTTCGCTTTCATGATGCGAGTATGGCGACCACCTGTCGGTATTCGACAAGTATGTCCAAATTGCGAGTGGTGCCCCTTCGTCGCAGCCGGGTGCGAACGCTTACAGGCGGCAACCCGTACCGGTGAAGGGGTCGTGGGCCGCGACCGGGAACGCCGCCCGGGGGGTGACGGCGCACACCTTGGAGTCGACCGGCTTGCGCCGGCCCGCTCCGTCATCGCCCGTATTCATCGGCGCACCACCGGCGCCGGCGCCCACGGAGCGCGGCTCTGCAGTACCGGTCTCGTGCATCGTCGGGGCGGCTGGGCCGGGCAACTCTCCCGGCTTCGCGCAGAGCCTCCTGATTTGCGGCAGCAACGGCCCGTGCTCCATCGAAGATCCATCGGACAGCCTTGCGCTCCGCAGTGCGGCCGGGCATCATGATGAACGGAGGTGCAGTCGTGCGAACAAATGCTCACGATCCGTTGCTCGGCAAGGCGGCCCGGCTCTACTACGACCACGGTCTCACCCAAGCCGAGATCGGTGAGCTTCTCAGCCTGTCCCGGGTGAAGGTGACCAGAGTCCTTGCCGAGGCCCGACGCGCCGGCATCGTTGAGATCACCGTTCACAGTGACGAGCGTCCCTTCGCCGACATCGAGGCAGCCCTCGTACGCCGGTTCGGCCTGCAGAGCGCGTGGGTGTGCCCCAGCCTCGGGCCCGGTGAGGAGCGGTCACCTTCGTCGCTGGGCGTGACCGGGGCGGAGGCCCTCGCCTCGGTCCTCCCGCACGTCCAGCGAGTCGCGGTCGGCATGAGTACGGCTGTCGCGGCCAGCGTCGCCCATCTGCGTTATCAGTCCGACAGCGCCGTCGAGGTCGTGCCCTTGGCGGGAAGCCGCGGCGGGCGCTCCAGTGAAGCCAATCCACACGAGGTGGCTACCACTCTCGCCCGCGTCGTCGGCGGCACGGCATACCACCTACCCGCCCCGCTACTGGCGACGACCCCCGAGGCAGCCGCCGCCATCCGCGGGCTCGACGAGGTCCAGGGCACTCTCGATGCCGCAGCCGCAGCCGACGCTCTCGTCGTGGGCATCGGCAGCACGGCCCGCGTCGCCCAGGCTCTTCGCCGCTCGGTCACCGAGACCGAGTTCGCGACTCTCCGGGAGCTCGGCGCTGTCGGAGACGCCTCCGCCCGCTTCTTCGACGCGAACGGTGAAGCTGTCGACGGACCGATCGACAAGCGTGTCATCGGACTGACCTTGGAACACATGCGGGCGATCCCCACCCGAGTGGGGATCGCAGGCGGCATCGAGAAACACATTCCCTTGTTCACCGCGCTGGAGACGGGGCTCGTCAACATCGTGGTAACTGACATCGACAGCGCTCGCTCCCTCCTCACCCGCCCCGTCGCCAGACCCGTGACGGCCTGAAATACTCAGAGGAAAACGATGAAACACCCCACCACAGTCGAGGGCCTGTTCACCCAACTCGCAGAGGTAGGCCGTCTGGCCGTGGAACGCGGCTTCGTGCTGGCCAGCGGCGGCAACCTCTCCGCGCGCCTGCCCGGCAGCGGCACCTTCGTCGTCACCGGCGCCGGCACCTGGCTGGACCGGCTCGGCAAGGACGACTTCACGAGCATGACCCTGGCCGGGGACGTCACAGGCGGGGCCGAACGCCCTTCCAGCGAATGGAAGCTGCACCAGCGCACCTACCAGGAGCGTCCGGACGTCAATGCCGTGATACACCTCCATCCCCAACACACCGTCCTTCTCGATGCCCTCGGTCACAAGATCCGGCTCGTGTCCCTCGACCACGCGTACTACGTGCGCTCCATCGGCACCGTCCCCTACAACCCCAACGGTTCGGACGAACTCGCGGACACCACAGCTGAGCAGGCGAAGACGCACAACTGCGTCATCCAGTCCCACCACGGCTGCTCCGCGCACGCCAAGGACATCGGCATGGCGTTCCGCCGCATCATGAACCTTGAGGAGGCCGCAACCGCGACCTACAGAGCTCTTACGCTGGGTGACCAGAAGACAACTTTCCCTTCAGAGAGTTTTTCGGCTCTGCACCACGCGTAAGCAGCGCCCCACGTTCCCCACGAGGTGCGTGCCGAGTACGACGGCAGCGCCAGTTCCGGCCCGCGGCACGCCGAGTTCGGCGGCCATGTCGAGCACCTGCTGCAGTTCGCCGTCGTTGCGCCGGGTCATGATGACCACGTCGGACGCCTCAACCCCGAGTAGGCCGCCGCCGTCGGCGGCCTACTCGGCCTGCCCACCTGGGTGGTCGACAGGATCTTGGTACTGGATCACCGATGACCAGCTGTCCGTCAGCCAACGAGATCGGCCCCTCAAAGACAGTCGTGAAGGAAGGATCCGGACCTGGCTCCTCGTCGAGCGGCTCAGTGAAGAGCCGGACCTTGATGAGCCAACCTGAGCCTGAACCCGGACCGCCACATGGGTGTCACACCCGGCTGAGGCGTCCCCCGGAGTGCGGACACAAGGGCTCATGCCGCGATTGAGAGTTCAGCCGCTCGCAGATGCTGTTGTTCGAAGTCCACCGGTGAGAGGTAGTTGAGTGCGCTGTGTCGCCTGCGGGCGTTGTAGTAGGTCAGCCACTGGAAGATCTCCAGCCTTGCCTGACGCATCGTCGAGAACGACCTCTCGTGCAGTGTCTCCCTCTTGAGTCCCTGCCACCTCGTCCAGATGCCACTTGTCGCCGGGCCGGGGTCGCCGGCGGCGCAGGCCCTTGGCTAGGCCTGGCCGAACTTCACGCACCAGCGGCGGACGGTCTCGTGGGAGACGAGCACACCGCGCTCGAGCATCAGTTCCTCGACCTCGCGGAAGCTGAGCGGGAAGCGGAAGCACAACCACACGCAGTGCGCGATGACCTCGACCGGGTACCGGTGCCCCTTGTACGACGGCGGCGCGGACGACACGAGCGAACCCCTCCCCAGCACGACTAACTCCAAGACCATCCCAGGCCGGTCAGCCAACGTGACAACGCCCTCGGCCGTGGTGGTGGCGTGCGCCGCGGCCGTGGGGATCGCGAGGACGGCGGCGGTGGCGGTGGCGGTGGCGAGAACGGCGGCGATGAGGCGCTTGCGGGTGGGACGGGTCATGTCGTTGTTCTCCTTGCCGGAGTCGGTGTCCAAGTGGGTTCCGGTGGGCGGCCTTCAACCGGTAGCGAGGGCGGCTTCCAGACGCGGGACGTAGTCGGGGAAGGGCCGCCGCGCACCGGACGTCCTGATGCTGGTCTCCGTGCTGTCCTGCGGACAGGCCGTATACCGGATATTTGTGACTGGACGTCAGCACAAGGGGTGGTAAGACGCCTGAAGGACGTGCTGGAGTCAGGACGGCGGGCAGAACCGCCGCGCCGCCCGGAGCGAACCGGCGGAAAGGGGGTTCACGCCTCCGGCAGTACCGGCGGTGCGCCCTCCGGCTCCCCGGTGCGGCCAACGGCGGATGCAACCCCTGGTGCAACTCGTCCGGGGGCGGTCCGGGGCTCAGCCCTTGACCGCTCCGGTGGCCAGCCCTGCGGCGATCTTGCGCTGGAGCACGAGGAAGAAGACCACGACGGGCAGGGCGGTGAGCGTGGCTCCGGCCATCAGCCCGCCGTAGTCGGTGCCGAAGCTGGTCTGGAAGGAGACCAGCCAGATGCTGAGGGTCTGTTTCTCCGGAGTGGACAGCAGGACATAGACGAGGACGTACTCGTTCCACGCCTGGACCATCGCGAAGACCGAGGTGGCCACCAGACCGGGGGCGAGCAGCGGCAGGACGATGCGGACGAACGCGCCGATCCTTCCGCAGCCGTCGACCATCGCCGCCTCCTCGAGCTCCACCGGGACCGCCGCGACGAAACCACGCAGCATCCACACCGTGAACGGCAGGGTGAAGACGAGGTAGGTGAGGACGACGCCGGCGAGGCTGTCGGTGAGGCCCGCTTCGTTCAGCAGCAGGTAGACGGGGATGATGAGGGCCGCGAGCGGGATCATCTGGACCGTGAGGATGACCACGACGAACGCCTTGCGGCCGGCGAAGCGGAAACGGGCCAGGGCGAATGCGGCGAGGGTGCCGACCAGCAGGGAGGCCAGGACGGTGCCGACGCCGATGACGACACTGGAACGGACGTTGGGCCAGAAGGTCTCCGTGCCCATCGCCCGCGCGAAGTTGGCGAGGGTGGGATTCCGGGGCCAGAACTCGGGTGGCAGGCTGAGGATCTCGGTCGCGGGCCGGAACGCGGTGAGGACCATCCAGTAGACGGGGAACCCGACGACGGCGGCCATGGCCAGACCGAGGACGTCGTAGCGGCGACGGGTCCGTCCCGCCGGGGTTCTTCGTCGCTGTCCCGTTCTCATTCGGCCTCTCCCAGCTTCAGCATCTGCCGCAGGTAGACCACGGCCCCGACGAGCAGCAGGACGACGGTGACCACGGCGATGGCCGCGCCGGTGCTGTAACGGTTGGCTGCGAACGACTCGATGAACGAGTACACGCCGAGCAAGTAGTACTCACGCTCGGGCTGCCCGCCGCGCATCAGCCAGACCTGGTTGAAGACGCCGAAGTCCCAGATGGCCATCAGGGTGGTGACCACCACGAGCACCGGCTTGACGACCGGCAAGGTGATGTGGCGCAGGACCTGGGAGGGACGCGCGCCGTCGATAAGGGCCGCCTCCTCCATCTCCGGGGGGATCTGGGCGAGCGCCGCCTGCAGGGTGACGGCGGCGAACGGCAGCGCACCCCAGACGACGACCGCGGTGATCACGGCGAAGCCCTGCCAGGGGTCGGTGAACCAGTTGTGCCGGGCGAGGTCCACGCCGGGCAGTTGCGACAGCAGCCAGTTGACCACGCCGTAGTCCGCGTCGAAGAGCCAGCGGAAGATCGCCGACGCCACCATCACCGGCATCGCCCACACGGCGACGAGCATGCCGGCCAGCACCGCCCGCACCCACGGCGACGCCCGCCGCATCAGCAAGGCCGTGAACAGACCGAGCGCCATCGTCAGGGTCACGCAGACAACGGTGAACAGCACGGTGCGGGCCACCACCGTCCAGAAGAACTCGTCGCCGAGGATCGTCCGGAACTGCCGCAGCCCGGCCCAGGGCGGCGTCGCACCGCTGAACAATTCCCTGCGGGTCATGTCCTGGAAGGCCAGGGTCGTCATGTCGACCAGCGGATAGCCGAGGACCACCAGAAGTGCCAGCAGCGTCGGCGCGATCAGCAGGTAGGGCAGCAGGGGGCGAAGTCGGCGCCGGGCCGGCTCAGCGCTCATTGATCACGGCGTCGATCCGGTGGTCCGCCTCCCGCGTGGCGTCCTGGACGGACGCCTTGCCGGTGGCGATGCGCTCCAGCATCTCCGGCAGGATGTTGGACTTCTCCACCGAGGTCCAGCCGGGGGCGAGGGGCGTGACCCAGCCACGGGTGGCCGCCTGGGCCGCCGGGCCGTTGACGCCGTCGGCGGCGACCTCGGTGAGCTGGGGGGTGTTGTTGGGCAGGGTGTTGGCGGCGATCAGCTGCCGCTGGGACTTCTCGTCGGTGAAGATGCGGATCCAGTCCGTGGCGAGGTCCTTGTTCGCCGACTTGGCGGGCACGGCCAGGGTGCTTCCGCCGAGGAAGGGCGGGAGCAGCTTCCCGGACGGGCCGGGGAAGGCGAAGGTGGCGAACTTCCCCTTCAGTCCGGGGTCTCCGCCGGACCTGGGGTCGGTGGCCGCCTGAGCCTCCCAGGTGTTTCCGTAGAAGACGCCGACCTTGCCCTGCCCGACGACGGCCGGCTGGTCACCGTTGTCCTTGGCGCGGTCCCCCACGTAGTAGTCGTCCAGGAGCTTCTTCCAGACGGTGAGCCCGGCGACCGACTTCGGCGAGGAGAGGGCGCCGTACCAGCGGCCGTCCTTCTCGACCGCCATCTCGCCGCCGGCGTCCTTGACGAAGGCCATGGCGGCGGACCAGTAGCGCCCGGGTATGTAGAACGCCGAGAACCCGGGGTCCTTCGGGCCGAACTTCTCCTTCAACCGGTCGAGACCCGCGATCAGTTCGGGATAGGTGCGCGGGGCCCGGGTGATGCCCGCCTGCTGGAAGTAGTCGGTGCGGTAGACGCCGACCCGCGCGCCCGCGTAGTACGGCACACAGTAGGTCCGGCCGTCGTGACGGCAGGCGTCGGCGAGCGCCGGCAGCCACTCCCCGGAATGCTCGAAGTCCTTCGGGTCCAGCGGGGCGAAGGTGTCGTTGACGATGTAGTTGGTGGTCTCGCTGTTGCCCATCTCCACCACGTCGGGCACGTTCCGGCCGGCGAGGACCGCATCGAGCTTCTGGTTCTTCGTCGTCCACTGCTGGTACTGGACGTCGACCTCTACCCCCGGGTGCTCCTTCTCGAACCGGCTGTTGGCGGAGGCGACCAGCTTCGGCCAGCTCTCCTTGGCGTCGACCGCCAGCCACACCGTCAGTTCGTCTCCTCCTCGATCGCCGGAGGCGTCGGTGCCGCCGGAACTGCACCCCGCAGCCGTGAGCAGGAGGAGGGATCCCAGGACCAGGTACCGGCCGGGTATGCGCAGTGCCATCGGATTCCTCCGTGCGGGTTCGTCGGGGCATGTGGGGTCAGCGACCGGATTCCTCCCTACCCAGCTGATCCCGGACCCGCGCGACACGAGGAGATTTCGTCCGGAAGAGGGCGGTGAGGACTCCCACGCGCGACTTGGTATGTACCACTGGGCTGCGGGAACGCCATCCAGCACAGAAACACGCACGACGCGCTCAAGCCACACTGACGCGAACGCGACGGTGAGTGACGTGGTCACTCTTGACGATGACAGGGCGGTGCCGCAGGTTTGCCCACAGCGGCACCGCCGCGACTTCCGACCAAAGGGTTTGCACGTTGACCGAGCAGAGGACGACCGGGAGATCGTGCGGGACACCGCTCACGCGCACCGACCACCGCGACTCCTTCGGGGCGCTCGCGTACCCGACACCCCCGCCCGCCCGGTCCGGGTCGGTTCCTGGAACGGCTGGGCCGAGGGCAGCCTGTGGCTGCAAGGCCATGACTGCCGCAGGGCATCCGCAGGGTCCTGACTCCGTCGGCCGCCCCGCGCCGGGGAAGGGCGGGGCGGCTGGTGAGGGTCTACCACTTGCCATGGAGAGCCGGTCACCACTCGCCCCGGCACAGCAGCACCTCATGGACCGCCTGTCGGCGTGCGCCGACTGGTGGGAAGACGCCTCGTGCAGTCAAACCGTCAAGCGGTGGCCGGTCCCTGGGGGAAGTCGGGCACCCGCCACGGATACGGCCTGCGAGGCTGTGGGGCAGCACGGCCTCGTCGAGGGGGCCGCCCCCTGTTCTTCGGGCGCCGGTTGTTGAGGTTGGTCAGTGTCCGACTCGGCCTTCGAGCGTTCCGCTCTTGGAGGGACTGGGGTCGTTGTTGGTCAGAGGTGGCCACTCGTTGTGCGCGCGGTCGCGTTGCCTGTGGTGGGCCAGCCGAGTGGCAGTTCCAGACGGGTCTCGCTGCTGTTCGGCGAGCTGACAGTGGTGGTACTGCTGTCCGCGCTCGCGCAGGAGTATTCCCCGGCGGTGCGGAGCGCGGGGCGGGCGCGGGAGGCGCGGCACGGGCCCCGGCACGGATTCGTACATGTCGTACGCGCCGACGTTCGTCCCCGCCTTCGCCCGGACTGAGTTCAGGGCTGCCCGGGACGGAGAGGAGCCGAGCCTGCCCGCCCGGCCCCCGAGGCCGGGCGGGCCGCCGGGGTCACGAAGGGCGCAGCCACGTGACCGCTGCGATTGCCGCCGCACCGACCGCGGCCGCGGTCGTCACCGGGTCGGTGAGCGTCGGGTGCTCGCGCACCGCGCAGGCGACGCAGCCCACACCAAGCAGGAGCACCACGGCCCGCAGGGCCCGGTCGGACCGCCGCGTCGCCGGGGTCCCGGGAACGGACGGGGCGGGCGGTGTGTCCGTAGTCGTCGTGGTCGTGGTCGTGGTCGTCGTGGTGGCGGTAGGCGTTGTGGTCGTCGTGGTCGTCGTGGTGGTCATGTGTCTCGTCTCCTCTGTAGGCGTTGCGTGGTGACGGGGAGACACATTCGGGTCCGCAGGCGCCTTGGTCGAGCTCTCGCGAATTTCCGTCCCGCGCTCTGCCGGGGACGGCCAGCGGGCGGGCGGAGGAGGATTCGCGAGGACTTGACGCACGGGGGTCCGGGTGTCGGGCCACACGATGCGACGGCCGGGGGTTAGCGCCGCAACCCCCGGCCGACAAGCCCAAACTCACCTACGCGCGGGCCGCATTCAACAAAAACCGGCTCCTTGGACGCGGCACGTCCGCCCTCCGCGTACGGGCCCGCCTCGGCATATCCGGCCCCGTGTTCTCCAGCATCGGACAGCCGTTGGTGGATCTCCCCACCCATCTGGCGCCTGACCCGCGGGACCAGTCGACTCTCTACATCTCGGTACGGTGCACCAGGCCGTTCAGGATGAGGGCGAGGCCCGCCTCGAACGCCGACTCGTGATCGATCACCGGCATGTCGACCGGTAGATCCGCGCTGTCACCGGGGCCGGTGTCCGCCTGCTCTTCCAGGACGCTGCCCACCGTGAAGCGGCCGGCGGCCAGCATCGCCATCTGCGCGTCCCGCTCAGGGACGCCGGAAGCCACGAGGAAATCCATCTTGCGGCGGATCCGTTCGAGGTCGCCGGTGGGGGTGCTGCCGGCGTGGAGCCGTGCGCCGTCCCGGCGCATCAGCAGGGTGCGCCTGAAGCTGCGCGTGTTGTCCGCGAACCAGTCGTGCCAATCGTCGCCGGGCGTCGGCGCTGCGCCTCCCCCTACAGCGGCATGGGCGTCTCCGGCGACCTGGTCGGCGCCCACGTCCTGGCCGGGGAAATCAACCGACGCCCGGGCGACCGGCCGACCGCACTGGCGAACTACGACCGCATGCTGCGTCCCTTCGTCAACGAGACCAGGGCGAAGTCAACCCGCGTCTGCTGCGCCTGGGCATGCCGATGACCCAGCGCGCGATCGACACCTTCCAAGCCACCACTGCGCTGGCCTGCTTCCTGCACATCCCCGAACTCGCCGCGCGCCTCTCGAAGGAGGACCGCGGCGGCAACTGGCAACTCCCCGAGAACCCAGCACCGACCAGCACCGTCTGAAAGCGACTGCGCAGTTCGCGCATTTGGTGCCGGGTCAGGCCCCCGAGGGCGTCCGGGCGTCCTCGGCAGGTGTCACGGGCGCCGCCGCAGGGCCGCTGCCGTGCGCTTTCGGGGACCCGAACCAGGCCACTGCCACCGCGCCCGATACGGCGAGCACGAACCCGGTGATCGCCGCCCAGGCGAAGCCGGGACGGGAGGCATCGCCGAGCCACAGCACGCCGATGATGCCCGGCAGGACGGTCTCGCCGACGACCAGCGCGGCGGTGGCGCCGTTGACCGAGCCGATCTGCAGGGCGACCGTGTGCAGGTACATGCCGCCGATGCCTGCCACCAGGATCGCGTAGAGCGCCGGGTCGCAGAGCAGCGCTCCCAGGTCGAAAGGGTCGATGCCGTTCAGCACACGGACCCCGACACCGAGGGCGCCGAAGCCCAGTCCGGACAGCAGGCCGGCCAGGATCGCGGCGCGCGCCCCCAGTAGGCGTACGACCACGGTGCCGCCCACGATCAGGAGCAGCGAGATCCCCAGCAGCCACCAGTGTGTGGAGATCGGGGTGTCGCCGCTGCCTTCCGGACCCGCCGCCGTCGCCAGAAGCACCAGCGCGGAGCAGACCACAGCGATCGAGGTCCACTCGGCGCGGTTGAGCCGGATGCCGAGAAGCTTGATGCTCAGCACCGCCGTGATCACCAAGTTGGCGCTGATCACGGTCTGCGACAGGAACAGCGGCAGGAGGCGCGCCGCCAGCGCGCCGAGCCCGAAGCCGACGAAGTCCAGGATGGTCCCGACGATGAACTCCCAGGTCATCGCCGCCTTCGCAGTGGACGACAGGCTCGGGCCACCGTGCTGGGTCACGCTGCCCCCGGCGGCCTCCCGGCGGGCTGACTTCCGTGATCCGACGGCCTGAAGGACGGAGCCCGTGCCATAACAGATCGATGCTGCCACGGCGGTGAGCAGTCCTATGAGCACCGAAAGCTCCGTTCATGTATGGGTCGGTGGGGTTCGGTCCCGTTCTCACTGGCAGACGTGGGTTTCGGCGCGAAAGTTGCTTCCGGCGAGTCAGTTACCGGCGTATCTCCCTCCACAGGCCAACTACGGTCAGCCACGTTGCCTGTAGCACACTGCAACAGGCCTTAGCGCAGCGTCACGGAGTGTCCCCTTTCGCGCGTATCTCCTCCGCGCCCCAAAAAGGAGCCCGCCCCCGGGAGCCGCCTCACGGAGATCACCGTCGCAGCCCCGGTCCAGCGAAGCTGGCGAATAAGAAGCTGGTGAATAACCAGAGCGAAAAAACCCCAGGGTGGTGACAGCTGGAATGCCCGAACGGCGACAGGTGCCGCGCTCAAGTCCACGCTCGGTCCGCAGCCAGGCTGCGCCTTCCTCACCGAACTCGTCGATCAGGACGTCGTCGGGCCAGACCTGTCCGTAGCCGGGGCGCTTCGGTCGCGGCTCGCTCAAGGGTCCGCGAGGCGGCGGCGAAGATCCTTACGCAGATCCCGGGGCCGTGCTGTGCGGCGCTTCCGCGACTTCGGCATGTCACTTCCTTATCAGATTCCTTATCAGATGGCGCCGCCGCTCGCGGCGCGCCGGGACGACATCCAGACCGTGCTCGGCTTCATGGCACCGGCCGCCGCAACGTGGGTCGCCGACGCCTCCCGCATCGACGACGTCCTCGCCCGCCGCCCCTGACACCCCGCACACCCTCGTGCGGTCCTCCCCAGCGGCGCCGGCTGCGGGACCGCGGCCGCCGTTCCGGCCTCACGCGCCGCGCGTTCCGCTCGGGCGCGGCGTAGGGCTGCGGTGCGGGAGGCGTCGGCGCACGAGTACCGCCGCTCCGCTCTGACCCACCTCGGCGAGCAAGGCGCGAGTCTGCTGGTGCTGCTGGCGAAGCCCCGGCACAAGAAGCCGGAGAACGTCCGCCGCTGGGTCCGTCGCGGTCTCCGACGTCGTCCGTGGTACCGGACCGAAGGAACCAGGCCGGGCACTCGCGCAGTTGGCGTCCGTCGTTTTCACCGCTACGGAATACTACGCTGCACGTACTACGCGCCGTGTAGCATTATGGGGACGCATTCCGGAGGCCGACCACAGCTGGAGAAGCCATGCGCACCAACGACGCCCAGATGCTCGTGCTGTGCGCGCTGACCGACGGACCGCTGCACGGGTACGCCATCAACGCGGCCATCGAGCAGGTCTCCGGTCACCGCCTCGGGCCCGGGAGCCTCTATGGAGCCTTGGCCCGTCTGGAGGAGAAGCAGCTGGTGAAGCCCTTGGAGAAAAGGGGCCGCCAACGCCCGTTCTGCCTCACGTCCGCCGGGCGGGAGCTGCTTGAGCGAGAGGCGCACTCCATGGCCCGCCTGTCCGGGCGCGTGTTCGAGAGCGCTGTTCCTGACGAGGTCAGCTACCTCGACCAACTGGCCGCGACAGAAGCGGCGCGTTCTTACAAGAGCGTCATGCTCGACGCACTGGATGCCCGGCCCGGTGAGACCGCACTCGATCTGGGCTGCGGACCGGGCACAGATCTCAGCACCCTCGCCAAGGCGGTCAGCCCGTCGGGCAGGGTGATCGGCATCGACTCCAGCCAGGAGATGGTTGAGCAAGCACGCAGGCGTACGGAAAATCTGTCCGCGGTCGAGGTAGAGGTGGGCGACGTCCACACGCTCCCGTTCGAGGACGGCAGCATCGACCGTGCCCGGACCGACCGCGTGCTCCAGCACGTGGCGGACCCGGCCCAGGCACTTGCAGAGGCCCGGCGTGTCCTGCGCCCAGGCGGCAGACTCGTCATGGGCGAACCCGACTGGGATTCGCTGGCCATCGACTACCCCGACCTCGAGGTCTCACGTGCTTACACCCGCCACGTGACGGACAAGGTCGTACGCAACGGCATCATTGGCCGTCAGCTGGCCGGGCTCGCGGTGAATGCGGGATTCGCCGTGCCGGCCGTCGTCCCGATCACCTCGATCTTTCGCGATGTCCAGGCCGCAGACCAGGTCCTCGGCCTTCAGCGCAACACCGAACGCGCCGTGTCCGCGGGCTACCTGCCCGCCCTGGCATCGCAGAGGTGGCTTGACCATCTCGCTACGGGATCCTTCTTCGCCGCGGTGACGCTGTATGTCGTCGTCGCGGAGGCCACCTCGTAGTCGTGGGTGCCGGCCCGACCGCCTCTGCTGCGGACTGGCCATTCTCGCCTTGGGCAGGGTGTCTTGAACGGGGTCCAGGCCCCGGAGGAACGGAAAGTTCTGGCCCCACCCTCCGAACGGGCGGACGACCGTTCACCCGAGCCTCTGACGGCCTCTTCTCGCCGGCTGCGCTTGTACGCGGACCACCCACCGGCCCGGCACTCGAACGCCTGGCGGAGCCACTTCTCGGCGTTCTGGTGGGGCCGGAACTACCCGTCGCAGACGGGCAGGGGTCGTGCTACCCGTCTTCGTCGGCGCTCCTGGGCGGGCCGGCACCTGCGGACATGCCCCGGAAAGCCCTGGAAACCGGACCAGTCTCCTGCCCCACCGTCACGTTGTCGTCGGTGGCGTCCGGGTCGCGCAGGGGACGCCAACCGCCGGACAGGGCGGGAAGTTGGCAGGAGTCCCGGCCCAGCACGTTGATGTGGTGGCGGACGAACGGCGAGAGGCAGGCGATGTCCTCGTCGCGGACGTCGAGGCCTCAGGCCCCTACTCCCGGAACGCGGCGAAGGCGAGCGCGGCCGTGCCCCGATCGGGTTCGAGTCTGGGCCTTCAACTGCTACCTCGGGCACTACGGGTCACCTCATTCGAGGGAGGCCGGTCGACGGCTGCGAGCAGGAGAAAGACGGCGGTTATGCCGGGCGCCGTCTCGTGGCGGGCGGGCCAACCCGGAAGTCGCCTTCGAGCGCCGCGCGGAGCGGCCGATGGCGCTGTGGGCCGAAGCCGGGGAGAACCTCAGCCGGATTGTGCCGCTGCTCGGCCCCGACGCGCCGTCGACGGATGAGCCCGAGGACTGCCGGCCGTGTCCTGGCTGTCACCGGCCCGTCTACGAGAGCTCCTCCCCGGATGGCCCGTCGCCGGTCGTGTGACCTCGGACCGCGCCCAATGCGGTCGAGGAAGTGCATTTGCCCAGAAAAAGACAACTAGTACGGAATGGCTGGTTGAGTGCTTTACTCCTTTCTTAGGTTTAGGTACCCATACCGTCACATGTGCCGTGTCCCTGGGGATCTGACGGATTGAATGGCTCGATGTCTCATATGGAGAGGTAGCCAGGAATGGATGGACTCAGGCGGCTCCGTGTCGTTACGAGCGGGCCCCGGGGAGCTGGGCGACCCCGGTGGCCGTCGTCGCGCCCCGGGACGTACGGCGATGCGAGGCCCGGTACGACGGCGGGCGCGCACGGGGATGGACGTCCCGGCCCCAGACGGAAGCCGGGAGGATTCTGAATGGCCATCAAACCCGCACGGGACGTGAAACCCGTACGCCGGGGGCAGCACGGGAAGCGCCGCTCGCTCACCGGACTCGTGGGCATGGCGACGCTGACGGGATTCAGCGCCGCCGCGCCCCCGCTGCTCACCGCCCCGCCTCGTACGCGGCGGCCAGTGACCCCTTCGACCCGGCCGACCCGACGGTCTTCGTCGCGCAGATCAGGCACTGGACCGCTGGGGCGGAAGAAGGCTCTTTCACAACGTGCGCACGCGCTCCGCGGCATATCGCGGCTGACGCCGGGGGGTGCTGAATGACCGCAATAGTTCGACGCTCGGGTCGACACCGGGCGCGGCGGCTCCGGTCGGGAGCGGCAGTGGGCGCGCTGGCGCTGACGGCGTCGGCGCTCGGCCTGACCGTCGCCGCGTTGACTCCGACGCCTGCGCAGGCAGCGGTGCCGACTGTCACGTGTACAACAAACCCGAATATCTTCAACACGGGTTACGACGCTGCGACCGGGGGCGTCCTTGCTGACAACGCGAAGGACGCGAACTGGCAGGTCGCTGGGCCCTTCCCAGCGACTGCTTCGGTCTCCCCTCCGCCTGCGGGTGCAGCGTTCGCCCCGGCCAACGTGGGCAGCCTGGCACCAGCCATATGGTCTCCCAGCCCCTACAACAACGCGCAATGGATCTCACAACAGACCAAGGCCAAACCGGACCAAGGCGTCGAGAACGGTGACTGGTACTACCGCTACCAGTTCGACCTCGCCCCGTCTGTCAGTCCATCCGCGTTCGCGCTGTCCATGGACTTCCTCGCCGACAATGCCGTGGCCGAGGTGTATGTCAACGGTGTCGCCCAGTCCAAGCAGACGACAGGGCTGCCGCAAACCACGTTGACCGGTCCGCCGCCCGTCGGGCAGAAGACCGGCATGTATTACTACGCGGGCTTCACGACGGCGAACGCCGCGAAGACGACGCTGAAGAACAACTGGCAGCCCGGCCTGAACACGATCGACGTGCAGGTCAAGTCCGGTGCGGGAGCGGAAGGTTTCGACGCGCAGGTTCGGCCGAGCGTGCTGTGCCCAGCACCTTCGGTGTCGCTGAAGAAGACCGCGACGGTTACCCCGGCCGCCGACCAGGAGCAAGCGAAACTCGGTGACACGATCGCCTACTCGTTCGCGGTCACCAACACCGGGTCGACACCGCTTGTGTCGGTCGCGGTCAACGATCCGGCGCTCGGTACCGTGACCTGCCCGAAGCCGCCGGCGCCGGGCCTGGCTCCAGGTGCCTCGGTCACGTGCACGTCCACAGCGACCCACACGGTCACTCAGGCGGATGTGGACGGCGGTTCGGTGAGGAATACCGCGACCGCGACCGGGACCAACGACACCGGTGCGACCAGCCCACCTGCTTCCTCGACCGCGACCGTGCCTACGCAGACTCCAGCACCTTCGGTGTCGGTCAAGAAGTCCGCCACCAGCAGCCAGCCGGACAAGCTGGTCGTCGGTGAGAAGGTCGAGTACGCCTTCGTGGTGACGAACACCGGCAATGTCACGCTGAAGGACGTGAAGGTGGACGAGGGCGAGTTCACCGGGTCCGGGAAGCTGTCCGATGTCGTCTGCCCCGCTGGCACCGCTTCCCTCGCCCCTGGTGCGAGTGTGACGTGCACGGCCTCCTACGAGGTGACGCAGGCAGATGTCGACGCGGGTTCGATCAAGAACTCGGCCACGGCGACGGGCACGCCGCCCGGTGGGACACCGCCTCCGGTGTCGCCTCCGTCCGAGGTC